>DASWBG010000130.1:0-30366 GCA_036390715.1 Gemmatimonadaceae bacterium
GGAAGAGGACTGTGGGAAGCTCGACTTTCTGCCGAAGAGAAGGCGGTGCTCGCGCCCTTGACGCTGCTCACGGTGAAACCGGTCCTCTACGCGGCGAATGTCAGCGATTCAGAGCTCGCGGGCGATGAAGGTCCGCATCTCCAGGCATTGAGAGAGGCGGTGAAGAAGAGCGGCGAGCAGGCAGAGGTTGTTCCGTTTTCCGCCAAGATCGAAGCGGAGCTGGCGGAACTACCGCCCGAGGATCGCGCCGATTTTCTCTCTTCGCTCGGACTCGAGTCGGCGGGACTCGATCGGCTGATTCAGGCCGGCTACAAGCTTCTCGGGCTGGAGACCTACTTCACCGCCGGTGAGCAGGAAGTCCGCGCCTGGACTATCCACCGCGGAGACACGGCGCCAAAAGCCGCCGCGGTGATACACACGGACTTCGAGCGCGGATTCATTCGCGCGGAGACTGTTTCCTACGATTCGTTCGTGGGAAATGAAGGATGGAAAGGTGCACGCGAAAAAGGCGTGGTGAGGTCCGAAGGAAAAGAGTACGTCGTCCAGGACGGGGACGTTCTTCTCTTCAGGTTCAACGTGTAGCGCCGGCTAGGGCGACAAACTGAACGGGATCCGAGATCTGAGAGGCATAGATGAAAGTTGTTAGTCACCGCGCTCCGACCGTTCTCGGCGGCGTGAGAGTGACTGAACTCGCTTGTTCTGCGCCCTGACCGGCGGTAGGAAGGTCGCAGCGCAGTTACTAACGACTTTCAACCGTGCTTCTCAGATCTCGGATCCCGTTCTTTTCATTCTAGTTGCGACGCTGAGGAAGAGCTAGTTGCTCGGATGTACCTGGTCGCGAATCTCACCACCGGGGTTCGCCGACGTGTGAACGTTCACGTACGCGTTCCCATTGTTGAACAGCACTCGCAGTGAGTCAAGCGAGATGTTCGCGTTGTTCGCATTGGTGATGCTTCCGTGCCAGACCTCTCCGTTCACGGTCCCCGTCGCGACGTTCGGGAGGAAAAGGTTGATGATTACACCCGTGTTCACGCCGGCCGCCGCGGGTCCGTGAATATGCGAAGCGATGACGCCTGTCATGTTCGTGAGGACTAGTGTCGCGTCGATCTCCGTGCCGAGATCCACAAACGTTGCCACGCCAGTTCCCGTCGTCGTCTTGGCCGGCACTTCGTTTGCCGGGGACAGGTTGGCGACGTAGGTCTTGTTCTTCGGGGCAGTGCTATCTGACCCGCAGCTCGTCGCAATAGCAGCCACAGCAACCGCTGCGGTGAGAGCCAAGGCCAGCGTACTTACTGTTCTGCGCATGTAACCTCCGGGAGAGCGCAATTCCGAACCTACTCTTCTTTCAGGGCCCGGAAACCCCGGCTTGGGCAGAGAGCGACGTACGCGCGGCGGGCGGTGAGTCCTCAGCGGCGGATGGACCCACATCACCGGCGAACGGACGTCCCCCGGAAGAGACGGCCAAGCCCGGTGACTAAGGCACCTTAGTAGCTAGTCTTCGTCGGCGCCTTTTTTCTTGTACTGGTTTTCTTGGTGGCCGGCGTCGACGCAGCTGCTTTCGCCGTGGTGTCGGGCGCCATCGTACTAGTGCTCGATGCTGTGGTCGTGTCGGCTACGGTCGTCGACGCTGCCGCCGTATCCGCGGCGTAATTGTCTTTCTTGGCGCAGCCGGCCGCTGCTACCGAGCCCAAGATCATTGCGACAACGACCGCGCGCTCAGTGGATATCATTCGCACGAAACCTCCTCTCTCTGACGCCGCCGGATTGCGGTCACGGATGAGCAAATCGGCCGACCGGCGCGGCGCTCATGCCTTTGTCGAGGGCAACAAAAGTGCCGATCAAGGCATGTCGAGTATGGTGCCGGGGATCAAACAGCGTCCGTTGCTCTGCTCGCAGCAAGCGTTTAGCTTTCGCTCTCACAACGGCCGCGTCGCGGCCTTCACACCTTCCTCCCACTTCGGCAACCAGATGGGGGGCGGTTTACGACCAAAAGGAGGATTGCCTAGTGCCTCGCACATACGAGGCGGTCTACATCTTCGACTCGACTCTCGAAGACGCCGCCATCAACGAAAAAATCACGCGCTTCCACGGATTGCTCGGCACCAAGGAGCAACCCGAAGTCGCGCATTGGGGTCGGCGACAGCTCGCCTATTCCATCGGTCCCCGCGAGAACGGCTACTACGTCGTTTCAAAGTTCGCGACCGAGCCGACAACTCTGCCGGAGTACGAGCGCGCGCTAAAGCTCGACGACGGCGTCATCCGCTACCTCATCACACTGCACGAGCACGAAGTCGGCGCTCCACCGCAGTCCGAGGAAGACCTGGCCGCGGCAACTCGCCGTGACGACGATGACGACGACGAGGATTGATCCATGAGACGACCACAAAAAAGCTGCCCATTCTGCGAGAGCCGCGTTCGCTGGATCGACTACAAGGACGATCGCACGCTTGGCCGCTTCATCACCGACCAGGGGAAGATCCTTCCCTCCCGGCTCAGCGGCACCTGCGCCCGTCACCAACGCCAGCTCTCGACGGCGATCAAGCGAGCCCGCTTCCTCGCGCTGATTCCCTACATCCGCGGTCACCAGGCCTAGATGGCCGAGGCCGCCACACCGGCAGCGAAAAGGCAATCGTGGCGGCTGCTATTTTGGGGGTTGGCTGCACTTCTCGTCTGCCCCTTTCTGCCGTTTTTCGAGCTGATCGTACCGCTCCAGCAGACGCTGTTGTTGCTGGTGCCGGTCATCGCGGCCTGCTCGATAGTCGGCTGGAAGCTGGGCGGACGTGTGGCGCTGGCGCTGATCTGGATCGCTCTTTCCGTCTGGATGCTGCTCCAACCCGCGGGTCCTCCCGGCACGCAGTACGACCAGATGGCGCGTGGCTGGGCAATTTTGCTGGCCGCGAGCTTTGGCCTCGTCAGCCTGTGGAGCACAGCCATGCCCTTTTTCTCGAGGGCGTTGTTCTCGGTTGGACTGTCCGTCGGCATCGGGTTCCTGATCGCACTCTCGTCGCCGAGCGGAATCGCGCGGTTCCAGCACGCGGCGGAAGAGGAGCTGACGAGGAGAGTCTCCAGCACCATCCAGAAGATCGAGGACGGACGGAACACACCGGAGTGGAGTGAAGTCGCGAAACGCGCTCCGGCGCTCGACAACTGGGACGAGGACAGCGAAACGATGATGCGGTCGGTTCCCGCGCTAGCGGCTTCGCTTTTGCCGGCGCTGCTCGCGCTGGAGTCACTTGCCGCGCTGGCGCTTGGGTGGGCCGCATACCGGAGGCTGTCTCCAGTGCAGATCGGGCCGCCCCTCAGCCCGTTGATCGACTTCACCTTCAACGATCAACTGGTGTGGGGGCTCGCGGTCGGCGCCACGTTATGCCTGCTTCCGGCTTTCGCGGAGGGAAGGAATGCCGGCTACAATCTGTTGCTCTTTTTCGGCACTTTATATCTGATTCGCGGCATCGGGGTTCTGGCGTGGATGGCGCGTGGTCGCTACGTGTACATCCTGATCCTCAGCCTCATACCTCAGGTCTTCGTGATAGTTACACTCGCGCTCGGGCTCGGTGACACCTGGCTCGACCTCCGCAAGCGCGCTAAAACGGGCTGAAGGTTCGGTTCGCTCCGCTTTTATGCTAGAATTACTCGTTCTCAACGATCACTGAAGGAAATTTCTCCAATGGAAGTCATACTCAGACAGGCAGTTGAAAAGCTCGGTCATCCGGGCGACATCGTGAAGGTCTCCGCCGGCTATGCGCGGAACTACTTGCTGCCGCGCGGCTTTGCCTACGAGGCTACAGCGGGCAACCGCAAGCGCATCGAGCAGGAGCGCCAGCGCCTGGAGCAGGCGGAAGAGGCGAGGCGCGGCTCCGCCTCAGAGCTTGCAACGAGGCTGGAGCAGGTCTCTCTGACCTTCTCAGCCCGCGTCGGGGACGAGGGCAAGCTCTTCGGCTCGGTGACGTCCTCGGACATCGCGCACCAGCTCGATGCACAAGGATTTCAGATCGAGAAACGACAGATCGACCTGCACGAGCCAATCCGGGCACTGGGAGTCTACCGTGTGCCGATCCGCCTGCACGCGGATGTCCATCCCGAGATCAAGGTCTGGGTCATCAAGCAGTAGCTCCAAGCGCCGAAAGACCTGGCCGCGCCTCGTCAGCGCAGCCAGGTCTTTTTGCGTATTGGAATTGGCAAGCGAAATGCGACGTAGAACCCCTCACGGAACTTTCGCAAGGCAGATAAGCTACATACAGAGATGCGGCGCTCCACGCCGCAAATAAACCTTCACTGAACCGCATGGCCACATCCTTACCATCTGTAACCGCCCGCGAAGGTGCGCAGAGAGTACAGCGCGCCGCCCAGCTTTGCCTGGACATGAGAGCGAACGACGTCGTGCTGATGAATCTGGCCGGCGTCACCGACATGACTGACTACTTCGTCATCGCGAGCGGGACCTCCGACACCCACGTGAGATCGATCGGCGAGCACGTAATCTCGGAGATGAAGAAGGCCGGACTGACCGTGCATCACACTGAAGGATTGGAACAGGGCCGCTGGGTGCTGCTCGATTTCTTCGATTTTGTAGTTCACATCTTCCATCCGACACTTCGGTCGTTCTACCAGATAGAACGCCTCTGGAGCGATGCGGAAACAGTGGCGCTGGAACCACAGGAGTAACGAGAAAATGAAAGCGGCACGTATTCTGGCCACCTTGGCCGTTTTGCTGTGCGCGACTCGCCTCGACGCGCAGCAGTACTTCGGAATGAACCAGGTCCAGTACAAGCACTTCAACTGGCAGGTAATCGAGACCGAGCACTGGCTCGTTCACTATTATCCCGAGGAGAAAGCAGGTGCGATGGACGCGGCCCGCATGGCGGAGCGGTCGTACGCGCGGCTTTCCAAAGTTTTAGATCACCAGTTCCGTGAAAAGAAACCGATCGTGCTCTTCGCGTCGCGGGCCGAGTTCGGACAGAACAACGTCACGGGCGATCTGGGTGAAGGAGTGGGAGGCGTAACCGAGTATGCGCGGGGCCGCATGATTCTGCCGCTCACCGGGGATCTCGGAAGCTTCGAGCACGTCCTGACGCACGAAATGGTGCACGAGTTCCAGTACGACATTTTCGCGCGTGGCAAGGCCGGCTCGAATGTGCAGACGCTCAACCAGATCGATCCACCCGCCTGGTTCATGGAGGGCATGGCAGAGTACCTGTCGAGCGGCCCGAATCACACGCTGACTACCACCTGGCTGCGCGATGCGGCGATCAATGGTAATCTGCCAACGATCGAGCAGATGACCGAGCGGCCCGACAAGTATTTTCCGTACCGCTACGGAGAATCCCTCTGGGAGTACGTCGGCGAGCGCTGGGGAGACGCGGCGATCGGCGAAATCCTGCAGAATTCGTCGACGCTTGGAATCGCACGTGCTTTCCAGAGGCAGCTCGGGCTCACTCTTCACGAGCTGAGCGATGACTGGCGCGAATCGATCAATGCCAGGTATTTGCCGCAAGCGGCCGTGCTCGATCGTCCCCGCAGTTTCTCCCAGCCTCTCCTTACCGAAAAGAAAAGCGGAGGACAGATCTTCCTCGCACCGTCGCTCTCCAACGACGGCAGCCGGATTGCGTTTCTGTCGAACGGAAATGAGAAGCGCGGCGAGCTGTTCATCGATCTCTGGCTGGCTGACGCGCGCACCGGCAAGCGCATTAAGCGCCTCGTCGAAAGCACCCTCAATCCGAATTTCGAGGAGCTGCGACTTCTCTATTCGCAAAGCTCGTTCTCGAATAGCGGCCGCATGATTGCGTTCACGGCGCAGCGCGAAGGCAAAGACGTGATGTACCTGATGGACGTTGCCACGACATCGGTAAAGACCCGCATCGATTTGCCGACTGTCGACGCCATCTGGAGCCCGGTATGGTCGCCGGACGACAGACAGATCGCCTTCAGCGGCACGCACGGTGGCATCACCGATCTTTACATCGTCGACGCTGACGGGAAGAACCTGCGGCAACTCACCAACGATCAGTATGGGGATCTGCAACCCGCGTGGTCTCCGGATGGAAAGCGGCTCGCATTTGCCACGGATCGGAGTCCCGACACGAATCTTTCGCTCCTGAAGTTCTCCAAATGGCGCATCGCCGTAATGGACCTTGAGTCCGGTGCGATCGAGGTTCTGCCGAATCAGGCTGGCCTGAATCTGAATCCGGCGTGGTCGCCGGATGGGCGGCAGCTCGCGTTCATCTCCGATCGTACCGGAATCCCCAACATTTTCCTTTTCGACTTCGCCGATCGACAGCACTACCAGCTGACGAATGTCCTGGGAGGTGTATCGGCGATCACGGAGTTCAGCCCGGCGATAAGCTGGGCAAGGACCGCGGATAGAATCGCCTACACCAGTTTCGAGAAAGGCGACTACACCATCTGGACCATCGACAATCCGCGAGCCCTCAAGAGAGCCGCCTTCCGTCCGTCCGGCGTAAACCTCGCCATTGGAGCGCCGTTGCCGGATTCGTTGATAAAACCGAAAACGGGGTTTGACTCGCTGACCCTGCGGCCAAGGACCGGCGAGCCGACGTCGACATATCGCGCATCCGCTGGATCGCGTCAGTCGTCGGTGCTACCGTTGCAGGAGGCAGTCGCGGATCTGCCACCAAGCGTCGCAGCTCTCCAGGCAGATCCGACGTTCGGCCTGCCAGACACCACCAGGTTCAAGGAGCACCCGTACCACGTCGCATTCCACCCGGACTACATTGCTGATCCGTCGATCGGATACACACCGAGCTATGGCACGTTTGCGGGAGGGACCGCGTTCGTCTTCAGCGACCTCCTTGGGAACCATCAGCTGGCGGTGGCGGGAAATGTCTACGGACGATTGAGCGACGCGAGTGCCTTCGTCGGCTACGCCAATCTGAGCCACCGGCTTCAGTATACGACCGGCGTCTCGCAGGATCCGGTATATGTGCCGCTCAGCGGCGGCACCATCCCGCTTGATCCCTCAGGACAGGTCGTTCGGTTCCAGACCGATTACCTCCGGTACGTCATCCGGAATCTTTTCGTCAGCGGTCAATATCCCTTCAACCGGTTTTCGCGCGTCGAGATCGGCGCACAGTTTAATAGCATCTCGCAGGGCTTCGTGCAGGTCTTTCAGGACTGCAGCGTGGCAGGATATTGCACGGACATCCAGTTCAAGGACACGTTGTCGCTGCCGACCATCAACTACGTCACACCGTCAGCGGCGTTCGTTTCCGACAATACTCTGTTCGGCACGACTGGGCCGGTGATCGGACGCAGGATGCGATTCCAGGCGTCGCAGAGTGTCGGCAAGCTGACCTTTAGTGATTTCCTGGTCGACTACCGCCGGTACGACCCGATCATCTTCAACACACTGACTTTCGCGACGCGGTTCCTGAGTTCCATCTCGGTGGGTCCGGATGAGGGCTTCTTCCCGAAGTACATCGGCCGTCCCGATTTCGTCCGTGGTTACGACCGCGCCAATTTCAACTTCGTCGACTGCACGTCGATCATCGGTACTGGCCAGTCCGCGTGCAACAATGCGCAGCTTGCCGGTAGCAGAGTAGCAGTCGCCAACGCCGAGCTGCGCTTCCCGATCATCCGCCGCTTCGATGTCGGAAGCAATTTTGGGCTGCCGCCGCTCGACGGGCTCATCTTCTACGACGCCGGCCTGGCGTGGAGCAGGAACCAGACTCCGCACCTCGGCCGTGCGCCTGAGAACAACGATCCGAATCTCAATCGCTATCCACTTACCAGTTGGGGCGCAGGGTTGCGTGTGAATCTGTTCAACCTGGCAATTCTGCGGTGGGATTACGCAATTCCCCTGGAAACCGGGCGGAAGGCGAACTGGACTTTCTCGTTGGGAGCGAGCTACTAACCGTTGCGTCGCCTCCTACTGCTGGCGCTGCTCTGTACAGCCTGTACTAAGGACAGGGCAGCGCCTGACAGCACGACCCCGCAGATAACCGAGCCACTCGGGCCCGACCCGCTCCTCCTCCGCGTTCCCCGCGCAGGAGGCACCGGGTACGTCTATGCTTACCCGAAGCTCGATTCGGCGGTGTGGACGGTCGATGAAATTCCGCCCCTCGATCGCGTTCTCGCGTTCGATCAGGACGGTGGTACGATTGCGTACGTCGATGCCAAGGGATTTCCTGGCCGCCTGGACTTGAGGGAAACCGACGTTACGAAGGCGTCGCGAGCGAAGCTCACGTCGCTTTCCTCCGCGAACGGCAGCGACATCTACGGCGTCAATACGAGAGGCGAGATCGTCCGGCTGAATCCGACTGGCGGAGATTGGCATTTCAAGCCGCCCGTGCCGGCACGCTCCGTTTTCGCGCAGCCCAACGGCGAGCTGATCGTTACCGCCAACAAAGGAGCAAAGACGCTCGTGTGGAGGGTGCGTCCGCCCGACGATGTCATTCAGGACAGCACCGTGCTACCTCTTTCCGGACGCGCAGTGAGGACACAAGTGGGCGACCGGATTTATTTCACGGTCGACAGCGGACTCGTAGGCGTGAAAGCCAAGGACCTTTCGCCCGTCGGCACTGTTCACCTCGAGAGCAGAGTGCGCGCGTTGGCACCCACACCGAGCGGGGACAGAATCTACGTTGCGACCGCGGTCGACAGCGGCATCTCGATCGTCGATCGCTATTCTGGCAACGTCGGAATGGGTGTGGTGCTGCCCGCGCCGCCGCCGGATCTCCGGATGGACGCGCTTGGTCGCTACCTCCTCGCTCGATTTCCGAAAGCCGACTCCGCCTGGGTAATCGCGATCGGAACGAACAGGCTCGTCGGTGCGGTGCCGACGCGTTGGGAAACAGATCTCCCGGCAATCACTCCTGATGGAAGGCTCGCGCTCCTCAATGCAAAGGACGTCAACTTCGTCGATCCCGAGAAGCTCAGCGTTCAATCGACCGTTGCGGGAGGAGCGAAGGATTTCTGGTACTTTTTCGCCTGGGACGGATTCCGTCCGCGGCCGCATGGGCTTGACCAGCCCGTGACGTTTGCCGGTGACAGCACGCAGAAAGACTCGCTTTCGGCGAGCTCCACGGGGGCGGTCACCAACCCGCCGACTGCGCGCGACACGGGCGCGGCCGTCGTGCCTCCAGTAGCCAGAGCTCCTTCAGCCGGGTTCACCGTTTCGTTCGCCGCCCTCCTTACCGAGGACAAGGCGCAGCAACTCGCGAACACCATCAAGGTCGCCGGCAATTCTGCCCATGTAGTTTCCACGACCACCGCGGGCGCGCAGATATTCCGTGTGGTCATGGGACCGTTCGCCACGCGAGAGGAGGCCGACAAGATCGGCCGCGCATCCAAGCGAGAATACTGGATCTACGAGGGCTCCCCTTGAACTCGCGTGTCTCCGGCGGACGTCCAGTAGCATGGGAAGACGCCGGAAGGCAAATCGCATCACTGTTGGGCAGTTATTCCGCGGTAGTCGTCACTTCCTCTGATCCAGTTGCCGCCGCCCACGTAGCGCTCGGAATCGCTCGGGCCGAGGCAACGCATAGACGCGTAGTCGTCGGGGATCTGGTCGGGGACACCCCCCCTCTCCGCTCTCTCGTCAAGGACGAGGATCCCCACGGCATCACCGACAGCCTTCTCTACGGCGTTTCGCTCAACAAAATCGGTTACGCGGTGGAAGGAACCGAGAATCTGTACGTGATGCCGAGCGGGACCGATCCTCACATAGATGAGGAGATCCTCCGCAGCGCGAGATGGACGAGGGTAGCCGCGGGCTTCGGCGAGGTCGGCGCGCTGCTTCTTCTCGTCGCCCCGTGGGATTCAAAGGGATTGGGCGATCTCATCGACAAGATTGACGGAGCAGTGTTGGTCAAGGACACTGACCTCCCAGCCGCGCCAAACTCGCTCGTGCTCGTCCGAGTCGCGTCCCCCACACCAACGCTGAAAATTCCGCTCCACATGATCAGCGCGCGCGCGGCGAGCTGGAAGCAGCATCGATGGTTCTATCCCGCGCTCGGAGCAATCGCTCTGCTGCTCATCGCATCGGTCGGGTTGGCCCTCATGTTGGCGCGCGTCGGGCGCACTGCACGACAACCAGCGCGCGTTGTGGCCAAGGCAGCCCCGCCGGCTCCTGCTCCGACGCCGCCTCCGCCGCGACCGCCCCCGGAAACTCTTTACGTCGCTCCTCCCACAAATGTCAATGATTCCGCGTCGGCGGCTGCGTTCACCGTGGAACTGCTAGTCGCAAACACCGCTGAAGGTGCTAACTTGTTCGTCAGGAAAAATGGCGCGGCACTTCCGGCAGCCGCCGTGTCGCCCGTCGCAATTGACCTGGAGCGATCGAAATGGTACAAGGTGACCGCTGGTGCCTACACCAGGAGATATCAGGCTGACTCGCTGCTGCGCGCGCTGCGGAACTCGGGCGTCCTCACGGATTCGTCCGGTAGTGTTACGATGGCGCCATTGGCCCTCGTCGTCGACAGCGTGCCCACGCAGGGTGGCATTGTCGATGCGGTTCGCGGGGCCGTCGACAAGTACACGGCTCGCGGTCTGCCGGTCTACGCTTTGATGCAGAACGACGGAGGCGCGCTGATCTACGCGGGCGCCTTCTCCAGGGCCGACCAATCGGCCGAGCTGATCAGGACACTGCGCGGTGCGGGTTTGAAACCCGTACTCGTTTACCGAACCGGGAGTTCGCCTTAGTGCGTTTATCGAAGCTCGAGATTCACGGATTCAAGTCTTTCGCTGATCACACCGAGATGGTCTTCGAGCCGGGCGTGACGGCGATAGTCGGTCCGAATGGCTGCGGAAAATCCAACGTGTCCGATGCCGTGCGGTGGGTGCTCGGCGAGCAGCGGGCGCGCGCGTTGCGCGGTGCCAAGATGGAAGAAGTGATATTCCAGGGATCGTCCGCGCGTCGGGCCGTCAACCTCGCCGAAGTCTCGTTGCATTTCGAGAACGATGACGGCGCCCTCGACATCCCTTTCCGGGAAGTCGTCATCACCAGACGCCTGAGCCGGTCGGGCGAGAGTGATTATTTCCTCAACGGAGCGGCGTGCCGTCTTCGCGATATCCACGACATGGTGCGCGGTACCGGGCTCGGCGCCGATTCGGGCGTCGTGATCGAAGCGAGGATGGTCGATGCGCTGCTGAGCGACCGCCCCGATGATCGGAGGGAGCTGTTCGAGGAGGCGGCGGGAGTCGGACTATACCGCGACCGCAAGCGCAGCGCCGAACGGCGCCTCGAAGAGACCGCGACGGATCTCGGCCGCATCGACGATCTGATCGGCGAGGTGCAGAGCCAGGTGCGCTCGCTGTCACGACAGAGAAAGCGGGCCGAACGCTACACCGAGTTGATGGCTCGTCGCTTCACGCTCGAGGTCGCTCACGCGTCGCGCGAGATGAATGCGTGGCGCGGCGAGCTCGCGCGTCTCGAGGAGCGCGTGACAGTGCTTCGCACAGAAGTCCCCGTCGAGGAGGAACGTCTGCGCAACGCGGAAGCCTCACGCGACGCAGCACTAAGCGAGAGAACCAGCGGTGAAGCGCGCCGCACCGAGCTCGCGAGGCTGGTCTCGGACCAGCGCGAGAGCACCCAACAGCTACGAGGCGAAATAGCCGTGGCTGCAGAGCGACTGCGCAACGCCATGTCCCGGCGCGAGCGGGCCGAGGAGGAGCGCCGCGAGGGCGACGCGATCGCCGGTCGCGTGAACAACGAGTTGGAGCGGGCATCAACGGAGCTCGCCACACTCCAGACGGCCCTCGAGACCGCGGACGAGGCCCTGAGCGCTCACGCGCGTCGCGAGGAGGAAGTCCGCACTGGTCTCAGTGCCGCACGGTTCAATCTCGAGCAGGGTGAGCGCACGCTACGTGAGCTGCGCGAAGAGCTGCACCGCGCCGATCTCGATCACCAGAGCGCGGAACGCGAGCGCGACGAGCTCACCATGAGAAGAGGAGCCCTCGAGACCGAGCAGACGCAGCTCTTTGATGCCGCGGAGGCGGCGCGAAAAGAGCTGGCGGTCGCGGAAGATGCGGCGGCTATTGCGGCGACGCGCGTCGCCGGCACGACCGCCACCGCCGATGATGCACGCGATGCGCTCCATCAGGCGCGAGAGCGCGAAAGCGCGGCCCGCTCCGAGCTTCTGCGCGCGGAGGAGTTGCACGCCTCCTTAAGCGCCAAGCTCAACGCGCTCGAAGGCCTGGAGCGAGAGCGCGTCGGCCTGGCGCCTGCGGCGGCGCGATTGCTGAAAGAACGCGCGATTTTTGGCGAGGGAGCCATCCTTGGCCCGCTCAGCGATTTCATCAGCGCTGACGCCAGCTCGGCCGGGCTCGTCGAGCGATTCCTGGGACCGACGGTAAATGCCGTTCTCATTCGCGACAGAGCGGTAGCTGAGGCCGTGCGCGCGTGGCACGCTTCAACAGCACCGGGACCACTGCTACTGCTGCCACTCGATTCCAAGACTGGCGAAGCGCCTGAGGTTCCAGATGGCGCGTCAGGTCTCGCTGCACTCGTCGAATCGACATTGCCGGCGAGCGGCTGGGTGCGCTCGCTGCTTGGTCACGTGACGTCGATGGAAAGCGGAACCGCATTTGTGGACGCACGTGGCGCGATCTGGCTGCCGGCAGCCGAGTCGGGGCCCGGACCTCTCCGCCGCCGCGCCGAAATCACCGAACTGAAGCAAGCCGTTGTGAACAGCGCAGCGGCCCGACACACCGCCACCGCGGCCGCCGAGTCGGAGCGCGCCGCGCTGGCTTCCGCCGAGCGCGCCGCGATTGTCGCGCAGGAGGCGGCCTCACAGGCGGCGCGGGCCAATGCTGACGCCGCCGATCGCTCCGCTTCGCTTGCCCGCCAGCATCAGCGCGCATCACGAGAAGTTGCAGAAGCCCGGGCGTTGATCGAAAGACTGACGGAGCGCGTAGCGGCCACGATCACTCGAATCGAATCGATCGCCACGGCGGCACGCGAGATTGAAACCAGAATAGCGGCGCGAGAAGCCACGGTCACGGCAGCGCGCGAGATGCTCTCGAGCGCCGAGCATATGCAGGATGAAGCACGGGAGCAGCGCACCGCGAGCCAGATCCGGCGGGCCCAGGCCCAGGCACAACTCGAGGTCGCGTCGGACCGACGGCGTCACTTGAGCGAGGAATTCGCGTCGGCTACCGGCCGTGTCGAATCGCTCCAAATCGAGCTCACTACGTTATCGAGCGCGGATAGCCAGCTCACTCAACAGATCACGCAGTGGCAGAGCGACCTGGACGCGCGGCAAACGACACTCGAGGACGCCGAGCAGAAATTGGCCGACGCGGAGCGGGCGGTTCGCAACGTGGATGAGCGCCTCACGAACGAAGAACACTCACTGGTCGAGATGCGCCGCAGCTCAATGGCGCTTAGCGAAGAGCTGCACGCCGCGGAACTACGTTACACCGAGCTGTCGGGACGTCGCGCGGCGATTCGCGAGCGACTGGAAGCGGAGTGGAAAAAGCCGGTCGACGAATTGCTTGCCGGCGCGGAATCGCTGGAGCTGGATGATGAAACACTTCGCGCCGAGGCGTCGCTCGTGCGTGAGCAGCTGGACGCACTCGGGCCCGTCAACCCGCTGGCAATCGAAGAGCACGAGGAAGAAACGAAGCGCCTGAGCTTTCTCACCGCGCAGCGCGACGACCTCAACTCTGCGAAGATTTCACTCCAGCAGGCGATTCGTGAGATCGACACCACGGCTCGCGACCTCTTTCTTCAGACGTTCGTCAAGGTGCGCGAGAACTTCCGCAACATCTTCATGACCTTGTTCGGTGGTGGCGAGTGCGATCTGCGCCTGGAAAACGCGGAGAGCCCGCTCGAGGGAGATATCGAGATTCACGCTTCTCCGCGTGGCAAGCGCACGCAGAGAATCCACCTGCTCTCGAGCGGAGAGAAGGCGCTCGTCGCGCTCTCACTTCTGTTCGGAATATTCCTGACCAAGCCGAGCCCGTTCTGTCTGCTCGACGAGGTCGATGCTCCGCTTGACGATCAGAACATCGGGCACTTCGTCCGCATGCTTAACCGCTTCAAGACCAAAACACAGTTCATCGTGATCACGCACAACCCGCGCACGACCACCGAAGCCGCTGATGCCGTCTATGGGGTTACTATGCAGGAACCCGGCGTATCCTCATTGGTAAGTGTCCGCATGCGCGGCAAGACGGTCGATGAGACAATTACACCAGCGCATCCCGCGCATACACCGCAGCTGCACGACGAGCCCGCCGAAGCCGCCGAACCAGCCCCAGTCATCGCGTAAATGCTAGTCGTCATGGCGCACGACGCGACGGCGAAAGACGTCGATCGCGTGGTCAGTATCATTCAGGAAATGGGTTACGAGGCGAGACCGATGCCCGGCGCTCAGCGAACGGCGGTCGGTCTCGTTGGCAACGATGGGCGTGTAGACGCGTCCCGCCTAGAGGCACTGCCTGGCGTTGCACAGATCATTCACGTCACGCAACCCTACAAGCAGGTCTCGCGTGAGTGGCGCACGGAGAACACGGTCGTCGAGATCGCGCCTGGTGTCACGATCGGCGGCGACAGCGTCGTCGTGATAGGAGGTCCGTGCTCCGTCGAATCGGAGGAACAGATACTCGCGGCGGCGCGGATCGTGAAGGCAGCGGGCGGAAATGCACTTCGTGGCGGAGCATTCAAGCCGCGCAGCTCTCCGTACTCATTCCAGGGGCTGGGCAAGAAGGGCCTCGAGCTGCTTGCGCGCGCGCGCAAGGCGACTGGGCTGCCGATTGTCACGGAAGCAATGGATTCGGAAGGCGCTCAGATCGTAGCCGAAGTGGCCGACTGCATTCAGATCGGCGCCCGCAACATGCAGAACTATTCGCTGCTCAAGACGGTTGGGAAGATGAAAAAGCCGGTGCTGCTGAAACGGGGAATGGCGGCGACAATCAATGACCTGCTTTTGAGCGCAGAATACATCCTCGCCGAAGGGAATGAGAACGTGATCCTGTGCGAGCGCGGTGTTCGTAGCTTCGATCCCGCTGCGCGCAACATGCTCGATCTGACGGCGATTCCGATCGTGCACCGGCTCTCGCATCTGCCGATCATTGCCGATCCCAGCCATGGCACGGGATTGCGAGATAAGGTAATTCCGATGGCGCGTGCCGCGGTCGCCGCCGGCGCGGACGGAGTCATAATCGAAATGCACCCGGAGCCAGACCGCGCATTGTCGGATGGAGCGCAGTCGCTTTATCCGGATCAGTTCACACAACTCGTAGGAGAGCTTCGCGCAGTCGCGGCTGCGATCGGCCGCAACATCCCGCCCGCCAGAACAGGAACGGCATAACCTCTGCCGGGTACGCATCAATATGAGAAAGTTCACGTATATCGCCGCAGTCGCCTTCGCCACCGCGCCAGTTGGGTCGTACGCACAAAACGCCGACGCGGTTATCGACCGCGCTGTTGCGGCGTACGCGCAACTGAATAGCATGCGCGCCGAGTTCATACAGACGCTCACCAATCCGCTCACCGGCAGCTCGCAAACCACGAGCGGTGTCATTCTGCGAAAGAAGCCGAATTTTCTCAGCATCGACTTCGAGAGCGGCGACCGCGTGGCGGCCGACGGCTCCACGCTTTGGGTCTATCTCCCGAGCAGTGTCCCGGGCCAGGTGGTCCGGATGCCTTATACCAGCGGTAACGCGAGCTCGGTTGATCCCGCCGAGCAATTCCTGAACTCACCACGGGCACACTTCACGGTAACGTCGTCGGGCACGGCCACCGTGGGAGGTCGGGCAACGCACGCCATTACGCTCGTCCCCAAGCGGGCCAATGCGAATCTCACGAATGCGAAAGTGTGGATCGACGACAACGACTCGAGCATCAGGCAGTTCGATGTGGAGAACGCGAGCGGATTGAAGCGCCACGTCGTGATCACCAGCTTCCAGGCGAATCCGGAACTGAGCCGGTCGAGTTTTAAGTTCGCGGTCCCCAAGGGCGCAAAGATCGTCGATCAGGCGGCGGGAACTTTCTAGAGCCGGAGCTTACTTCCGCGATCGCAGCAGCCCGCTGACCGCGAGAAGTTTTCTGTCATCGACGCCTCTCCTGCGAGCGATTTCGACCGCCGCCGCAGAAAGCGCCCGGTAGACGTCCGACGCCGCTCCGTGACCCTGCAGCGCGCGCAGGTGCTTCCCCACTGTTTCCGCGTCGCCGCGCACTACAGGACCCGTCAGCGCCTCGTCGGGCAGCGCCTGCTTCATGTTCGCGAGCGCTCCGCTCATCAGACTCTCGACCGCTTGGTACGCGCTCGCATCCGGAATGCCGATGTCGTGAAGCAGGTGGCCAGCGACCGATGCGAGCACTATCGGAAAATTCGACGAGATGACGGCCGCCGTGTGATAGGCAGGCTTCTTTCCGGGTGGTATCTCGAGCACGCGCGCTCCGATATGACCGGCGAGCCGACGCGATGCGTTCTTCGCGGCGTTCTCACCATCGATCCCGATCCATCCCTTTCGCAGCAATTCCGCGGAGACCTCCGGATCGCTGAACGGGACGAGTGGATGGAAGGTCCCGCCCGGGAAACCGGCTTGAGCCAGCGCGTTGAGTCCGACCGGCTCCGCGATCGCGGAGGTGTGCAGGATCACGCTGCCGCGCGCGATGCGCCCGTCTTTCGACGCGATGGTGACTTCCTCGATCGTCTCGTCGAGCTGGGGATCCCGCACGCATACGATCACTACATTCGCACGCGCGGCATCCACCGGAATGTTTCCCGTCGACGTAGCGACCCCCGACGGGCGCTTGCCGTGCATCCCGACGACATCGACCCCTGATGCGCGAAAGGCGCGGAATAGTCCGCGCCCGACGTGCCCGGGTCCGATGATGAAAACCCGTTCCGTCACTGCCCTCCTCCCTCACTGTCCAGACTGTCGGGGGCGGGTGCCTGTGCCGTCGCCTTCCGGAGGAGATCCTGCTCCGACCTGGAGCCACGCGCGAGTTCGAGCGCTTTCAGGAGCGGCTTGTCCACCGAGGCACGCCGCCTGAACTCGGCCTCGCTCCCGAACAAGTAACGCGCGATGTCGAAGCCGATCACCCGCGAGACAAGTGGCTCGGCCTCATCATAGACGTTGCGCGGAATGTCGATGCCCCGCGCCCTCATCCTGTTCCAGACCTCTTCGCGCATAGCGGGTGTCACGACGAAATCCGAAGAAGCAATTCCATGCGTGCCTTTCAGGAACAACGCGTAGTCCGTGACCGCATCCCTGAAACGACCGGCGCTGGCGCCGAGGGCGCGACTGAAGATTCCTTCCGCCGCCGGCGTCGTGCTATCTCCCGCGATGACGTCGGGTGTGATCCCCCCGCCGCCGTAGACGGTGCGCCCGCCATCGGTGCGGAATTTCTCGCGCGGCGCAGGAAGCGGATCGTCCGTCTCATCATCGCCGGGGGGCCGGCGCGTGATCGAACGCCCAGCAGGGGTGAACCAGCGCGCCGTCGTAATCTTGAGTCCACCCTCTTGTCCAAAAGAGATCACGCTCTGCGCGCTTCCCTTTCCGTACGTCGGTGTGCCAATGATCACCGCGCGATCATGGTCCTGCAGCGCGCCGGCGACAATCTCCGCCGCACTCGCACTGCGGCCATCGACAAGCACCAGAAGCGGGAGCTGCGGCCACCGCTGCAGAGCGGTATCCGCATAGACGCGGTTCGTGTCCGGCACCCGCCCGCGCATGCTCACAATCCTCTGTCCGGGATTGAGGAATAGATCCGATACCCTCACACCCTGAGTCAACAATCCGCCAGGATTGGTCCGCATGTCGAGCACGAGCGTCTTCATACTCCGAGCAAGGAGGCCCGTTATCGCGCCAGTCAGCTCTTTACCGGTGGAATCACTGAACGCCTTCAGATCGATGTAGCCGACGCCGTCGCTCAGCATCGACGCCCGGCGGACCGCGCTCTGGTGAATTGTCGTGCGCTGCACTCTGAGCTCGATCGGCGCGGAAATTCCCGGACGCTCGAGCTTGAGCGTGACGAAGGTGCCGGGCCTTCCGCGCAACAGCTTCGATGCTTCCTCGTTCGTCCAACCCTTGGTTGGCTTTCCGGCTATCTCGATGATGCGGTCTCCCGGCTCGAGCCCCGCACGCTCGGCCGGTCCTCCGGGCAGCGGTGCTACGACGATGAGCCAGCCATCGCGCAGATCCACCTCCAACCCCAAACCTGCGTAGTTCCCGCTAGTGGTTTCGTTGAGGCGCGCAAACCTGTCGGGTGGGAGGAACGTCGAGTACGGGTCCTTCAGCTCGTACAGCATCCCGTCTACCGACTTGCGGTACAAGGCAGAATCTGAAACCGTGTCCACGAAGTCGTTCTGCACCCGTCGGAATACGCTCTCGAAGAGCTGAGCGCCTTCGAACGCGGTGAACGTCCCCGTGCGCGCGCCTCGCTGCAGCAGCCAGGCTCCCGTAACAAGAGAGCCGAGTAGCGTGCCCACGACAATCATCGTGCGGGTGCGCGCGGAGGAGCTGAGAAGCTTCAGTTTCATACTGTCCTTTAACTCTTGATGCTGCCGAAAGGTTTCGGGAACGTGCTGGCCAGCACCGCGATTACTCGCCTGTAAACCGTCATCTCGTCACCGGTGCCATCTATCAAGTTGATTGGTCCGCACTCAGGATGGGAGTGCTGCCACTTCGGGTCCGCGAACTTACGGAACGCGTTCGTGACGCGCCGATGAAAGTCGTCATCGGAGCGTTCCATTCTGTCACGAGCGCCGCGTGCATCGGCGCGACCGAGTCCCTCGGCGGCCGGCACGTCAAGCAGCAGCGTGATATCCGGAGCGAGGCCGCCTGTCGCGAGGCGATTCGCCGCGCGTATCTCGGTCTCCGGCAGTCCACGGCCGAAAATCTGGTACGCGTAGGTCGAAAGGAAAAACCGATCGAGCAGAACCACCTTGCCATCGATCAGCGACGGCAGGATCTCACGAGCGATCAGCTCGGCGCGCGACGCCATGAACAGCAGCGCTTCAGTAGCATCGGTGATTTCCTGCTCCGGGTGCAGCAGGATTTCCCTGATGGCGTCGCCGACCGGGGTACCGCCTGGCTCACGCATCGCGATGCAGGGAATATGAGCAGCGGTCAAGCGATCCGTTAATAGACGGATTTGCGTAGTCTTGCCCGCGCCTTCAGCTCCCTCGAAGACTATGAGTTTTCCCCGCTCCATGCTCAGCCGAGAGTAATGATCGGACTGGCGGCGCCCTTCTTCATTCCGTCCATGATCCACTGATTCACGCGGAGCATCAGCTTGTCGAAGTTCTCCTGTGCCGCGACGGCGCGCTGGTAGGCTTGCTGCGACTGGATCTTCTCGAGCATGCTGTCGAGTTGTTGCTCCATTTCAGGCGTGGGATTCTCGCCGCGCTGGATCAGCTGCTGGGCTTCTCCACGTAGCTTCTCCATCTGTTGCAGGAGCGTCACTGCATCTCGATCGTCGTTGAGCGCTTCACTCGACCGCTTGAGCGCCTGGTATTCAGGACTTTGCCCGATCAACCGGCCCAGCTCCTTCCCTTTTTCTTCCAGCATCATTTCTCCTTTCTGGCCCGAGGAAGGGCTAGTCGCGCCGCGCAAACACGAAGCGCTCGCGACCGGTAAGGTCCAGCAGGACTTCGATCTCAGCGTACCGCCCATCGACTGCAATCATTTCTGCAACGGTTCCCGCACGGACCGTATCGACCTCGAGCGCGAGCAACCCGCCGCTGGGGATCGCGTCCGGCGCTTGCTGAATCAGCTCACGCGTGACCGACAATCCGTCTTGCGCCGACAGGAGTGCCACACTGGGCTCCCAGTCGCGAACATCGGCGGGCAGCTCGCTGATCTCGGCAAAGCTGATGTAGGGCGGATTGCAAACGATTGCGTCGAGTTTCTCGCCCCGGAGAGGGGCAAGCAACGAGCCGTGACGGAACACGACGGGCGATTGCAGGCCCTTCGAGAGAGACGCGGCGTTGGCCGTGGCAACATTGATCGCATCGAGAGAGACATCGGTCGCGAAGACCCTCTCGAATTTCCCCTCGAACGCCAGCGAGAGCGCGATCGCGCCGGAGCCGGTTCCAATGTCGGCGACGGCGCGCGTCTTCGGCGTACAACGCTCGAGCACCCGCTCGACAAGCACTTCGGTCTCCACTCGCGGAATCAGCACTCGCTCGTCGACCTCGAGCGTGAGATGCCTGAACGACGCGCGTCCGACCGCGTAGGCGAGGGGCATTCCACTGGCGCGTTTCATTGCGGCGCGAATCACCGACCGTGCGACCTGCGGCGATGCATCGGCGACAGCATTTGCCGCGGCCCAGAATTTCGGCACGTCGAGAACGGCCGCGACGATCTCTCGCGCCTCGCGCTGTGGCTCGGCAACACCCTCAGACTCGAGCATTGCGGCACACCCGGCGAGGAGATCACCGATGGTGCCGATGGGAAGCGTGGTCGGGAAGAACGGCGCGCCGCTGTTAGTCACCGAGCTTCTCCTCTACGTCCGCGACCTTGAGCGCTTCGACGAACTGATCGATGTCTCCATCGAGGACCTTCGTCAGCTCGTGCAGTGTGAGGTTGATGCGGTGATCGGTGACGCGGTTCTGGGGATAATTGTACGTTCGGATCTTTGCCGATCGGTCGCCGGTGCCGACCTGCGTCTTGCGCATGCGGGAACGGGCGGCTTCCTGCTCGGCGATCTTCGCATCGAGAAGGCGGGCCCGAAGGACTTCCATCGCCTTGAGCTTGTTCTGGAGCTGGGACTTCTGGTCCTGCTGGCTGACCACGATTCCGCTGGGGATGTGGGTGATGCGCACGGCAGAATCTGTTGTGTTCACGCTCTGACCGCCTGGTCCCGAGGAACGAAAGACATCGATGCGCAGATCCTTATCCTCGATTTTGAGATCGATTTCCTCCGCTTCGGGCAATACGGCGACGGTGGCTGCCGACGTGTGAATTCGGCCCTGACTCTCGGTGACGGGAACACGTTGCACGCGATGCACACCGGATTCCCAGCGCATCGCGCCGAACGCGCCTTCGCCCTTGACCTTGAAGATGGCTTCCTTCACGCCGCCAAGAGTACCAGCGGACTGGGAAATTACTTCTACGCGCCAGCGCCGCCCCTCGGCGAAGCGGGTGTACATTCGATAGAGATCGGCGGCAAATATCGCCGCTTCGTCGCCGCCGGCACCGCCACGAATCTCGACGATGGCAGGCCTGTCATCGAGCGGGTCGTGGGGAATGAGGGCGGGTTTTATCTGCTCGAGCAGCGTGTCGATCGATTTCTCGAGACGCGCTGCTTCGGCTGTTGCCTCCTCCGCCATCTCGGGGTCTTCAGAGTCGGCGAGCTCGCGGGTTTCCGCGAGCTCCTGCTCGTTTCTCTGGAGCTTCTTCCCCATTTCGACCAACGGCTGGAGATGTCGAAGCTCGCGGCCCAGCGCCGCCATGCGCTGCTGGTCCCTTACAGTCTTCGGATCGGAGAGCTCTCGCTCTACCTCAGAGGCACGCTCAATGGCGTCCCTGAGCCGGTCGCGGAGACTCAGCTTTCGGTGCTAGGCGCAGCTGCGGGCTTGCCGTACTTCTGACGGAAGCGCTCGACGCGCCCCGCTGTATCGACGAGCTTCTGCTTGCCCGTGAAGAAGGGGTGGCAGTTGGCGCAGATGTCCGTGTGGATCTCCGCCTGGGTGGAACGGGTCTGGTATGTATTGCCGCAGGCACACCGTACGGTTGCCGTGGCGTACACGGGATGAATATCGGGCTTCATTGGAATCTCTCGAAAGATGTTCGTACAGAGCTTGTAACTATAGCTAAATTCACCCCCTGAAACAAGTTAGCGCGTCCCGCGGCAGTGGGTCTGACCCGCTACCCGTCACGCTCGAGAGTGTGCCGTGTCGTCTCATTGGCTCTTCATTGTCCTACCTTGGTCGAAATCCCGTGCAACCAGCTTCGCACCTGAAATTCGCGACAAACCCATGGCGGTACACGCTGGCTATTGCCGCCCTCGCGATCGTCTATCTGGTCGCGGCGCGGGCAGGCCTGATGATGGACGCGGTCGCCGGGTTTGCGACGCTAGTATGGGCACCCAGTGGATTGGCGCTCGCGACGCTCCTGATTCTCGGACCGGGGCTGTGGCCAGGGGTTTTCATCGGAGCCTTTCTCGCCAATCTCTTCACGGGCGCGCCAATTCCGGTGGCGCTGGGAATCGGAGCCGGGAATACACTGGAAGCAGTTCTCGCTGTCTACGCCCTGCACCGAATTCCCGGTTTTCAAGTGTCGCTCGAGCGTCTTGCCGACGTGATCGGCTTGATCGTACTCGCTGCCGGTCTGAGCACAATGGTCAGCGCCACGATAGGCGTAGCCAGTCTCTATCTGGGAGGGATCGTTTCTGTCGCTCAGCTGGGAGAGACATGGCGCGCGTGGTGGCTGGGCGATCTTATTGCCGATCTCCTCGTCGCTCCGGTTCTGCTCGTTTGGGCGACGGGTCCACGGAGGTTTGCTAATCCAAAGCGCATGGTGGAAACGCTCGCTTTGGGCGTGGCCGTAATCGCAGCGAGCCTGCTGATTTTTGGTGGCGCCGCGGGGATACCAACCACGACCGGAAAGTTCGCGCAGGCTTATATGTTTTTCCCACTGCTCATCTGGGCAGCGCTCCGGTTTGAACAGCGGGGAGCGATAACCACTGCGTTCACTGTCTCTGTGATAGCTGTATGGGGGACAGCACTCGGACATGGTCCGTTCGTCAGGCTCGCACTCCACCAAAGTCTGATTGCTCTTCAGGCTTTCATGGGCGTTGCGGCCGCGACCTTTCTCGTTCTGGGTGCAAGCATCTCGGAGAGGCGCCGCGCGGAAGACGCGATGCGGCTTGCACACGCACGTGCCGCGGAAGCGAACCGTGCCAAGGCGGAGTTCCTGGCAGTGATGAGCCATGAGCTCCGGACTCCTCTCAACGCCATTTCCGGCTACGTCGATTTGTTGTCGCTCGGCGTGGATGGAAAGCTCACGGAGAAGCAGCAGGCTTCCCTCTCTCGGATTCAACTCAATCAACAGCACCTGTTGTCGCTGATCGATGATGTACTGAGCTTCGCCAAGATCGAAGCTGGCAGGCTCAATGTCGACGTGCGCAGCGTGCCGGTTTACGAAGTGGTCGAGACTCTGGAAGACGTCGTCCGGCCGCAGCTCGAGAGAAAGGATCTCGTTTTCTCATATGAGCCCGGCGATGATGCACTCTCGGCTCGTGCCGATCCGGAAAAACTGCGGCAGATCCTGCTCAACTTCCTCGCCAACGCTATCAAGTTTACGCCCGACGGAGGTCGCATCCAGGTTGGCGCTGACCGATATGAGGAGTTTGTCAGGATCTGGGTGAGTGACACTGGCATAGGAATCCCCAGCGATATGGTGGCGCACGTATTCGAGCCCTTTTTTCAGGTGGAGCAAGGCACCACCAGACGGTATCCCGGAATCGGACTCGGATTGGCAATTGCGCGAGACCTGGCAAACGCCATGAACGGGGAAGTGCGTCTGGAGAGCATGGCCGGACAGGGAACCACGATTTCACTTCTGTTGCCCGCCGGCTGATCCGAATCCCATCCGCAATTTTGACTGATCGAAACGGGTCACCATTCGGCGGCTCCTTCTTTCATGTGGTCCGAATGCCGATCTCGTCTGAATACCGTTAGCAGTGCATCTTAGAGCGATGAAAGCACGAACGATAATCGCCGCTTTATCACTCGCATGCGCCACAGGTGTGCCGCTGCACGCGCAGGTGAAGCAAGCCGCCCCTCCTCCACAACCCATCGCCTCCGTTGCACCAGGCGAGCCGGGTTCCAACCTGACGGTCTATCTGCTCACGTTCGGTTGGGGTGACGTCGTGTGGGAGCGGTTCGGACACAACGCTATCTGGATCAAGGACCGCGCTCGTGGCACGGACATGACCTACAACTGGGGGATGTTCGACTTCAATCAGCCAAACTTCGTCTGGCGGTTCGTTACCGGCGATACTCGCTACTGGATGGAACCAATCGACTACAACTCGATGGTCTCCTACTACAAGCAGCACAATCGATCGATCCTCGCGCAGGAGCTGAATCTCACTCCTGCCCAGCGACTGAAGCTCCAGCAGTTCGTCCAGTGGAACGCGCTTCCGCAGAACAAGTTCTACCGCTACGACTACTATAGGGACAACTGTTCGACGCGCCTTCGCGACGCCATCGATCACGCGTTGGGCGGTCAGCTCCAGACATCCACTGTGACGCGGATGACAGCGGGAACGTACCGTTGGCACACACAGCGTCTCATGACGGGCGACATTCCTCTTTACACGGGCGTCACGCTCGCGCTGGGCCATCCCGCCGACAAGCCGCTGTCGATTTGGGAGGAGATGTTCCTGCCGGTCCGCATGGCCAATGACCTGCGAACCGTCAACATCGCCGACAGTATCGGTGCACAGATTCCATTGGTCAGATCGGAGACGGCGATATTCACGGCGGGTCGTCCTCCGGAGCCGGCCGCCTCTCCCTACTATCTCCCACTGTTCGTCGCCGTCGGAATCGTCTTCGCAGCGGTGCTGGTTCTTCTGGTGAGAAGCGCGGAAGGAGGTAACCAGCTCGCCATGTTCGCGGCCACTGCTATGGCGACGTTGTGGAGTCTCATCGCCGGTCTTGCCGGACTCGCGCTGATATTTGCCTGGTTCTTCACCACCCACTATTTCATGGGCCGGAACGAAAACCTGATGCACTTCGATCCGCTGTCGATCGTGCTGGTCGTGTTGATACCGCTCTCTATTTACGCGAGGCGGGGCGTTTCCAGAGCGATAAAGTTCGCGGGCTTCATCGCCCTGCTGTGTCTGTTCGGATTCGTCGCGCAGGGAATTCCATTCTTCGACCAGAAGAATGGAGAGATTATCGCGCTGGCACTTCCGATCAACCTGGCCGTGTGGTGGACGGTGTTCCGTCTCAGTGCCTACAGGCGAACCTCCTTGCCCTCTTCAGCCGCCTTGTAGATCGCCTCCATCAGCTTGATCACGATGAGCTGATCGTCGGGCGGGTCGTACGGAGTCGTCTCGTTAACGACCGCGATGAAGTGTGCGAGCTCCGCCCGATACGATTGCAGGAACACGCTCTCGCGCGCGGCTGCGCCACTGGGCGAGACATCGGTCGGCTTGCCATTGAGCATCTTCACCACGCGCAACGGCGCGAGACGGGCACTCCCTCGACCAGTGAGCGCTTCGAACCACCAGCGTTCCTCCTGTCCAACGTATGACCACGAAACATCGAAGCTGAAGCTCAGCCCGCCTGCGCACTCGACGTGCACCATCATGGAATCTTCGACGCTGCCTGCGCCCCGGGAGCGATCCATGTGCGCGGTCACTCGAACGGGTTCCGGGAAATCGGCGACCCAGAGCGCGAGGTCTACGAGCGGATAGCCGTGCTCGAAGAATGCTCCTCCACCTGCTTCGGGACGCCTGAATCGCCACCCGGTGCGGGTGGTCGCGAATTGATACTGCCCGGCCCTCACGCCGATGAGGCGTCCCAGCTCTCCGCCCTGCAGGAATCGATAGAGCTGCTGCACGTCGCTGCGGAACCGGTGATTGTTGCCGACAACGACTTTTCTTCCGGCCTGCTTAGCCGCGGCGAGAATGCGCTCGACACCACGCGACGTCAGCGAGAGTGGGCGCTCGCAGAGCACATCAACCTTTGACTTGAGCGCGCGCAGAACGTGCGGCTCGTGCAGGTGATTGGGCGTCGCGATTACGACGGCGTCAACTTGATCGAGCTCGAGCAGATCCTCGATGTCTGTGAACACGTCGGGAATCTTCAGACGCTCGGCTATCGCGCTCGCCTTTGGCCCGTCGTTGTCGCAGAGAGCGACGAGTTCCGCGCCCTTGAGCTTGGAGAGGACGGGAAGATGCGCGAGCTGGGCAATCGCCCCTGCCCCGACGAGGCCGAGGCGCACGGGGCCCTTCGCTTTCAGTTCCTTGGTGCTAACCGGCGATTCGGCCAATCGTCGTCCCGGGATAATAGGTCTCTAGAATCGTACGATAATTCTGGCCGGCGCGCGCGCGTCCAATGGCGCCCCACTGGCACATCCCGATTCCGTGGCCGTAACCGCGGCCGTTCACGTTGAGGCTCGATACTTCCCCGCCGCTCGTCTCTTTTGTGAATGAGAAGTAGGTGCTGTTGAGAATGGCGCCCTTTGGGTCTCTCAGCACGAATCGGATGTCGTTACCACGAAGAGTGTAGCTTCCGCTTTCTGTTTGCACCGTGAGCGCGGCGATGCGGCCTGACGCAGTTCGTCCCTGTTCGCTGATGTCAGTGATTCTGCCGACGCCGTTTTTGGGCGCCCTGGTATAAGTGGCGAGGTATTTCTCCATCACCGCCCGAAGGCCGGCGGCATCGTAGCTCTGCGTCCAGCTGAACCTCGGCGAGGAATCGCAGTAGAAATTGTTCGTTCCCGGAATACGGTCGCTCACGGGACGAAGATACGGCTGGTCGGGCTGGTCGTACCAGACCTCGCTGACGCCGGCGGTGCTGCCGCCGCAGGTCGAGTGGTACGGAGTCGTGATCGGCTGTCCGTTGTAGAGCACGACCACGTCCGCTGTCGTCATGATAGCCGTGTCAGATTGCGGTTTCTCCGCGTCCATCCCGCCGTACACCTGGTCCTGAACGGTGGCGTACATATCGAAGGCGCGGGAGCTCGTGAGATGTTTGTACGCGTACGTTCGTGCCGCGACGGCCTGCGCCTGGACCGCGGCAAACTCAGCCGGGGTGCGACTGCCGATCTCGAGTGGAACGACTCCACGGAGATATGAGTCCATTGGCAGGCGGTTGACGACGAGGAATCCAGAATCGGTTGAAATGACAGCGATGTCCCCCCTGTACTTCTTTCCATTCCAAGTGAGGAAGGAACTCCCGACTGACCGGGCGAGGATTTCCGAACGCAACCCAGGCGGAATCTGTCGAGCTCGCACACTATCAAAGGTCACTGGGAAGTCGGACATCGTACCGTTTGGCATTTGGAGAATCTGATCTCCCCCTTGAACCACCTGCCAAGTTCCCGTAGCCGAGATGGTTCCGCTCTTCGCGGCAGTTTCGAGGGCAATTCGAACTTCTTGGCGGGAGCCGGTCTTGTATGCACCGCGCACGACGGGAACGTTCCCCGATCCGCCGCCGTGGGGGGATGAAAGCGATACACACGCGGCGATACCAAGGACGGCTGTTACTATCACTCCCCTCCGCAGACGAGCTTTCACGCGCCCATCTCTGGCGAGTTTGTCGTCATCTCTATGCAATTGCCTGCTCCATCGCCTCTCCCATCTTCTCGAGTGCGCTCGAAACCTCAACGTCGCTGTGCGCCGCGGACATGAAGCACGCTTCAAACGGTGACGGCGCCAGGTAAACTCCTCGATCCAGAGCTGCGTGGAAGAAGCGGCTAAAGAGGTTCACATCGGACGCCTTCGCGTCTGTGAAATTACGAACAGGGTTGGAGCTGAAAAAGAATCCCCACATCGATCCGGCGCACCCGGCTGAGAACGGAACTCCAAGGCCGCCGGCGATCTTTTGCAAGCCTTCGACCAGCGTGGAGGTGCGTTTCTCGATCCTCGCGTGAAGTGCCGGCGTGAGCGCTGTGAGGGTGGCGATGCCCGCGGCCATCGCGAGGGGGTTTCCGGAGAGCGTGCCCGCCTGGTAAACCGGACCGGACGGCGCAACGCGCTCCATGATATCCCGGCGCCCGCCATAGACCGCGACCGGCAATCCGCCTCCGATGACTTTGCCGAGCGTCGTCAGATCGGCGGTGATTCCAAAGCGTTCCTTCGCTCCGCCGGGCGCAATCCGGAAACCGGTCATGACTTCATCGAAGATGAGAAGCGCGCCAGAGCTGTCGGCGAGCGCCCGCAATCCTTGCAGGTAGCCCGAATCGGGCGGGATGAAACCCGCATTCCCTACAACGGGCTCGACGATGATTGCCGCGACTCGGCGCGGGTTGTCGCCAAGGAGTTTTGCGGCCGCGTCGAGATCATTGAACGGCGCGGTCAGTGTCAGAGCCGCAAGTTCGGCCGGAACTCCTGGCGAATCCGGCAAGCCCAGTGTCGCGACGCCAGACCCTGCGTGAACCAGGAACGAGTCAGCGTGTCCGTGATAGCATCCCTCGAACTTGAGGATTTCGTTCCGGCCCGTGAACGCGCGCGCAAGTCTCACCGCGCTCATCGTTGCTTCGGTACCGCTCGAGACAAAGCGCATCATCTCGATGTGCGGCATCCGCTGCCGGATCAATTCGCCGAGTTGAACCTCGAGCTCAGTGGGCATTCCGAAGCTGGTTCCGTTCTGCATGGCGCTTGCAAGCGCGTCGAGTACGATCGGCGCGGCATGCCCCAGCACGAGCGGACCCCACGAGAGAACGAAATCGATGTATTCCTTGCCGTCGGCGTCCCAGATCCGCGGGCCCTCGCCCCTCGCGGCGACGACCGGGTCTCCTCCAACGCCACGAAAAGCGCGCACTGGCGAGTTTACTCCACCAGGAAAGAGCTCGCGCGCGCGCGCCATCACTTCGGCGGATCGCACGCTAGCGGCCGTAGCTTCCGATCGTCACCTGCTTGATGGGAAGCTGGCGGGACACGCGTCGCTGTTGGGGAGCACCAGCGGAAAGGACGACACGAATCACCGACGCCTGAAAGTCGTAATCATCTACAACTTCTTCCACCGCTACCTCGACCATTGTGCCTGCCGGCAGCGCCTCGTCAATCTGCGTTACGCCATCGATGTCGTCGGCCTGCCAAGGCAGCCGCGCCTGCGATGTGCCACGGTCCGGATCTGTCCGATCTACGAGAGCCAGCGCCGTGCCGCCGGTTCGTGATTCGTATTTCCCGGCAGTGATCGCGCGCTGAAGCTCGGTCAGCCTTTCCAGCCGCTCCCGCTTCACCGTCTCATGCACATCGTCCGGGTACTGCGCCGCCTTTGTTCCTTCCTGCGCCGAATACGTGAACGCGCCAACCCGCTCGAACTGCATCTCCTCGAGGAAGTCGAGCAGCTCCTCGAATTGTTCATCGGTCTCACCCGGAAAGCCGACGATGCACGTCGTGCGGATCGCCACATCGGGAACGGCGTCACGGAATTTCTGCACGTGGTCGCGAATCGTGCGCTTTCTTTCCGGGCGGCGCATGCGCGCGAGGACCAGATCGGATCCGTGCTGAATCGGCATGTCGAGATAAGGCAGCACGCGGTTCTCGCGAGCTACGACATCGAGCAGCCGGTCGGTGATACCGGCGGAATACAGGTAGAGCATCCGGACCCACGGTATCGATGTCTCGGCGACGAGCGCTTCCAGCAGCTCGGGCAGATTGACTCCGTCGCGCCGGTCCCGTCCGTAGTGCGCCAGGTCCTGCGCAACCAGATTGATCTCTCGTGCGCCCTGGAGCTCGAGTAGCTGCGCCTCCCGCACTACCTCGTCGAGCGCGAAAGAGCGGTGCTTTCCGCGCATGAGCGGAATGGCGCAGAACGCGCAGCCGTGGTCACAGCCTTCGCTGATCTTCATGTAGCGGACGTGCGGCAGGTCGCCCGTGTAGAGTCGTACGCCGGGATGCAACTCTTCGCTCATTTCGCCGAGCAATCCTCGCTCGATAAGTTCGGGCACGAGGCGCTGCATCTCAGAAGACCCGAGGAAGAGATCCACTTCGGGGATTACATCGGCGAGCTCACTCTTGTGGCGCTCGATCATGCAACCGACGGCGACGACAGCCTGGCAACGTCCCTTTGTCTTGAACCTGGCTGCCTCGATCATTGCATCGATCGATTCCTTCTTGGCAGCGTCGATGAAGCCGCAGGTGTTGACGATGATGACTTCAGCTTCGGCGAGATCCGCGGTGTACTCGGCGGAATAATCGGAGAGTTGCGCGAGGTATCGTTCGCTGTCGACGGTGTTCTTGTCGCAACCGAGCGTGATGATGCCGACTTTCATTCTACAGCTCGGAGGCGGAGCCGAGCGGGCGCGGCGTCAACGGTAGTTCCCGAACTTGAGCTCGACGCCGAAGTCCTTGCCGCGAAGAAGCGCCATAGCCTGCTGGAGATCGTCCCGCGAGGGGGAGGTGACGCGCACCTGGTCGCCCTGGATTGCCGCCTGAACCTTTTTGAGCTTGGCCTCCTTGATGGCCGCTGCGACTTTCTTCGCGGTGTCCCCATCAAGAGCCAGCTTGAGAGCGATATCACGACGGACGGTGTCTCCCCCGGCAGGTTTGATCTCTCCCGGATCGAGATTCTTAACGGAGACGCCGCGCTTTATGAGTTTGGTCTGAAGGGCATCCCAGAGCGCCTGCATCTTGTAATCGTTCTCGGCGGTGAGGGCGATCTTCCCCTCGGTGCGATTGAGCTCGATGGTAGCAGGGGATCCCTTGAAGTCGTAGCGCTGGGAAATCTCCTTCTGCGCCTGATTGACGGCGTTGTCGACCTCCTGGAG
>DASWBG010000131.1:0-1947 GCA_036390715.1 Gemmatimonadaceae bacterium
GTGATCGGCGCGTGTACGATCGTCGCGCCAAGCTCCCGCGCCTTCTTCACGGTCTCGAGCGTGTTGGCGAGCATGTTTGTCGAGGTCATCACCGGCTTCACAGCGTCGTGGAGCGTGCCGCCTTCGGAGGTGAAATCGTTCTGGTACTCGATGAGAACGACGGCCGTGCGCTTCGGGTCCATCTCCGCTCCTTGTTGTGTACGCTTATGATATAATCGCGGTCGCGGTGAGCCGTCAGGTGAGCTAAACCCAACCCGCAGGTGCACACGGTTGGGTCAATAACTGCCAGGCCCCCTTTACCGATCCTTGACTGCAACGAAGCTCAACGGCCGCGAGGGGTCGGCACGGAGCGACCATCCCGGATTGAGCACGAGCGTCCATCCATCTCCTTTGACCTCGCTCGCGTTGCCCGCAACTGGTGACGGCGGCGCGCCGACTCTGATTGTCGAGAAATCATTCTGGACGAGTACTCCGCCATGATCGACGGTGAGCTTCCCCCACGGCGCGGAGAAGTTCCCCGAGGGGTACACCGTCGATTGCAGGTCGAACCCGATCAATGCCGTCGGATCATAGCTCCAGGCGAGCGAGTCTTTGGTCTGTCGCAATGTGATGACCGGGCCAGCGCCAAGCCGCGCACGGTATCTCTCCATATCTGGTGCCCGAGCGGAATCGCGCGCGGCCTCGGTCCTGTCGACTTCGTCCCAGCCGTATTCCTGCGCCCGTGAACGCGCGACTGCGGCGAGATTCCGTCGGAGCTTGAAGTCGATCGATTTCGCCAGCAGCGCGCCGATGTCGCGGTTCGTCAGAACTGCATCGCGCCAGTTGGGCGCGAACTGATCGAGCAGGACGCCGAGAGCAGGGCCGGTGCCGTACGCGAAGGCGCGAACAAAAGTCGGAGTCGTTTCATAGTCACGGACGTATTTCGCCACGCGAGCGGGACCTTCACCCGTCAACTGCATGGCGAGACGTTGTCCTGTGTATTCAGGTAATCCTTCCTGGATCTCGAGCGTCGCCTCGAGGCTATCACTGCCGGGATACAGTAATCGACGCTGCGCGCGAAAAAGCAGCGCCGACTCGGCGTGGTGCCGCGCCGCCTTCTGATCCGGAAGCGCTTCGAGCGCGCGAGCGAGGGCGCGATATTCCAGCCGCAGCCATGTCCGGCCCGGACGCAGGTCGAGCTGATTGTTGAGCGCGTCGGGTTGACGAAGACCAAGGGCCTCCTGCTCGCGGTGAAAGACGTCGTGCATCACGAGAGTAACGCGGGCGTAGCGATCCTTGGGCAGCGGGAGTGCGACCATTGTCCACGTCCGTCCGCCCCAGGGGAAAGAGGTGTTGGCGACGTACTGGTTTTCGGGCAAGGTGGTCACGTATGCGTCGCCGAGTCGCAGGAAGTGTTTGCCGGCTACCGTGTCGTTGGCGATGACGAGACGCGTCGGGCGATCGACGAGGGCAATTGGACCGCACAGACTGCGTCTCCAGAGACTTCCCCTGTCCATCTCGCACGCGGCCTGAGCGTCGCGAAGGGAGGAGAGTGCCCGTGAAGTGTCTATCTGTTGGCCACTCGCACGTATAAGGGGCATGGCCAACGTGGCTGCCGTCAAAAAACGCCGCGGGAGGTACGGAAATGGATGCATTCGACAAAGGCTCAATCGGCCGGGCGTTAGTCGAATGACATGATGTCAATGTATTGACACTGTGTCAAGGAGATGATTCGTCGCGCGGCAACAACCCTCGCAAGTACGGGTGCAGTAGGCCTCCTTCTCATCCTCCAGTCCCCACTCGCGTGTTAGCCTATTGACATAATGTCAGTGCATTGACATACTGTTGCCAGGGCGGGCATTTTATGCCCCGAGCGGATTGGAACCCCGAGTGGAGAAAGCCGATGAGGAATCGCGGACTGGAGCACCTCGGTCGCCGAGAGCGGCAGATCATGGAGATCATCTACAG
>DASWBG010000132.1:0-35532 GCA_036390715.1 Gemmatimonadaceae bacterium
ATGGCTGACAAAGCTGAACGTAACCCGCTATCCAAGGGTTCCAAGTCGAGCGATGCGCCCAGCGAGCCCGCGCCGATCGCGAAAACGCGCCTGGCTGAGACCATCAGGCACGGCGGAAGGATCTACCAACTCATGGTGGAATCGGTTCACGATTACGCCATCTTCATGCTCGATCCCGCCGGATACATCGCCAGCTGGAACAAGGGCGCACAAAAAATAAAAGGCTACACGTCGGACGAGATCATCGGGCAGCATTTCTCGATTTTTTATAAGCCCGATGACATCGCAATCGGGCATCCGCAACACGAGCTCGAAATTGCGGCGAGGGACGGACGATTCGAGGAGGAGAGACCTCGCCTGCGGAAAGACGGCTCAGAGTTTTGGGCAAACGTCGTCATCACACCCGTCCGGGACAAGGACGGCACCCTGCTGGGATTCGCGAAGGTTACGCGGGATCTCACCGAGCGCCGGGCGGCCGAGCAAAAGGCAATCGAAGACGCTCGCCGGGTAGCGGCATCCGAGTCGGCTAATATCGCCAAGACCGAGTTTCTCACGGCGATGTCGCATGAGCTGCGTACGCCACTCAATGCGATCGGCGGATACACCGACCTTTTGAGCCTCGGACTCGGCGGACCGATAACCGCTCAACAGACCGAATACCTGGAAAGAATTCGGCGGAGCCAGCAGCATCTGCTGGGAATCATTTCCGATCTCCTCAACTTCAGTCGAATCGAGGGCGGTCAGCTTACCTACGACATCGCCCCCCTTTCCCTATCGCACGTGATCGAGAGAGTCGTACCGATGGTCGTGCCACAGGCAGAGGCGAAATCGATCTCTCTCATCATCGATCAGGCCGATTCCAACTGCATCGTCTTCGGCGATCGCGCCAAGGTCGATCAGATTCTCCTCAATCTCCTCTCGAATGCCGTCAAGTTCACCGGCGCGAAAGGTACCGTGAGAGTTAGGTCCAAAGGATCAGAGAAAACGGCTTCGATAGAGGTGGTCGACACCGGCGATGGCATCCCGGCCGAGAAACTTGACGCGATTTTTGAGCCCTTCGTTCAGCTCGGCCGGTCGCTGAGCAGCGCCCACGAGGGCACGGGTCTCGGGCTGGCAATCAGTCGCGAGCTCGCACGGGCGATGAACGGCGAGCTAACGGTCTCGAGCAAGGTTGGGTCAGGCTCGACTTTCGCTCTCACTCTCCCCCGAGAAGAGTAAAGTTCTACGCGCGAAATGTCGCGACGTCAGCGGGGGATGACCTTGCCGACGTAGAAATCCCCGAACTCGGCGTACTTCGCGCTCACCTCGTCGAAGCGCATGTCGGTGACGAGCTTCTTGAAATCGAGAGGATCCTGCGCAAAGAGCGTCACGCCCCACTCCCAGGCGTCGAGGCCGATCGCGCCAGTGATCACCTGCTGCACTTTTCCCGAATAGCGCCGGCCCGTAATTCCATGCGCCTGCATCAACCGGCTGCGCTCGTCCAGTGTGAGCGTGTACCAGTTCTGCGACGCGTCGCGGCGCTTCGACATCGGGTAGAAGCAGACATAAGGCATGTTGTCAGGCAGCTCTGGATAAAGCCGCCGTCTGACTTGCTGGCTTTCCCGTTCAGCCGCTGCCCGACCGGCGAGCGTCCTTGTGTACTCTGCATCGCCGACCTTTCCGCCACGAGCTTCCGCCGCTCGGGCGAGCTCGGCGGTGATGTGATAGAGTCCCGCCTCGGTGACGCTCAGAAACGCATAGACCGGCTGGACGGTCTTGCCCAGCTCCGTCTTTGAGAGCGCGTCCTGTGCCGCACCGATCGCGTCGAGCGATTCGCGGAAGTGAATGACCATCAGATCGGACGTCGATCCGATGAGACGTGCGAAACAACTCCAACCGACAGGAGCGGGCGCACTCTTCGCGCCTTTCTTCCGCGCGGCAGGCGCTGAGGCAAGCACACTTGCGGAACTTCTGGCTAGTCGCGTCAAACGGGCCGCGTCCGGCTTCCCTTTATTGAATCGAAATATCTGGTGCAGCGCATACCAGCCCTCGAGGGTCTCGGGTGGATGCGCGATTGGTGGCGTCGTCATGATGTAAAGCTACGGGGAGGGAGCCTCCAGGCCACCGTCCGGCGCAAAATCCGCTGAAATATCAGGACGGGGGTTTCTTGCACGATTCTTTCGGCCCGAATTCGCGACAGGTCGCACGGAGGCCAAGCGCGTCTCTGAACATGTGCTGCCGGAGAGTGCAGATTGCTTAAGTTCTTGCCGGCTCGCCGGCCGACGTTGAGAGGCCGCTATCACTAAAGTTGGGTACTCAGCCTGGCGTAACGGGCGCGAAGGATGCTGATCAAGCGGACCGCGGTTTGATGACTGCTCCGCGTTTCGGGCGCCAAATAACGTTTCACTTGTTCGATACGTAATCCTCACGCAAGGTAACCCAAGTAGAATACGACCACAGTGCACAGACCACGAAGTTCTTATTTCCATGTTGCGTTCTACTACCTGCTTCTCGTGCCAAGCCTTGCTCGTGGGCAGGCTCGCTCTCAATCGCCGAACGAGACGTCAAGTGCAAGGAATACCGAGCCCGCACTGACACTTGATGAGGCGCTGCGGGAAGCGCGCAACGCCAACGCGCATTTACCTGTCGCGGCGCGGGGGATCGACATCGCGCGAGCAGCAGTGCGCGAAGCAAGAGCAAGCCGTTCCCCAAATCTCGCGATCACCAGCAGCGTCAACGCCGGCGGCCCTCTGGCCTACACGACGCCGCAAGGAGCAGCCCAGGTTGTCGGGGCAGCCACGCTATTTGATGGAGGCTTGAGGCGCGCCAACCTTAGTGCCGCCAACTTTCGCTCCCAGGGAGCGGGCGCTGGATTTCGGGTCGTAGAGAAGGACGTTGACCTCGCCGTCAGGCTTTGGTTTGGTGAATTCCTGAGAGCCGAAAATGAGATCGACTTTCGCGAACAAGGCATCGAGCGACTGAGAAGTTATCTCTCGCAGGTGCAGGGACGGAGAGCAGCGGGTCAACCCGTCGGAAGCGACTTGCTCACGACGCAGGTTCGCGTCGGAACGGAAGAGGCCGCGCTCGCAGACGCGAAACGGGCGCTCGATGAAGCCCGCCTTCAGCTGAACGATCTGATGGGACGGGTTCCCGACGCGCCACTTGCTGTCGCACCGCTGCCCGCCCCGACTCTTCCCACAATCATTGGTGGATCTCCCTGGCTCGAGACGCCGGACGTCCGCGCGGCCGAAGCCAATACGGCGGCGACTCAAGCCGCCATCGCCGCAACGCGCTCTGAGCGTAGGCCGCAATTGCAGGTCTCGGCCAATCTGGGCGCGCTTCCCGTATTCGGACCTGATTCTGGCACCGGCCCGAACAGCGGCACCGGCCTGGGCGGAGCCGTGCTTTTCTCGTTGTCGTGGCCATTTTTCGATGGTGGCGTATTCCGAGCTCGACTCGATCGGGCGCGTCTCGAAGCGCAGCAAGCCCAGGATTCCGAGATCGTCGTCAAACGACAAGTCCGCTTCTCCTCGCAGCTTGCGGCCACTCAGCTTACAAGGTTGTATCAGCAAGTCGAAGGTTGGAGCCATAATATCCCGACTGCGCGCGATGCTTACCTCCAAACCCAGAGCATGTACGCCGGAGGGGCAGCTAGCGCGCTCGAGGTGCTGGACGCTTATACGTCGTGGATCAACGCGAACCAGGCGTACGCAGACGCGGTTGTTCGCTATCGTCAAGCCGAAGCCAACTACATCCGATGGGGAACTCCTTGAGCAAATTCGTGCGGCGCGCAATCTGGACGGCGAGTGCCATGCTTGGACTCGCCGCTTTCTCTGCATGTTCGCGCGGAGGCGACCCTGCGAATGCCGGGAGCGGCGATTCGGCGACGAACGATTCCACTGCGGCAGATTCGATGGCCGCTACACCCGTGCATATGACCGTGGTGGAACGCGGAAACATCGCGATTGCAGTGACTGGCCCCGGAAGAACCGACGCGCTTGACCTACAAAAAATCCGTGCGCCCTTTACCGGGATTCTCACTCTTCTCCATCTCGCGGTGGGCGATCGCGTGGGTGCTGACCAGGTGGTCGCGGCCGTGGTAAACCAGCCCAGTCAGGCGGCGCTAATTGGAGCTGAGGCGATGCTCAGGAGTGCCTCGACCCCAGCTCAACGCAGTGACGCCGAGCGGGCGCTTCAGCTCGCCAAACAGAATCTTGTCGCGACGCAACTCAGAGCGTCGCGAGCAGGAGTCGTAGTCTCACGCGGCGCCAGCCAGGGCGACCTCCTCAGCCAAGGTGACAGCATTCTCACTATCGCCTCCGCCGGCTCCATTGTTTTCGTCGCGCGAATTGCGCAAGGCGATCTTGCACAAGTAAGGTTGGGGCAGCGTGCAAACGTCAACCTGCCTGGGCAGCTCGGCGCGGTTCCCGGAACGGTGCACGGTCTTCTTCCGGCTGACACCAACACTGTCATGACCGTTCCGGTGCGCATCGACTTCAGCACGAATCTCCAGACTGCCGGCGCTCCTATTCAAACCGGGCTGTTTGGAACTGTGGAAATCATAGTCGGGGAAAGATTTGCGGTTCCGATCGTACCTGCGACTGCCGTTCTACGTGACGACATTTCCGGCATCTCACGTGTTGCTCTCGTCACTCCCGCGGGACTCGCTCACTGGGTAAATGTGACCACCGGCGCCGCCAAAGGTGGCGATGTCGAAATCAAGTATCCCGCGCTGACCCCGGGACAGCGGGTCATCGTTTCCGGCCAGGTCGGTCTCCCGGAGGGCAGCAAGGTTCGCGAAGGCGCGACCGCAGTCGGCACGAATCAGTGAAGTTCGTCGCGAACGCGCGACAAAGAGCGACTGGCATTTACCTGTTACTTGCCATCCTCGTAATTGCAGGCATCTACGAGGCTGCGGGGCTTCCGTCGGCAATCTTCCCAACGGTCACCTTCCCAACTGTGAAGGTGATTGCCGACGTCGGCGAAGAGCCCGCCGCTCAGATGATGCCGACGGTCACGCGAGTGCTGGAGGAAGCGATTCTTCGTGTCCCCGGCATAGTGCTTGTTCGATCCACGACATCCCGAGGGTCAACCGAGATCTCGGCGGAGTTCGACTGGGGCACGGATATGAAGGCGGCGCTCGATCGCGTGCAAGCGGAGATGCAACGCGTGAGACCGGATCTGCCCCCCCAAACCCGGATCGACGCCGAATGGATGAACACCGCCATATTCCCGATTCAGGGATACGCGCTCACATCCTCCACTGAGACGCAGGCCCAGCTTTGGGATCTCGCGCAGTACACGCTCAAGCCCGCTCTCGTCAGGATTCCCGGAGTATCGCAGGTCCAGATTCAAGGTGGACGTCAGCGTGAGTTTCAGGTCCGGCTTGATCCTCGAGCGCTGGCCGGCCACGCGCTCGCCGCATCGGATGTGGTGCAGGCGATTCAGGCTAGCAACGACGTCGTGTCCACCGGGCTAAGCGAACAGAATCACGAACTGTACCTCACACTGGTAACCGGGCGAGTTACGGGAAAGGACGAGCTCGCGCGAATCGCGGTTCCGGTTCCTGGTGGTCCGCCGGCAACGCTCTCCGATCTCGGGACGATCATCGTGGCGGACGAAGTCTCCTATGTACGCACGACCGCAGATGGAAAAACTGCGGTGCTCGTCAACATCGTGCGGCAACCATCGGCAAATACGGTCGCGATTGCGACCGCCATTGATCAGATCTTTCGGGACCAGCCGGACATTTTGCCGAAGGATGTTCACTGGAGCAATTTCTACGATCAGGCGTCGTTCGTGGCCGGCTCCGTGGGGGGAGCGCGTGATGCGATCATCATCGGTGTCGTGCTCGCCGCTGTGGTGCTGCTACTCTTTCTGCGGAACGTCACGTTCACTCTTATCGCTGTTGCGGCAATCCCGCTCACGGTCGCAATCGTAGGTTTGGCACTGGGTGCGGTGGGTCAGACCATCAATCTCATGACTCTCGCCGGCATAGCCGCGGCACTGGGTTTGATCGCGGATGATTCCATCGTGGTCATCGAGAACATCGAAAGCCACCACGCACGTGCAAATTTGCGCCAAGCGTCGGATCCGGAGCTCCATCCGGGCCTGGAACAGGCACTTCACGATGCAACTGCTACAGGTGCTGGCGAGCTGGCGCCAGCGCTCGTCGGCTCGAGTCTTTCAACAATCGTCATTCTGGTTCCTTTCGCGCTACTCTCCGGCGTGGTGGGCGCATTCTTCAAACCGCTCGCGCTTACGATGGCGCTGGCGCTCGTGATTTCACTTGCGATCGCGCTGGTAGTCGTCCCGGTGTCGGTTGGTGTATTCCATCGATACCGGCCGGCGAACAGGGCCCCATCGCAATCCCGACTGAAGCGAATGGCGCGGGCAACAGGGCGGAATCTCGAACCGATCCGTGAAAGGATTGCTCCCGTGCTGAGTAGCGCCGGCCGAGGTTATGCGCGGCTCGTCGACGTCTTCGTGGAACGCGGAAGTGTGGGCGTCGCAGTCATCGTTGCGTTGCTTGTTGTGGCTTATCTGCTGTACGCCCGTATTGGTACGGATTTTCTTCCGGCGATGGATGAGGGTTCGATCATTCTGGATTACTGGACACCTCCGGGAACCTCGCTGACCGAGACTGACGCGATGCTTCGAGAGGCGGAGCGGGTCATTATTTCCAATCCAGCCGTGGCGAGCTACTCGCGCCGGACCGGAGAACAGCTAGGATTTTTCATTACCGAGCCAAATCGTGGGGACTACGTCATCAAGCTCAAGCCCAGAAGGGAGAGAGACGGCGTCGAGACGATTATGGACGACCTGCGAACGCGCATCGGAGCTGTTGAGCCGGCAGTCCACACCGACTTCGGCCAATTGCTCGAAGACAATATCGGCGATCTGACCGGGGGCACACCACAGCCGATCGACATCAAGATCTTCGGAAGTGATCCCGCGATACTTGCCGCCAAGGCGGATGAGGCAGCACACATACTCGAGAAAATTTCGGGCGTGGAGGATGTTTTCAACGGACTCACGATTGCCGGTCCGGCGCTTCAGGTACACGTCGATCCGGTGGCGGCGGCGCGCTTTGGTCTAAATACGCAGACGGTGGCAGCCGAAGTCGAGCCAGCTATTACGGGCACGGTCGCAGGTCAGATCAGGATTGGCGATCGGATGTACGACCTTCGGGTATTGGCGGCTGATTCGACGACACTTCCGCAGTTGAAGATACGGGCGCGTGCCCCCTCGTCGGCGCTGATTCCGCTTTCCACGGTCGCCACCGTTACGACTGGCACCCCAGAGACCGAAATCAATCGGGAGAACCTGAGAACGTATGTCGGGGTAACTGCGAGGCTATCCGGCCGCGATCTCGGTGGGGCGATGACGGACATTCGACGTCGAATTGCGCGAGACCTGACCCTCGGGCCCGGCATGTCCGTGGAGTACGGGGGCCTCTACGAGCAACAGCAAAAGTCGTTCAGAGGACTTCTCTACGTCCTTCTTGCGGGGCTTGTGCTCGTGGCGGTGGTCGTCTTGTTCGAGTTCACCGACTGGCGCGCACCGATTGTGACGGCTCTGTGCGCAGCCGCTGTGTTGGCGGGTGTTCTCGCGGCCCTCCTGCTCACCGGAATGACGCTCAACATCTCGAGCTACGTTGGCGCGATCATGATGGTCGGAATTGTGGGGGAAAACGCCATCTTCGTCATCCACGAGGCACAGTTGGAACTGCGAAGCGGAAAGTCTGTCAGGGACGCCTGGGCTCACTCCGCTAACCGACGTTTGCGCCCCGTGGCTATGACTATCCTGGCCACTGCCTTCGCGCTAGCCCCGCTTGCCCTCGCGCTGGGAGAGGGGTCCCAGCTAATGCAGCCGCTTGCGATCGCGGTTATAGGAGGCTTTGTCCTGTCAGGCCCTATCGTCCTGCTGGTACTTCCCAGCCTGTATCACTTGCTGGATCCGCACGGCTCGCTCGGTCGCAACTGAGCCCAATTCCTCAGTCGCGACCGAGCCGTCGTGGAGAATTACTTAGTCTTCTTTTCCTTCGCTTCCTTGACTGCTTCCTTCTTCTCGGACTTCGGAGTCTCGTGCTGCTTGGCGACTACGGAGCCGTCAATCGCGTTGATGTTCACCTCTTCGATTCCGGTCTTGCCCGGGACGGTGATGTCAAAGGAGTAAATCAGCTTTCCGTGCTCGCGCTCGAGCTCGCTGGACTTCACGGCGCCGTTCGGAACTTCCTTGAGCGCTGTTGCTTGCGCGGCATCTTGCGAAATTTTGGCTTCCTTCTGAAGCGCCGCCTGGCTCTCTTCCTTCTTCACTTTCCTGTGCTTCTTGGCCGTCGTCGTGGCCGTCGTCGCCGTCTTGGCCGTGCTCTTGTTGTAGGTGCTCGTGCCCTGTGCCCCAGCAACGGTGGTGGCAGCGGCGAAAGCAACTGCCACGGCTATCCCTTTGAACATGCATCCTCCTCAATATGTTTGATCTGCGCTCCCGCGACGGTCGCGGGAATCAGCCCGGTTATCCTCGTGAATCATACGTTGTTAAGCTGTCGTCATGATTACATAGTGTGCGGCCTGACTCCGACGATATAGATTGGCGCCAATGCGAGTTCTTCTTGTCGAGGACGATCCGGGCCTGGCGGCCATCGTCAAGACCGGTTTTGCAGAGCATGGCGTACAGGTCGTTGCCGTTGCGAACTACGCCGACGGTAAACTGAAGGCGCTGCTCGGAAGCTTCGACGTCACCATTCTCGACGTAATGCTGCCGGGTGGAAATGGCTTCGATCTCTGCCGCGAGCTAAGGGCGCGGGAGGTCGCGACCCCGATACTGATGCTCACCGCGCGCGACGCCGTCGATGATCGCGTAGCCGGCCTCGAGGTCGGCGCCGACGACTATCTGACCAAGCCTTTCGCATTCCGCGAGCTCCTGGCGCGGGTCAGGGCATTGGCCAGACGGCGTGGGGCTCCTCTTCCGGAGACCTTGAAGGTCTCTGATCTCGAGGTCGATCTCGAAGCCCATCGCGTGCGGCGCGCTGGAAAACCCGTCGAGCTGACAGCGAAGGAGTTCTCGCTGCTGGAGTTTTTCGTGCTTCATCACGGGCAAGTGGTCGATCGGGCGGCGATAACCGCGCACGTCTGGGACGAGAACCACGATCCCTTCACCAACGTGCTCGAGGTGCTGGTGCGGCGGCTGCGCCGGAAGATCGACGACGACTACCCCGTCAAGTTGATCCAGACGGTCCGCGGCGCCGGATATCGTTTTGGCGATTGAAGCGACGTCGTCGCGGCTGGGAATCCAACGACTCATACGGCTGCGATTACGCCTCACAATCTGGTACGTCGCGACGTTTGGGTTCATCATCATTCTGCTCGGCGCGGGTTTGTTCGCTGTTATCAGCTACCAGTTATCGCAGCAGCTCGATGATTCGCTGAAGAGCGCCACTTTGGAGCTGGTGCGGGCCGCCCGTATCAGGGAGGTGGAAGCGGCCGGGCCGCGCGGACGCGTTATAGATGCGGTGGACGAGCTCAATATCCCCGACCGCATGCTCTACCTCCTCGACATACAGGGAAATCCGATAAAGCCGGCAAAGGCGGACAACTGGATTCGCCAGTCGGCGAAAGACGCAGGCAGAGTCGGGCAGATTACCGCCCACCGCGATCTTCCGGAGGACATGATGCTGCGGCTTCACGCGCAGCGGTTCAAGCTCGGTTCAGGTCACGAGCTCGTGGCGGTCGCCGTCGCTGACCGTGTTGAATTGGAAGACAAATATGCGGATCTGATCACCGCGTTCGTGGTGATCGCGTTTGCCGCGCTGGTCCTCGTCGCCGCGGGCGGCTTCCTGCTGGTCAGGAAGTCGACTGCCCCGATCGAGCGATCGATGGAATTCATGCGGCGATTCATGGCGGATGCGGCGCACGAGCTGAGGACGCCGATCAGCATTCTCAGGACGCGGGCGGAGGTGGCGCTCCAGCAGCCGCGCGATGCGGAGAACTACGTTTCCGCCCTTCGCGGTGTCGAGGCTGAGGCGCGCCGGCTCGGCGGCATAGTGGACAGTCTGCTCGTTCTCGCCCGCGCCGACACTGGCGAGCGACAAATCGACAAGGGGCGGATCTTTCTCGATGATCTGGCCATCGACGCCGCCGGCGCGGCGCAAATCGTTGCCCGTCAGAAGAACGTCGTGGTAACTGTCGACGAGTTCGAAGAGGCGCCTATCGAAGGTGATCCAACTCTCATTCGCCAACTCATCATGATCGTGCTGGACAACGCCGTGAAATTCACGGACGCGGGGGGACAGGTACACGTTCGCGTGTCCATGCATGAGGGAGTGCCCACGTTCGTCGTGGAAGACACCGGAATCGGAATCCGACAGGAGGAGTTGTCTCGCGTTTTTCAGAGGTTCTTTCGTGGAGAAACGGCGCGCAGCAGAACCAACGGGGCGGGGCTTGGCCTCTCGATTGCAAGCTGGATTGCGCGCGAGCACGGCGCGGAGATCTCACTGACATCCGAACCCGGCAAGGGTACGAGGGTGATTGTCACATTCCCGCGAGTCGCGAGCGCGGTGTAATCATAGGGACAGGTCGACCGTCTATTCTACGCGTAACCAAACGCAGTCCATTTCAGCGACGAGGGTCGTGCAGACACTGAAACTTCGGCGAATCTCGCGCTATCGATGGCCGCTCGTGATTACCGCAACACTCGTAATGACGGCGGTTTTTTCGTTGTCTCCGCTGGTTGAACTCACCCGGCCCAATGCGCCGGTGACGGCAAGTCTGCGCACACCGCTCGTGTACGACGCGTTCGCGCCACTTTCCAACGTCCTCGACGCGCTAACGCTTCTCTCCCCTGCCCAGTACTGGTCGACCTTCGCGCTTTGCGCAGCTCTGTTCCTTGGCCTTTGGATGCATCGCAGCGCGCGCTCCCGTGCGGGTTTTGTTGCCGCGAGATTCGTTAGGGCCGCCCTGTGCTTTATGGGAGGGACGCTCGCCCTCATCGGCTTCATGCTCGTCGCCACCAGACCGATGGCATCGATCGCTCTCGCGGATCGTGATCTCATCGCCGTCGACTTCCACAGTCACACCGAAGCCTCCCACGATGGACGCCCCGGATTCAATCCGGAGAAAAACCGGGAGTGGCATTCGAGCTCGGGCTTCGACGCCGCGTATGTGACCGACCACATGACGTTCGATGGCGCGCTAACGGGCGCGGCGGGCAACCCCGCGCGATCCGGTGACGCCACAGTGCTGCTCCCGGGTGTAGAGCTTCGGGATGGCGACGAGCATCCGATTCTCATCGGCGTGGACCCGAGGCGTATGCGAATCACCTCTCCAGACTGGGAAGGCGCGGCGGTGGAAGCCGATGGCGGGCCAGTTCCGCCAATGCTACTGCTCTCGATGCCTGGCGACATACTTCGCATTCCCATGAGCGAGACCGCTGGCCCGGTGCGTCTGGCCGGCATCGAGGCGGCCGACGGATCACCTCGAGGCATGGCGCAAGCCGCGCGAGACCGGGATGGCATTCTCGCGCTCGCCGCAAACCTTCATCTCGCAGCAGTGTCCGGATCGGACAATCACGGCTGGGGCAGAACCGCACCGGCGTGGAGTGTCCTGCGAATTCCCGGTTGGCGTGACATGACTCCGACTGAGCTCGACGTGGCTATCCGCCGAACGATCATCACCCGGGGGTTACAGGCAATCGAGGTGATCGCTCGACGGACAGCCGGCCCGCCGCAGAACGCAGTTGCAACTGCTGCTGGGGGAATTGCTGTTGCGTTGGTGATGCTGCGAACGATGAGTCTACCGGATCGGTTTTCGTGGGTTCTCTGGAGTTGGGGACTCTGCTTCCTGTCCTTACGGAACGCGCGCAGAAACAGCTACAGCCGACGCGTGCGCGCCAGAAAGAGAGTGGAAAGAAAGCTGATGCCAGCCATCGACGCCGCCGCGTAGCTATGCTCAGCCCAGCGGAATGACGCCTACGCCCGGTCACGAGCCGGCCGTGAGTCATCGCGCGCGGGACTGGTTCGGGAAGCTGATCACGTTCTGGACGTTGATCGCGGTGGTGTCCGGGATCGCGATCAGTGTGTTCGCGGATCTGGGCGAAGACGTAGCGAGAAAATCAACGACCGCCTTCGACAGCTCGGTGCGTGCGTGGGTGATCACGCACCAGAATCCAGTCTTATACAAGATCGCGTACGTAATAACCTGGATCGGCTCGCCGGCGGTAATGGTGCTCCTGGCAGTTGCAGCTGGCGTCTGGTTCTACGGGCGCAGGGGCCGCAGCAAAGCCGGAGTCGTGATTGCCGCTCCGGCGGTAGGTGGCCTGCTGTCGGGGGTTATCAAAGTTCTGTTCGGCCGGGTAAGGCCGGCGGGTGGCGCGATTCTCAACGAAAAGAGTTTTTCTTTTCCGAGTGGACACGCCACAACGTCGGCAGCGGTGGTCGTTACGCTTTGCTACGTGATGGCTCGCGAGGGTATGATCTCATGGACCACGGCAATCCTGGTGGGCGGAGGCATACCACTCATCGTCGGACTCACCCGTATCTATCTCGACGTCCACTGGACTACCGACGTGATAGGCGGCTGGGCCGTCGGACTATTCGTCGCGGCCTTGAGTGCCGCGCTCTACGAGTATCTGCGGAGAAACGCTCCGCCCGGCGTGGGTGGTATTGGGTCCGCCCTGGCAAACTGACTCGTGCCCGCTCGAGTCAGCGCTTTAGCGCAGTCTCGACGTGCTTCAATAGCTGCGCGAGAGCAGCGGTGTCGAATACACGACCGTTCGCAATCACGAGCGAGATGCGTCGCGTATTGCGGATGTCTGTGAGGGGATCCGCGTCGAGCAGAACCATGTCCGCGACTTTCCCCCGAGCGATGGTTCCCAGCGAATCGAGCGCGCCGAGGAATTCAGCCGGGTTGTAGGTCGCACTGCGGAGTGCTTCCAGGGGTGTCAGGCCGGATCGCACCAGCAGCTCGAGCTCATCGTGCAGGCTGAACCCGGGATAGACGAAGGCCTGCGGCATGTCCGTGCCCGCCAACAGCTTGACGCCTGCGTCCCGCAGATCGCGAGTGCGATCGAAGCTGAAGAAGCTCCGTATGACTATCGAGTCGGCTCGAATTAGAAACGAAGCCCTGTGCATCCAGCCAGCGTGCACTACTCCTGGAATGTACTTCACCAATTCGGGATGGGTACTCGCGCTGTCGAACGCGTGCGCGTATGGCTGATAAGCGACCAGCGTGGGTGTGACCCATGTATGATTCCGCGCAAGCGTCGCTATGACATTCCTGCAGGCGACGGGGTCATATGACTTTCGGATTGTCTCGGCCTGATCGTGCATGAGAGCGAGGGAGCCCGCCGAAAAAGTCGTCGTGTCGGCGGATCGTGCGCGCAGAAGGCTGTCCTTTGACGTGCATGCGCGCATCAGGTCGTCTTCCTGTTCGATGCTCCGCTGGCCCGCATTGGACGCTTCCACCACGCTCACCGAGTATGGAACAGGTCCGGCGAACGGCACGCCCACCTTTTTCGTCTCACGCGCAATTCCGAAGTAGGCCGCCCGTGGCACCCAGGAATACGTAATAATGAAATCGGCGCGACGAGTGCCGTCCCGCCTCTTCGAAAGAGTGTCGACTGCCCTCACCCCGTCTTCATCGGTGATAGCAATGGCGACGAAACGCGCTTTGGTCACTGGACCGTCCACTCTCGCGCCGACGACGAGACGCGGTCCAATCTCGCGCCCCGCGGCGATGTCCGCTTTCCACCGCAAGGTAGTGTCGACGTAGTAGCCCATGTCGCGCGCACCGGTCACACCATTCGCGATCATCAGCGGCCCGGCAAAATCGGAGAACGTGTGCACGAACGCGTGCACGTGCATGTCCCACAGGCCGGGAATGAGAAACTTTCCTCGACCATCGATCACGGTCGCTTTGGCGGGAATCGTTGCCGACGCTGCGGGACCAGCGTAGGTGATCCGGTTCCCGGTCACCAGTACCGTGTTATCCGGTTGGATCGCGCCGGTCGCGACGTCGATCACCGAAACGTGGGTGATCGCGATTGCGTTCTGGGCAGCGGGGCCGGCGCAAGCCGTCCCGGCCAACAACGCAACCGCGACCGCCCAGCGAATTATCTGGTCGTACGCTTTACTCGCCAGGTCCCTGTCTGTGGTGTGTTTGTTTGTGATCCACGTGTGATGAACGTTCCGTCGATCGTGTCGCCGTCGACCCTGCCAGTGAATGTAGTCACGACCGGGCAGTCACACTGGGGATCACGATAAGCATCGAGCACGCCGCTCACGGTGTCACCGCTTACGCGGACCAGCTTGATCGTGAGCACCTGGGATATGGCCGTGTTCTGCATTTGAACGCCGGCGCTCGAAGTGGCGCCGTACGGCGTGAGTGCCTTGCCGTAGCCGCGGGGGATCATAACCACATCTCCGTTCGCGGCGTCGCCAGACGGCGAGAGGTTGAATACGATGCTGCCGCTCCTACCCGTAACGGGACTGTTGTACTCGCCCACCCACTTCCCCGCGAGCGATGCACGATCGCCAGTATCGCCGGTCACAGTGATCGGCGTGGGCTTTGACGCGCACGCCAGCGCGGCACCGGCAGACACGACAATGCAAAGTTGATTGATCTTCACGGCTCCCCTCCTCAGTTGGAAAGCGTTCGATAGAAGGGTGGGTTGTAGTAGTGTCGCTCTGATCGGCTGATCCCGCTAGGTCAGAATCACTCGGCGCGCGGACAGTATACGACCGCACCCGATTAGTCGCCGTCCGCCTCTGCTCATTGGCGAGCGCGCGGATCAGGCGTATTATTCGGACGTGATGCGCTCATCTTGGTCCCGCATACTCGTCGGCACGTGGGGTATCTGGCTCACCACGGCTCTAACCGGTGTGGCCGGTACAGACATGTCAGCCGGTGCCCATGTTCAGCACGCGATACATGGTGCACATGCGGCACTCGGTGAACATGCGGCACACGGTGACCACGCGGCGCGCGGCGAAAACGCTGCACTCGGTCACGCTCGCGGGGCTAGCCTGTCGTCTGAAGTCACGGGACCGAGCTCCGATCGGGCACCGCTCCACCACGGGTGCATGGATCAATGCTGCTGCGGCGCACCGCAGGCAATTGTCGCACGAGCCGTCGCCCTTCCCTTCAGTGCGATCGTCGGTGCTCTGCAGCGGCATTACGCTGAACACACCATCGCACGGATCCGCTGGGCACACTCCCAACCGTTCGGTAACGGTCCTCCCCGCTCGGCATAGCTGACAACAACGGATGTAGCTAGAGGTCGAGTCGCGAATGCGGCTCGGCTGAGTCCGCGCCTCTGCGCCGGCTGATGATTGCCGACCGAGGCGGCCTCCGCTCACTACTGATCTCGCCGCATCCCCGGATTCCAGTTCGCGGTCCATCGGGAGGACCAGTGTTCTTCAGTTCCTTGTCTGTGCGGGCATCACTCGCCACTACAATAGTCTCGTTGCTGGTCGCGCCGAGCGTTGCTCGGGCCCAGGATACGACCACCGCGCCTCGCCCTGATTCGGTTCGCGTCGATTCCGCCACGCGATTGAGAGCGGTCACTATCGTCGCCACACCAGCCGAGCGATCGGAGCCGCTCAATGCCAGCCGCATCAACGCATCAACCATTCGGCTGACACCGGCAAACAGTCCGTACGACCTGCTTCGTCAGACGTCCGGCGTGGAGGTGCATCAACAGGGACAAGGTCCGGGGTTCGCCTCGGACGCGTCTCTGCGCGGATTCAGCTCTGACCATTCCACCGATCTGGCGTTGTGGGTCGACGGCGTCCCCATAAACGAGGCGATGAACGGCCACGCCGAGGGATACAACGACTGGGCCGTGCTCTTCCCAGGCGGGATTCAGGACATCGACGTTCTCCACGGTCCCACCAGTGCGCTTTTTGGGAATTTCGCACTCGCCGGCGTCGTGAATGTTCGCACGCTGGAGCGAATGAGAGGAACAGAAGTCACCGCATCCGGTGGGTCGTTTGGCCGGGCCGATGTGATGGCCCTGACGGGGTTCGACCATGGCGCGAATGGAGGAGTTCTTGGAGCTCGCTACGAGCGAGAAGATGGGTTTCGACCGAACGCGCGATTCAACGTCGGACAGGGTCACGCGCGAATAGTGCGCGATCTTTCTCCCAGCGTCACACTCGACGGCGGCGCCGAAGTCTACGGCGGAAATTGGCGATCGCCCGGTTTTCTCAGCCAGGACGAATTTGATGCGCGCGAATACAACATAGTCTCGAACCCGACTGACGGCGGCTACAAACGTCGCGCGCAGGAGCGCGTGAGCCTTCGAGTTCTCTCCGGGAACATGTTCTGGCGGACCACCGCTTACTCCACGCAGGGCCGGTGGCAGCTTTTCCTCACTATTCCGCCGGCCGGCGGACGCTTTGAAGGCACGGGCAGCCAGACCGAAGAGGAGGATTCACGACTTGGATTTGGCGCGACTAGCGCCCTCACCTGGACACTACCCAAAGGCGAGATAACGTTCGGCGGCGAGACGCGATGGGACCGCTCCTCTTATCAAAATTATTTCACGACGGCCCGCGTGCGGGACTCTGTCGCGGAGCTGGTGACTGGACGTGAGATTCTTGCAGCTCCGTTCCTGCAATCGTATCTCAACCTCACGGATCGACTTCGCCTGGACATCGGCGCGAGGTATGACTTCCTCGCTACTAATTCCACACCGGATGGCGGAAGCGCCCAGAGCGCCACTCACGGAGTCTTCTCGCCAAAGTTGGGTGCGCTGGTGCACGTCGCATCGCCGTTGGGGATTTATGGGAATGTGTCTCGCGGCTTTCGCTCGTCCGACGGCGTCATCGGAGATCCTACGCTTGTCCCCATCACTGCATGGGCGTACGAGACAGGCGTCAAGATGGATTACAAAGGATCGAGCGCGTCCGCTGCGCTCTTTCGGATGGATGTGAGCAATGAGCAGACATTCAATCCCGTGACACTTGAATCGACGAGCGGCGGCGCAAGCAGACGTCAGGGGCTCGAGTTGGATTGGCGAACCAGCGCGATTCAGGAAATGGCCACGCTGTCTGGAGATTGGACCTTCAATGACGCGAGGTATCGAAGCCTCGTCGCCGGGCCGGGCGAGGGCGGCGAACCACCGGTGGCGCTGAACGGACTGCGTGTCTATAACACTTCCAAGTATCTCGGCACTGCTGCCCTGGATCTGACCAAGCCTGCATCGCCGTGGCGGATTCGCATCAGCGGGAATTGGGTGGGCGGCTATTCACCGTTCGATCAGCCCGGTGTCGTGTTGGGCGGCTACGGATTGGCGCACGTGAGTCTGTCGTGGACGCAAGGCGCGCTCGATGCCGACGTTGGGGTGCGAAATCTTTTCGACCGAGCCTATCCTGAGCTCGTTGCCGGGGACGTCGTGTCGCCGGGCCAACCCCGCACGGTTTTCGTCTCGCTGCGGGCCAGGAGATGAAGCGCATACACCATGCTCTGCATCGCGGATGTCCAACTTGGATACCGCAAGCGCGTCATGGCGCGTCGGAAATAAAAACAATCCCGCCGGTTTCGCGGGATTGTTTTTACATCGAGCAGAACGGTGGGGTGTTCAGCTCACTGGCTTGACGCCTGTCGTTACCCAGGTGGCGAGTGTCTGGAATGAGCTCACGACCAGCGGCGTCGGGAAGTTGCAATGGCCGTAGTTCGGTACGCCGCGCTGGAGGAGCATGTCCGACGCGCCAGCAGATGCCACGATGTTGGCAAAGGCTGGCTCATGAAAGAATGGTACGAGTGGATCCCAGAGGTTGTGAACGCTCACGACTGGAATCTTGAGATTGCCTGTCGGCACGTAATACCTCTCGAGATAGTTCTGGGCGTCGGGCGTAATGTCGTAGCGCCTCACGCTCCGATTCGACGCCGCGATCATCCCTTGAATGATTGGTATGAGGGCCGGAACCGGAACCGCCGGGGTGCCCATTGTGTAGGTCGTCGTACGGTTGTCATATGGTGAGTGGCCGTGTGTGCGGCCGAGCACGTCCGGGGTGCCGAGCAGCTGGTAATACAGAGCAGTGATCAGCGACCCGACCAGCGACTGGAAAGCCGGGCTCGACGGATCGCCCAGGCTCCCGATTGGCACGTACGCGAGAGGAGTCTGCGCAGTGCTTGCGATTGCGAACAGTCCCAGCGCGGCTTGTGGATTCACCGCGGTCGGCGTGATTGCGCCGATCACCAGCGACTGTACCTGGGCGACCGTCGGAGGCGTGCTCGGCACCGAGATCACATTGCCAGGCAGCACGCCGGGATAGTAGGTGTCGAACAGTGCGCGCACGTCGCCGACGTACCGAAGCTCGAGCGGGGTTCCCCCAACCATACCGCACATCGCCAACACGCCGTCGTACTGACCGGGGAATCGCTCGCCCAACTCCAACGCGACGAGCGAGCCGAGGGAGTAGCCTGTGAGATAATTCCGCTGTGGATTCCCGGGCAGCGCCGAGCTCAGCAGACCGCGCAGCTGGTGAATGCGCTGCGCACCGTCCTTAACCGCCAACCCGTTCTCCGAGAAACTCGAATACGCAAAGGCATAGCCCAGAGCGCCGAGTGCATCCCGCACCTCGAAGAAGTTGTCCTGGTCGTTGAGGGTGATTGGGTCGAGCGGCGGGCGGATACCATGGGCATAGTAGATCGCGTCGCCGTTCCATTGCGCTGGGATGTACAGCGCGTAGAGCGAGCCTGGGCCGGTCTCACCCTCGACGACTCTGGCCCACGGGCCTGAAGTCGGGATTGTGACCGTGGCCGCGCGGACTCCCGTCTCGAGGGAGGGACTGACTGGTGATCGATCCGTACACGAGAGTGCCGCCAGTGAGATCCCGGCCAGCAGGGGAAGAGTTGTGTATCGCATGGATGCCTCAGGAATGGGAGGGCCGCTGTGTTCGGAGGTGCGACGTTACCCTCAACCGGATTCTTGCGCCTGAGTCGGATTACGTATGCGGGGGATGCAAATGACGTAGAGATGCGTCGGCAACCAGACGCGTCTGGCTCCAAATCGAATACTTCTTCCGAGAGCGGGCGACCGGACTCGAACCGGCGACGTCCAGCTTGGGAAGCTGGCATTCTACCAACTGAATTACGCCCGCAGTATGGAGCAACTTACCGAGCAGATGAGTTCGCGAAAAGGCTGGTTTTTCCGACTAACGGTACTCGCTCCTCACCTGGGTGCCTCGGCCGACACACCCGCGGATGCGCTCCTGGCTCCGCCAGTCTCTCTCTTCGGTAGCACCCAGCCCGGTCGGACAAAGTGGCACGTGTATCCGTTCGGATAGTGCTCGAGGTAATCCTGATGCTCCGGCTCTGCCTCCCAGAACGGACCTGCTGGCACGACTTCAGTGACTACTTTCCCCGGCCAGAGTCCCGATGCCTCGACATCGGCAATCGTATCCAGGGCGACCCGTTTTTGATCCTCGCTCGTGTAGAAGATCGCCGACCGATAGCTGGTACCGACGTCATTGCCCTGGCGGTTTCGCGTCGTCGGGTCATGAATCTGAAAGAAGAACTCGAGCAGCTTGCGATAACTGATCTTAGTTGGATCGAAAGTGATCTCGATCGCTTCGGCATGCGTCCCATGCCTGCGGTAAGTCGCATTCGGAACGTCGCCGCCGGTGTACCCAACCCTCGTCGCAATCACACCGGGGTATTTGCGTATCAAATCCTGCATGCCCCAGAAGCAGCCGCCGGCAAGCACCGCGCGTTCCGTCGAACCCGTCATCCGTAAATCCCCCGCGAATTTCCGATCATGAATATTGTCTCATGGGTCAGCGCGTGGTGGTGCGAGAGCCACAGGTCGGAATTGAACCGACGACCGCCCGATTACGAATCGGGTGCTCTACCCCTGAGCTACTGTGGCAAGTTTGAGTTCAGCCCAAACTGCGTGGCGGAATAAAGCTCCGACCCGTCGACTTGCTTGACTGCTGGAGTGCCCTGGAGCGGACTCGAACCGCTATGCCTTACGGCACCACCCCCTCAAGATGGCGTGTCTACCAATTTCACCACCAGGGCAACATCACTTCACTTCAGCAACTCACCGCGAGTCGCTTCCTGCTTCCGAACTCCGACAAAAAATACGGGGCCGACGGGGCTCGAACCCGCGACCTCTCGAGTGACAGTCGAGTGCTCTAACCAAGCTGAGCTACGGCCCCAACTACTGGAGTCAGGGTCGGAAACCCCTTCCTCACTACGCACCTTCCTCGTAACCGAGCCGGTTGTCAATCAGCCCGCCGAATAGCCCCAAGGGGAATCGAACCCCTCTCTGCACCGTGAAAGGGTGCCGTCCTAACCGATAGACGATGAGGCCGATCGGATGCTCGCACATCCTTCTTCCATCAATAGCGCTAACGGGATTCGAACCCGTGTTTGGGCCTTGAGAGGGCCCCGTCCTAGTCCCCTAGACGATAGCGCCGCAAAAACGAAAATCTGACTCTCGCCCAGTGAAACCGACGATCATTTGATCGGTTCGTCCAAAAGGCATCACACAGGCCCGGCAGGAATCGAACCTGCAACCCCCGGTTTTGGAGACCGGTGCTCTACCAATTGAGCTACGGACCTACTTCGCCCGATCCCGCCGAACGTCACAACAAATACGCGATGCAAATCATTACGAACTGCGAACTGCGGACAGCTACGAGCTACTGCGAACTGCGGACAACTCGGCTCCGTGCGCCATTCGGAGAGCGTTCTAGATGGGTGGCTGACGGGAATTGAACCCGCAACCCCCGGTGCCACAGACCGGTGCTCTAACCAATTGAGCTACAGCCACCATGAAACCACACCAACCCAAGCGCCGCAGAACGGGTTGTTTGATCCTGCATCTTAACCGCGTTCTACAATCGAATCAACAGCGACGAATCACGGTCAGCGCCAGTCGAATTTAGCGTTATTTCGCGCGATCCATGTACTCGCCGGTGTTCGGATTTACACGGACTTTTTCGCCCGTGTTCACGAACTCCGGTACGTTGACTGTTACGCCATTTTCCAGCTTCGCGGGCTTCGTCGACGCGGTCTTCGTCGCCGTCTTCATCACCGGCGCAGTATCCACAACTGTAAGCACCATCGAGTTCGGAAGCTCGATTCCGATCACCCGGCCATTGTAGTACTCGGCCTGGATCTTCATTCCCGGCTGCATCCACTGTGCGTTGTCACCCAGCACTTCTTCCTCGATCTCGAGCTGATCGTAGTTCTCGGTGTTCATGAAGTGATACGTGTTGCCGCCCTGATACATGAATTCGAGATCGTGTGTCTCCATCGACGCTCTCTCAATGGTGTCGGCGGCGCGGAAACGGTGCTCGAAATTGTTGCCGGTGCGAAGATTCTTGAGCTTCGCCTGTACCATCGCGCGGAGATTTCCCGGCGTGTGGTGGCGAAACTCGACTACCCGGCACGGATCACCCGACATCACGAGGACCATTCCACGCCGGATCTGGGTGGCTGGCATTGCCATATCTTTATTCCAATTACTAAGGTCTGAAAACTGAAGATCGACGCTGGCCTGCTGCCGTGTGGCGTCGATCGAGAGAAAGCGTAAACCCAAACAGCCTCGAAACTTAGCCGCTTTTTGAACCTCGGTCAAGCTTCGCGACAATGGGCTTCAGACCTTTCCACACGTTGTCTGCGACGATCCGCTCTCCAGTGAGGTTTGGATGAACACCGTCGGGCTGGTTGAGTCGCGGAATCCCCGCCACGCCGCCGAGAAGAAACGGAAGCAGGGTGACGCTCTCCTTCTTTGCGACTTCGGGATAGATCGCGTGAAAGCTCCGCGTGTAGGAAACCCCGAAGTTGGGCGGTGCTTCCATCTGGATGAGTGCGATCTTCGCCCCCGGCTGCTTCGTTCTGACGGCGGCGATCAGGCTCTCGAGATTCGCACGCGCTTCCTCGGGCGAGAGACCGCGGAGCGCATCGTTCGCCCCACCTTCGATGACTACCAGATCCACTGGCGTGCGCAGCACCCAGTCGATCCTTCGCACGGCACCCGCCGTAGTCTCACCTGACAGCCCGGCATTCACCACCTTGATCGGAACGCCGTCGGTCTGCGCCTTCTTCTCGATCAGCGACGGATATGCCTGCTCCGGATCCAGTCCGAGCCCGGCCGTGAGACTCGTTCCGAAGAAAAGCACGACCGGAGTGCGTATTGACTTAGCGCCACTATCGTTGGCGGCGGCCGATCCCGCTCCAATTGACACGCTCATGTTATTCTTCGTCTCTCTCGATTTCCTCGAGCTTTCCATATTTCCGTCCGAGCCACACGCGACTATGCACGCGAGCGCGGCGACAAGAATTACCAGTCGCCTCTGACGCACCGGCCAAAACACAAACTCATTCATGCTGATTGCCCGTGAAGTAACCAAAGAATACATGAGCGGCGAGCAGAAGCTCGCCGTGTTGCGCGATGTGACGTTCACGATACCGCAGGGAGCCTTCGTCGCAATCGTCGGACCTTCGGGCAGCGGCAAGACTACCCTGCTCGGTCTTCTCGCCGGTCTTGATACACCAACGCGAGGTACTGTGCTCCTCGACGACTCCGACCTGGGAAAGCTATCGGAGAACGATCGCGCCAGGCTTCGCGGCGAGAAAGTCGGCTTTGTCTTCCAGAGCTTTCAACTCATCCCCACTCTCACGGCGCTCGAGAACGTACAGGTTCCCCTCGAGCTGCGTGGGTCGCCCGGCGCGGTGGAACGCGCGACCGATCTGATCGACCGCGTTGGCCTGTCCGGCAGGGGCCATCATTTTCCCACCCAGCTCTCCGGTGGTGAGCAGCAGCGCGTAGCGATCGCGCGCGCATTCGCCAACTCGCCCAAGATCCTCTTCGCCGACGAGCCGACCGGAAATCTCGACAACGCGACCGGACACCGGATCTTCGAGCTGCTCCAGTCGCTCAACAGCGACGGCGGGTCCACAATCGTGCTCGTGACCCACGACTTCACTCTCGCGTCACGGGCGTCGCGCATTATCAGGCTGCTCGACGGAGCCGTAGTAGAAGACACGAGCGCGCTCGCCGCGACACCCGCGTGAACGGAAGCATCTGGAGTCTCGCCTGGCGCGAGAGCCGCACGGCGCGACGTCGGCTCCTCCTCTACATGTCGTCGATATCACTGGGCGTCGCAGCGCTTGTCGCCATCGACTCCTTTTCGGCGAACATCATCCAGTCGGTCAAGGATCAGTCGCGCGCTCTGATGGGGGGAGACATTTCGTTCAACTCATCCAAGCCGATCCCTCCCAAGATCGATTCGCTCTTCGACTCGCTCTCGCGTCAGGGCCTCTCATTCGCGCGGGTGACGACGTTTCCATCGATGGCCGTCGTCCCGCGCACAAGCGGAACGCGCTTCGCGCAGGTGCGAGGCGTAACTGACAACTATCCGTTTTACGGGAACATCGTAACCGAGCCGGCTGGTCGCTGGCACCTTCTAACTCAGGGTGCGAATGCGATCGTCGATCCGTCGTTGCTCACCTCCCTCAACGCCAGAGTTGGCGACACGCTGAGGCTTGGCTTCGGCACTTTCACCATCGTCGCAACGATCAAGGATGTCCCCGGGGCGGCCGGCATCGCCGAGATGCTCGGCCCCCGCATCTTCATCCCCGCGAAGTATGTGGCCGAGACTCAGCTGCTGGTCTTCGGGAGCACCGCGGATCGGATGGTCCTGGCGAAGCTCCCTCCCGGCGTCGATCCGGACAAGTTCGTCAAGCCGCTCAAGAAGCGCGTCGAGGACCAACAGGTGCGCGTCCGCACGGTCACGCAGGCCGAGATGTCGACTCAGGACGCGATCGAGAATCTCTCGAACTTCATCGGCATCGTCGGACTCGTTGCGCTGCTGCTCGGGGGAATCGGAGTCGCGAGCGGAGTTCGCGCCTTCGTTGCGCGCAAGATCGACACGGTAGCCGTTCTTCGCTGTCTGGGCGCATCGAGCGGCCAGGTCCTCGGGATCTATGTCGTGCAGGCGGCCGCAATGGGCCTGGTGGGAGCCGCCGCGGGTGCCGCGCTGGGAGTAGCGGTTCAATTTGTCCTTCCACACGTGCTCACAGATTTCCTGCCGATCGATGTGCAGGTGTCGCTCGTGCCATCGGCGGTTCTCACCGGGCTTGCGGTGGGAGGATGGATCGCGCTCATCTTTGCGCTGCGCCCTTTGCTCGCTCTCCGGAATGTCTCGCCGCTTCAGACGCTCCGCCGCGATACCGACGCCGAGGTGCTGCGCATGCGCTGGACGGACGCGCCGAGGATCGTCGTGAATGCGTCGCTGGTCGTGAGCGTGGTCGCAATTGCTCTCGCGCGGGCGCGAACGCCCAGGCAAGCAATCGGCATGAGTGCGGCGACCGGCATTGCGATTCTCGCGCTTGCCCTCAGCGCTGGTCTCCTGTCGTGGGCAGCGCGCAAGGGACTGCGTAAGCGTTGGCCTTATGTCGTTCGACAGGGGGTCGCCAATCTTTATCGCCCGGGCAATCAGACTCGCGCCGTAATGCTCGCGCTCGGGTTCGGCGCGTTCCTGGTGAGCACTCTGTATCTCGTGCAGAACAACATCCTCGGTCGATTCACAACGGCGGCTGCGGAATCGCGCGGAAACGTCGTGTTCTTCGATGTCCAGCAGGATCAGGCGGCAGGACTCGACTCGATCGTCCGGGGCAGAGGCAACGATGTGGTCCAACTTGCGCCCGTAGTCACGATGCGCATTGCCGCGATCAATGGAAAGCGCGTCACCGACATGAAACCCGTCTCACGCGGGCAGCCGGGTGGCCGCGCGTCCTGGGCCTTGAGACGTGAGTTCCGCTCGACTTACCGGGAGAAGCCCGCGGCGAGCGAGACGATCGTTGCCGGCAAATGGTTCAGCGACAGCGCGGTGAAAGTTGTCCGTGACACCGGAGAGATCTCACTCGAGGAGGGAATTGCCAGCGAGCTCAACGTCAAGCTCGGCGACATCATCACCTGGGACGTGCAAGGCGTCGAGATCCCCACCCGCATTACGAGTCTCCGGAAAGTTGTGTGGACCCGGTTCGAGCCCAACTTTTTCGTGGTGTTCGCGCCGCCCGTGCTTAAGGGAGCGCCGAACCAGTACGTGCTGCTCGCACAGGTAAAGGACACGGCGGTCGCGCTTCTTCAGCGGGAGGTCGTGAACCGGTTCCCGAACGTGTCGAGCATTGACCTCACCGCGATCAAGCGCACGGTTGATAAGATCGTCGGTAAAGTCTCTCTGGCGATCCGGTTCATGGCGCTCTTCAGCCTTGCCGTTGCAATTCCGGTTCTGTTCAGCGCGGTGTCGGCGACTCGACGTGAGAGGGTTCGCGAAGGCGTGCTGCTAAAGACGCTCGGAGCCACGCGGGGCCAGATCGCCCGGATTCTTCTCGCGGAATACTCTCTTCTCGGTTTGATGGGCGGCCTCACCGGAATGTTGTTGTCGCTGGCTGGAGGCTGGGCAGTGGTGCGTTACATCTTCAAGACGCCCTTCGCCCCGGCGATGACGCCGGTCGTTGGAATCGCGGCGGCGATCGTTGGGCTCACGCTGCTCATCGGATTGCTCGCGGGGCGGGATGTCTTCAAAGAAACTCCGATCGCTGCCCTAAGAGACGCGTAGCGAGTCTGTCTCGTGACGGCCGATGATCAAACCGCCACTGCGAGAAGAGTAAGGTTAGCTCTTCTCGCAGTTGTCGTTTCGCGTAGGAACCAAATCTTCGCCTATTGGACTCGGAGCACGTAGATATGCTCGCCCGAGAAAGTTGCCAGGTTTCCAGACGCATCAAGAATCTTCACGTTCTTCGCGGTCGCGCCCGACGCTACGGTGAGCCGGAAATAGGTTCCGGTGCCCGAAAGATTTTTCGACGCAATGTTGTCGCTGCCGCTGCCGATGGACTGAACCCGCAACGGATACGTCGCGGCTGACTGACTCAGCACCGACTTCGCGACCGGCGGCATCACGCTGTGGAAGTTGTACGAACGATACTGGTATTTGGCATCGAGTCCCGTTATTCCAAGGTGGTCCGCGTACATCGACACGAGCCACCCCTTTACTGCCGTATCAATCGGGACTTTGGTGGCGGCGGCGAAATTCTTGACTCCCGTGTCCGGGCCCGCGACGAGAGTGCGTGTAAGGGCGCGCGGAAGTCCGTTGGAGTAGTTGTCGGCCGCGTAGCGGACGATGGCCCAGGCCGCTCCCCTCGTCGCCAGGCTCGTGTCCGCGTGTACGCTCGTCGGGGAGAACTGGTCGGGCTTATCCATCCAGTAGGTCAGACGCGCGAGGTTCTGGAAGAAGAACGCGTTGAAGTCATTACCCTGCGAGCATGGTGAGTTGCACGGCAACACATCGGCGAAAGTCAGCGCCTGGAGATCGCCGAAGCCGCGCTGGGTGCGACCGACGGCATCCTCAGCGAAGTGCGCGAGCGCCTCATCCAGCCAGGTCGACTCGAAATTGCTCACCTGCGGGTTCTGGAAGCGATTCCCGGCGTTGATCATGTGCTGGAATTCGTGCGCGATCGTGCCGCGGGTTCCCTGACGCACCGAGCTCGTCGAGCGAACGTTGCCGAATCTGCCGGTGGGATCAGGGGAGAGCAAATAGAAGATTTCCGCTCCATTGCTCTGCGCGCAGCCCTGCGCCTGAGCATTGCCGACGATCGGGAAAAAATCACCCGCAAAGAAGAATCCGCCTACGAATCCAGCGTTGGGCGGAGAGTTTGCCGGAGTCAGCTTGTTGATCTCGCCGCTGAACAGAATGATGATACGACCATTTCCGTCGACATCGGTGGGATTGTTGAAATAGGAACTGTCGGTGGGAAACGTGATGGCGTCGAATTCCGACGTGATTGAGTCCATCTGGGGCTGCGTGAACAGTACAGAGGGCGGCCCGTCGAGAGTATCAACCACGAGGATGGCCCTCCGACTCACCGACGCGACGACAGCCTGCGTCTGGAAGTAGTTGTTGCAGAGATCGCTGCTCGACGCGTCCGGAATCTTGACGTTGATCACGTCACCGACGGCCGGGACGGAAACCTGAGCGACTTGCGTGCTGCGTCGAGCCGAAAGTCGTGAGATGCCGAGTGGACCGGACGGCGTCCGCATTACCAGCCTCGTATGCTCAAATGTGCGGACCCTGTTTTCAACCGCCTCTTGTGGCGTCCTCGCCATTGGAACCTGGTTCATCTGAAGGCTGGACTGAGCCTGAAGATCCGCAGCCGCCTCGATACCGAACGTCCCGGTGGTCGACCTGTCGGCCTTCACCACGTAGTTCGCAGGCACGTCATGTTGCGCACTCGTGTTGCCGACGATGATGACGTAGTCGCGGGCCCCTGAGCCGGCGGGGAGATCAATCCCGTTCGGTATGTCGCTCGGATTCAGAACTCTCACCTCGCCGACATTCATGTTGCTGATGTCGCTCGGCGTCTTGACCACTCCCGTTCCGTCTCCGCCGCCGCCACACGCGGCAGCAAGGATCAATGCAGCAGGGACCAATATTCTTTTCACGCGAAAACTCCTAGGCAGGGTTCGGACGAAATTCCAGATTAATACACGCCGGGCAGCAAAAAGGGCCTTCCCTACGGGTCCAGCAATCTAAATTCAAAACCGCGGCCAAACCGGTAAAATCTGGTGTTTGGCAGCCAATGGCCCGCGAGCGTAAGCATTTGCTTGCCGAACGTCCCGACTGTACATAGACTGGACCATGGCGACTGACGAGAAGCCATCCGAAAGCTTTCGTTCACGCGAGCAGCAAGCCACGCTCGGTCTCCTCCGTACCGCCGATGCCGTGAAACGCAGTCTCGCGCAGGTCATCGAGCCGCACGGCATCACTCCGCAGCAATACAACGTGCTGCGCATACTTCGCGGTGCCGGGCCCGAGGGATTGCCGACGCTTACCATCGGCGAGCGGATGATAGAGCAAACTCCAGGCGTGACACGCCTGGTGGATCGCCTCGAACGAAAAGGACTGGTAGTGCGCATTCCCTGCGCGAAGGACCGCCGCCGCGTCTTCTGTCGAATAACTGCAAATGGTCTCGATTTGTTGAAGGAGCTGGACGATCCGGTGAATCGGTGGGACTCGCAGGCGGTATCTGTTCTCCTGCCTTCAGAGCTGGATTCCCTCATCGATAAGCTCGACCGCGTCCGCGCATCGAACTGCTAGAGGGACACTCGTAACGACGGGTACCCTCTTCGCAACCCTGATCAAAGGCAGCGGGGCCTGGTCGATCGACAGACTATTGGCATGTCCAGACCAACCCAGGTCGGTCGGGGCTGACGCCTAAAGATGGAGCCGGGCTAACGGATCGTCCCGATTCTACGTCCCGCCTCCTCGACTGCCTGATACAGCCGATCGAACGACTCAGTCACGAAGAGTACGTCCTGAAAGTGATCGATCTCGAAAGGCTGGTCGAAAACCGCGTCCAGCGAAAAGGGCCGCCGATCGCATTTGGGGCCGAGCGCGTTCGCCGCCTCGCCGTGGGAGGAGATGAGTCCGCTGCCGTAGACTTTGACCTGTCCGTCTTCGCGAATGAGCCCAAACTCCACAGTGAACCAGAAGAGACGCGCCATTCGGGTGATGTCCTCGTCGTTTTCCGCAGCAGCGGCAACCTGCCCATAGTGCTGGAGGAAATCGGCGAAGACCGGATCGGCGTGAAGCGGCACGTGACCGAAGACGTCGTGGAAGATGTCCGGTTCCGGCAGGTAATCGAGCTGCTCGCGCTTCCTTATGGTCACCGTCGTCGGAAATTTCCGGAGTGACAGGCACTGGAAGAAAGCCTTGGCCGGTATGTAGCCGTTGACGGGCACTGCTTCCCACCCTGTCGGCGGTGCGAGCCGGCGATTCACTTCCGCGAGATCGGGAACCGTCTCCTTCTTGAGTCCGATCGTGTCGGCGCCCTTGAGAAAGATCTTGCTGCCATTTTTCCGCAGCTCTTTCATCCGCCGCTCGTAGAGCAAGCCCCACACTTCGTGGTCGTCGGCCGTGTATGACTTCCAGTTCTGCTTGATGAAGACCGACGGGTCTTCGACGAGGTCGTAGAGGGCGGCTGTTGATTGCGGCAATGTCAGCTCCGGAATGCGAGATGCGAACGCACCTCCAAAGCTAATTGCCGGTCTTGGGCCCTGAAAGCTTCGGGCCGGCGGCCCGTTTGCGCAGCGGCAGCGCTAGCGTGAATACAGACCCAACACCAATCGTGCTGACGGCCGCCACATCGCCCCCCATGGCGCGAGCGAGGTCACGACTGATCGGCAGGCCAAGACCGGTGCCACCGCTCGGTATAGAACCCGATGCTCGCAGCTGCACGAACGGCTCGAATATCTGCTCGAGCTTGTCGTCGGGGACACCGGATCCGGTGTCGCGAACGCGGACCAGCAGACTCTCGTCCTCTATTCTCCAATCCAGATCGACGGACCCTCCCGCCGGCGTGAACTTCACCGCGTTAGCGAGAAGATTCACAATGATCTGCTGCACCTTTTCGCGATCCGCGAATACGCTGAGCGAAGGGTCGCCGCTTTTGTGCGTATAACTCACGCCCTTCTTCGCGAATTGGGGCGCGACCAGCGCTTCGGCGCCGCGGAGTGTTTCCTCGATCGGAATCTCGGCCATCGACAGCTCGATCGGCCCACCTTCCAGTTTCGCGAAATCGAGAATCATGTTCACGAGGGTGAGCAGGTGCTCCTGCGCCTGGTGAATGCGCCCGACGTCTCTGCGCTGCTCCGCGTTGAGTCCGCCGTGAATATTCTGCTGAAGTATTTCGAGGTATCCCGACACGGCGTGGAGCGGCGTTCTGAATTCGTGGCTGAGACGGGCGAACAGCTCCGACTTGATGCGATTCGCGGCCTCGGCTTCCTTGCGTGCGGTCTGTTCGCCCTCGAGAGCGAGCTCCAGCTCACGCGTTCGCTGAGCCACGCGCGCGTTGAGCGATCGGTTGAGCGCGTGCATGCTCTCTTCGGTCTCGCGTCGCGCGCTCATGTCGCGAAGCAGCCAACAGAGTGAGCTCATTCCATCCGCGCGTGTCTCGAGCGTCGAGACGGTCGCCTCGACAGTCACGGCAGCGCCGTCTCGCACTCTCGTCTCGATCATCCACTTGTCCACGCCGGTTCCGTTGGCCAGCGCATTGAGATGAGTTTGAAATTCCGAGCGAGAGCGGCCATCTACAAAGGTCACGAAAGATTTGCCGAGTAGCTGCGCACTCGACAGTCCAAGCAGCTTCGAGGCAGCCGCGTTGGCTTCCTCGATGATGCCCGAGCCGTCAGTGACCACATAGGGATCTGGGGCGAGATCGAACAGCGTGTGGTAGCGGTTGCGCTGAATCTCGAGCAGAGTGCTTGTCTCAACGAGGGTTTCCTGCTGCGCGCGCAGTTCTTCCTCGGCGACACTCAGTTCTTCGAACGCGGACATCAGTTCTTCATGCCGCTGGTTCGATGTGTGGCGCATTCCACCATCGTAGTGCGCGGTGTTGGGCTCTCGCGGCATATCGACGGATCCAGCAAACCGCTCGATGTCTGAACTACCGGGAACTGGTGATGTCAAGTTTCAAGATCCTGAGCGTGTTGGTGACCGGCCAGCAGGCAGGAAACAAATGACTATACGCCACATCCACACTAAGCCACAAACAGTATTTTGCAATAGCGAATTGTGTACATGGCGCGGTAGACTCTCCTACGTACGCATAACCTGTCAATCGCGTTGCATCGCGGCGCGCGCGCATTGAGTAAACAGACTGTCACGAATTCGCCCATGTTCTACAGACGTACTGACACTTTTGTTCGCGCTTCCACTCCTGGTGGCGGCACAGTGAGCTCACCAGGGTCAGTTTAGTTAGAAAGGGGGGACGATCTACAAGCACTGACAACTGCAACTTATGACTACCGGCCGAGGGCTGACGGCCAGCCGGCTCTTGGCTGCGTGCCAGCTGTTCGTGCGCGATGATTATGGACCGTGGGCTGAAGAAAGTGATGACGTCAGCGCACACCCCTGCGCCAGCTCGCGCGCATCAACAGCCCGCCCGGAGCCCGCCGCCGACACGCCGACAGCACCCGGCTGGTAGTCATAAGTTGCAGTTCAATCTTCCTTACGGATCGTTGGGATCCCCGCCGCCATCCTCCTCGCCCTCGTCGGGCCCGAAGTCGACATTGACGATGTCGCCGACTCTCTCGACGTGTACGACCTGCCGCATTATTTGTCCTCCGGCATTGATGGTCACCAGGTAGTCGCCCGCGTCAACAAGATTTCCAGCGCGTCCGCCGCCGAAGAATCCGCCCCCGCCTTCCCCTCCGCCACCACCCGCAGCACCGCCGATCGGGCCTTCGGCCGGACGCAGGTTTATTTCGCCAGGCGCTCCGCCACCGAATCCCCCTTGGCCCCTGCGACCGCCACCGCCACGCGCTAGCGTCCGCTCCCGAAACGCGCGCAAGCCGGCAGTATCGCCACGCGCGCGCATAGCAGCCATGGTGTCACGAGCCGCTGTTAAGGCGGCAGTGTCCCCGGGCGGAACTCGGCCGGCAGCGGTCGTATCGGCACCACGGGCAGCGCGCACAGAATCTTCACGCTGGCGTCTCACGCGCGCTCCGTTGATGCTGTCGCGCAGCGCAGCCGGCCCGAGAGGGCGTGGCCGTCCGCGCAAATCCCAGGTGGCTCTGTGCAAACCGACGCCTCCAGCACCCGTCAGCGTTTTTACGGTGTCTCCCTTGATGTTTGTGACCACTATTCTGGCGGAGTCCCGCGAGGTTCCCGATGTCAGCCTGTAGACCAGCTCCGCGCCGTATGGCGGATTCGGCGCGAGGAAGACTTTGTTGCCGGTGAAGTTCTGAGTGTTGGCCTGTGAGTACTCGTAGGCCGTCTTGGGTGTGAAGAAATTCGTCGCGCGAGCCATCACGCCATTGTTCATCTCCTCGAGTGGCGCAATGTCGACGATCCAGATCGATCGGCCATGGGTCGCCGCGATCAGCTCACGATCCCGCGGATGGATTTTCAGATCGTGCACGGGAACCGTTGGCAAACCGGTCATGAAACGCTGCCAGCTCGCGCCCCGATCGGTAGACACGTAAGCACCGAGATCAGTTCCGACGAACAGCAGATCGCGATTGACCGGATCCTCGCGAATGACATGAACGAAGTCGGCGCCGCCGGTGGGCAAGTTGTTGGTGATCGAATGGAATGTCCTGCCAAAGTCGTTCGACACGTACAGATACGGATGGAAATCGTTCTCGCGATGATTGTCGAACGCGACATAAACCGTGGCTGTATCGAAGTGCGATGGCTCGACGCGGTTCACCCAGGTTTTCTTCGGCAACCCCGGAAAGCGGGTCGTGAGATCCGTCCACTGTCCACCGTCGTTGGTAGTGAGCCAGACGTTGCCGTCATCGGTGCCAACCCAGAGAATCCCCGGCCGGGTCGGCGACTCCGCCACAGTCGTGATGGTGCCATGAGTTTCGGCTCCGGAGTTGTCGCGCGTGATTCCGCCGGTGAGCCTTGTGCTCATGATGATGCGGGTCGAATCCTTGGTCGACAGATCCGGAGAGATCGGATAGAAGTGGTCGCCGCGATCGGTCGATCTGAGCAGGCGGTTGCCGCCCATATAGATGGTACTTGCCGAATGTGGCGACAGGAAAAATGGGGTCGACCAGTTGAAGCGATATCCCCGCGCGGAATCCGCCGCTGCGCGCGCGCGAATTTCTGCGAGTGCGCGGGTGGTCTGCGGCGTTTCCGGCCGCGTCGTATCTCCCCGTGCGATGATGACCGAGTCTTCGAAGATGCTCGTCCGGTCGCGTCCACCTCCGCGCATGATTACCGCGCGCGTGTTCTGCCCGATGTTCAGGCGTGAAGCGTTTCCGCCCTGTGATTCGCTGTAGACGATATTCCCATCATCAGGATCGACGGCAGTGTAGAAGCCGTCTCCGCCGCCGACGTTGTACCAATCGTTGTTGGTGATTCCAACGCGGTTCTTCGCGCGCGAGGGGCCGCACCACGATCCGTTGTCCTGGAGGCCGCCGCATACTTTATAAGGCTTCTCCATGCTGTAGCTCACGGCGTAGAACTGACCGATCGGGAAGGTGTTGATGAAGTCGTAGGTACCGCCGCGATCGTAGGTGACCGCGATTCCGCCGTCGTCGCCGAGGATGTAATGATCGGGATCATTCTGGTCGATCCACATGGCGTGCCAGTCGGTGTGAACGCCCAGCGCACCGCGTCGGTACGTCTTCCCACCATCCTCCGAAATCCGGAACACCGAAGACATCCAATAGATGCGATCGGGGTTGCGGGGATCGACGCGAATCTGCGAGTAGTAAAACGGCCGCGCATCGCCGAGCCCGCCCCCGCCCTGGCCTGGCGGCTCGTTCCGATAGGTCAGCGTCCAGGTCGCGCCACCATCGCTTGAACGATAGATGCCGCTGTTGGTTTTCTGGCGCCTGCTGGTGTCCGCCTTCTCTCCGCGGGCGAGCGGGTGAGGAAGTGTATCTGCCTCCACCCAGGTGTAAACGATTTGCGGATTCGACGGAGAGACAGCGATTCCAATACGTCCCTTCGTAGTCTCAGGGAAGCCGCCACCTTTGATCTCGCGCCACGTTGCGCCGGCGTCGGTCGACTTCCAGAGCCCACTGCCAGGTCCGCCGCTCTTCAGGAAATACGGCCCTCTCACTCTTTCCCAACTCGACGCGTAGAGAGTGTTGTGATCCTTGGGATCCATCGCCAGATCGACGAAGCCCGCCTTGTCGCTGACGAATTTCGACAGGTGCCAGCTCGTGCCGCCGTCAGTGGTTTTGTAGAGTCCCCGCTCCGGATTCGAATTCCACTCGTGTCCCAATGCTGCCACGTAAACGATGTTCGGGTCGGTCGGGTCGACGACGATGCGCCCGATCTGCTGCGTCGCTTCGAGACCCATCAGCTTCCACGTTCGGCCGCCATCGGTCGATTTGTAGACGCCGCCGCCGGGCGAGATGGAGTTCCGCGAATCCTCCTCACCCGTACCAGCGTAGATGATGTTAGGGTCCGACGGCGCGAGGGCGATGTCTCCCATCGAGATGACCCGCTCCTTGTCGAAGAGCGGGAAGAACATCGTCCCGGCGTTGATGGTCTTCCAGATTCCCCCCGTTGCCGTGGCGACGTAAAAGACTTTCGGATTTCCCGGAACGCCTTCGACGTCGGTGACGCGTCCGCCCATGTTGGCGGGACCGATCGATCGCCAGCGGAAGCCGGCGAGCGTGGCGGAATCGAGTGGGGTGGAGAGTTGTGCGGAAAGGGTTCCGGCGCAAAGCAAGGCACCGGCGAGAGCGGGGAGGACGGGGTGGGCTCGCATTGGATTGGCTTTGGGTTGCAAAATCGATCCGTGGGATGGACCGGGACGGTTCCAGAACTAAGGTAATACGGAATTCCCTGCCTCGGTGTTGAGCACGGTCTCACCACGCGGCGTGCTCCTAATGCTTAAATTCCTTCGGGATGCGGGAAGGACCGCTACTGAATCAGGTGAGCTACTTATGACGACAACAATCTGGAGCGCGAGTCTGACGATGCAGGCACCTGCCACGGCGAAGCCGGCGACGACTCAGAATCCGAGTCCCGCGGCGAAGCAGGACGTCCAAGCGGGTACCCGCGACTTCGGGCAAGAGATTAGCAACAATGTCCAACAGCAAATAAACGCCGCGCTTTCGCGGGCAGCGGCGGCACAGGACGCCGCAGCCGCAGCTCGGCGCGCCGCAGCAACGACCCAGGAACCGGTGTTGGCACCTGCGCCACCGACGCCACCAGGGCGCACGATTACGTTCCGTGGGCGCGACGGCACTGAAACGATCACGCTTCCACCGCATGCATTCGATAACACGATTCCGCAGCAGGCAGTTGATATCTCAATTGGGTTTTTCCTGACCATCGCGATCATCATCATCGGGCTGCCGCTTGCCCGCGCCTTCGCGAGACGCATGGACCGGCGCGGTGGAACGGCGCAGGTCTCGAACGAGGTCTCGTCACAGCTCGCTCATCTGAATCAGGCCGTCGACGCCATTGCGCTCGAGGTCGAGCGCATATCGGAAGGACAGCGCTTCACCACGCGCCTTCTTTCGGAACAAAGGGACGCAGCACGCCAGACGCTTCCCTCCGGCCTTAGCCGCTAGCATCAGCATGAAGGTTCGTGATATCGCGCGCGTAATCAGCGCCGCGTCGCTCGTGTGCGCGCTGACGGCGTGTGGGGCGCGCGCACATATCGTCGCCAGAAATCCGGCTCTCACCCTCGCGCCCACCTGCGCCAACGCCGTTCCGGTTTATCCGAGCAGTGACAAGGTTCCGTACGACTACTATGAAGTCGCCATGATCACCGCTCAAGCCAACTCGGTTTACAACGGCAATGGCGACATCCTCAAATCGGTGCGCAACCAGGCGGCACGAGTGGGGGCGAATGGCGTCGTGATCGATTCACTCGGTGTGACGCACGCAACAGTCAAGGTCCTCGGCGCCGCTCTCGGCGGCCACGACGCCGAGCGTAAGGCGAGCGCGATCGCGATATGGATGCCGAGCGACACAGCCCGCGTGCGCGAAGCATGCAGGGGGTAGTGAGAGCGGTCGCCTGTCTTTCAGTAATCGCCGCGGCAGGCTGCAAGGATAGCGCATGG
>DASWBG010000133.1:0-39906 GCA_036390715.1 Gemmatimonadaceae bacterium
ATAGACCTGGTCTTGCTGCAGAGGCGGCAGCTCGCTGAAGGGCGCGAGCAGATAACGTCCACGCCACAATTCGGCGCTGTCGCGGTCCTGGAGCTCCTCGAATTGCACGATCAGGCCCTTCTTGAAGGGCCTCGAGTCCGATACCGTGAGTGTCGGAGTTTCCTCTTGTCCTCGTACGTCCTGAATGACCGCCAGATCACCGTCGGACGTTCCCGCAAAAACACGACTGCCTGACGCGAACACGACGTCCGGCTTATCGGTGAGAGGCTCGATGACCACCTCTCCACGAATTCCCTGCGCTTTGCGGATCAGCCCGACGATCGCGTACTCGGGCCCAGGCATGTGAGTCGGTGGCGCTCTAGGCGCCGGAGGCTGCTTCGTCCGACTTCTCGCTGAGCGGAACCGCGACGACTTTGCGCTCGATGCCGAGTCTTTGCTCGTGACGGCGCTTGAGAACGCCGGCGCGCCGAAGGAGCGAGCGAACTGTGTCGGTGGGCTGGGCGCCAAGATTTAGCCAATGGTTGGCTCTCGCTTCGTCGACCTGGAGCGAGCCCGCGTTGTTTTGACGGGGAGCATACTGGCCGATGATCTCGATGAACTTCCCGTCGCGTGGACTCTGCGAATCAGCGATGAGAATGCGGTAAAACGGTGCATTCTTCCGCCCGACTCGGCGGAGACGAATCTTTACCATCTGTACTGCTCCCTGAAGGGTGTATGGAGGAACGCTCTTGGCGTCCCAATCCGGGCTCCTCGCGACACCGGTGAGTCCGGTGCGCACCCGGTACGACTGAGTCGTGGAATCTAATAGGTCTGGCATCACCGGCACACCACCGCAACTAAGCCGGTGCCAGCCGTCGGAAATGCAACTGAACGGGTGCCAGACGTCAGTAGCAGAGATGCCAATATGGAGTTAACTGCGCCCAGACTTATCTCCGCGGCGTCATAGCCACTGCTTGTGCCGTGAATGGCGCCAGTGAAGTCCGGACGTCGTGAACTAAAAACTGGCATCTATGCTACTGACGTCTGGCACCCGTTCAGCTGTAGTTAAGAGTTTCCGCCGGCCAGTTGTCAGTTGCAGTTACCGCCCTCCGAACATCCCCGGCATCGACGGCATCCCCATCCTTCCTCCCCCCGCCATTTTCTTCATCATCTTCTGCATCTCGCGGAACTGATCGAGCAGACGGTTCACGTCGCTGATTGGCCGGCCGGCGCCCTTGGCGATTCGAGCGCGCCTCGAGCCGTTGATCACGCCGGGGTTCTTCCGCTCCTCGGGCGTCATCGAGAGCACGATTGCCTCGACGTGCTTCATGCGCTTCGGATCGGCTTTCATCTGCTTCAGTGCCTTGGTGTTCACGCCCGGCAACATTTTCAGGATTCCCTCCAGCGGGCCCATCTTCTCGATCTGCCGCATGCTCGTGAGGAAATCGTTGAGATCCATTCCCTCCTTGCGGACCTTTTTCTCGAGTCGCTTCGTCTCGGCCTCATCGAACGACGCCTGCGCCTTCTCTACAAGTGTGACGATGTCGCCCTGCTGCAGGATGCGTCCCGCCATTCTTTCGGGATGAAACTCTTCCAGCGCGTCGGATTTCTCGCCTACACCGATGTACTTGATGGGCTTTTTTGTCACGCCGTAGATCGAGAGCGCCGCTCCGCCCCTGGCATCGCCGTCCATCTTGGTCAGCACTACACCAGTGATATCGAGGGCCTCGTCAAAGCCCTGCGCGATCTTCACGGCGTCCTGCCCCGTCATCCCGTCGGCGACGAGAAGAATCTCGGACGGACGAAGCGCTTCCTTGAGGCGCGAAAGTTCCTTCATCATCGCTTCGTCGATTTGCAGGCGGCCGGCGGTATCGATGATCACAACCCGATCACGCTCACGCAGGGCTTCCGCGACACCCGCGCGCGCGATCTTCACCACGTCGTTTGTGGTCCGGTCGACGTAAACGGGAATCGAGAGCTCGCGGCCCAGCGTCTCCAGCTGGTCGATCGCCGCGGGCCTGTAGACGTCGGCCGCAACCAGCCGTGTCGAACGACCTTCGGCCTTTAGCTTTCTCGCGAGCTTGGCAGCAGTCGTTGTCTTACCCGATCCCTGGAGACCCACCATCATCACAACCGAGGGAGGCACGGTACCGAGCTTCAGTCCCTCGCGGCGCTCGCCCAGCATGGCAGTGAGCTCCTCGTGGACGATCTTGACTAGCTGCTGTCCCGGGGAGACCGTAGTGAGCGCGTTGACGCCCGTCGCCTTCTTCTCGACCCGCTCGAGAAACTCGCGCGTCAGCTGAAAGTTGACGTCGGCCTCGAGCAGTACGCGGCGGACTTCGCGCAGGCCCTCCCTGATATCGGCTTCGGTCAGAACACCGCGGCCACGCAGGCGGGCGAACGTGGCCTCGAGCTTTTCGCTCAGATCCTCGAACATAGCCTTTAAACTTAGGCGCCGTTAACTTCTGAAACAACTGAAGCATCACGCCGTTAGAGAGGGACTGGATGCCGCCCGCCCAGCGTAAAGACGACATACTCCACGCCGAAATACCATCGACGCTGCCCCTCATGGCGCTTCGATCCACGATTGTCTATCCCCTCGGCACGATTGCCGTGCAGATGGGTGCTCCCGAGAACCTCGCGCTGCTCAAGGCCAACGAACACGCCGGCCTCATCGTGGGACTGGTCGTAGCGAGCGGCGACCACGACGATGTGCTGGACCCGGACCGGTTTGTCGGCAGGGTCGGCGTCGCGGCACGCGTGCACGAGCGAATCAATCTCCCCGGCGAGACTGTGCAGATCACTTTGCAGGGTCTGCGTCGCCTGGTGGTGGAGGGAGTCGTGCAGACTGATCCATTCGCGATCGTCCGAGTCAAACCGGCGAAGGAGATCGCGCCCGATCCGAACGAGGTTGACGATCTGATCAACCGAATCGTTGCCGGCGCGGAAACGCTGGCCGAGCTGATCGAGCGGATTCCTGATGAAGTGCCGGCAATCCTCAAGATGAACATCTCCGATCCGGGTCGCTTCGCGGATCTCGCCGCGACCAATCTCAACTTCAAGGTCTCCGACAAGGACGAGATTCTTCAGCGCCTGAATATCGGCCAGCGCCTGAAGTTCCTGCTCGGGCGTGTGGAGCGAGAAGTCGGGCGCGCGCGCGTAGCCGAGGATGTGAAGCGGCAGACAGAGATCAAGATCGAGCAGCACCAGCGGGAGTTTTATCTGCGCCAGCAACTGCGCGCGATCCAGTCGGAGCTTGGTGAGGGCGATCCTGGCGAGAAGGAAGCGATCGAGACGCTGAAAAAGCTCGAGGAAGCAAATCTGCCCGAGAAGGCGGCCCAGGAGGGACGGCGCGAGATCGAGCGGATGCGGAATCTGTCACCCGCATCGAGCGAGTATCAGGTGATTCGCACTTATCTGGACTGGATGCTCGCCCTTCCGTGGAACGTCAAATCGTCGAAGGACGAAGTCATCGAGCTGAAGAAGGTCGAAGAGCTGTTGGATAGCCGGCACTATGGGCTCAAGGAAGCGAAGGAGCGCATCACCGAATACCTGGCGGTGCGAAAGCTTCGTGGCGGCGATCCGCACGGTCCTATTCTTTGCTTCGTCGGGCCGCCCGGTACGGGCAAGACATCGCTAGGCGAAGCGATCGCGATGTCGATCACCCGCGCCTTCTACCGTATATCGGTCGGCGGGGTGCGCGATGAGGCCGAAGTCCGTGGCCATCGCCGCACCTACGTGGGCGCGATGCCGGGTCTGATCCTTCAGGCGCTGCGACGCGTGCAGGTGCGGGACGCAGTGCTGATGATCGACGAGATTGATAAAATGACATCGGGCGGTCCGTCGGGCGATCCTACCGCAGCGATGCTCGAAGTCCTCGATCCGTCCCAAAACTCGAACTTCGTCGATCACTACCTCAATCTGCCGTTCGACCTCTCGAGCATTCTCTTCATCTGCACCGCGAACAATCTCTTCGACATTCCCGCGCCGCTGCGCGACCGCATGGAAGTCATCCGCGTGCTCGGCTATACGGTGGAGGAAAAGGTCGAGATTGCGTGGCGCTACATGCTCCCGCGGCTGCTGGAGGAGCACGGCATCACCGACAAGGACATTCAGTTCACCGATGAAGTCCTCGGCTTCATCTCGAGCCGTTACTCGCGTGAAGCCGGTCTGCGCAACTTCGAGCGCAACATCGCGTCGCTCATGCGAAAACGCGCCCGCAAGAAGGCCGATGGCGAAGAAGGAGCGTGGATCGTCGACAATCCGATGGTTATCGAGATCCTCGGCAATCCCACCTACACTCTCGAGGACGCGGAGCAGGAACCCGAGATCGGTGCGGTGACGGGCATGGCCTGGACTGCCACGGGCGGTGATTTGATGGTCATCGAAGCGCTCCGCATGCCGGGCTCGGGACGTCTGACTGTTACAGGACAACTCGGCGATGTGATGCGCGAATCAGTCGATGCAGCGTATTCCTACGTTCGATCGCGAGCGCACACGCTCGGTGTTCAGGATGTCGAGTTCAAGGAAGTCGACCTGCACGTGCACTTCCCCGCCGGCGCGATTCCAAAGGACGGGCCGAGCGCGGGCGCGGCGGTGACGCTCGCGATCGCGAGCGTGCTGAGCCGGCGCCCGGTTCGTCGCGACATCGCGCTCACAGGCGAGATGACACTCCGGGGAAAGGTGCTGGAGATCGGCGGCGTAAAGGAGAAAGTCATGGCGGCGTACCGCGCCGGCTTGAGGCAGGTGCTATTGCCCAAGGCAAATGAGAAGGATTTGCGCGGAATTCCGGACGAGGTCGTGAACAGCATGACCTTCACCTTCGTTTCGACGATGGACGACATCATTCACCTCGCGCTTCTCCCCAAGCCGCCGGGAACCCTGGCTGACTCCGCCGAGCCGCACGGCGATGTCGCGGCCAAGAATGCGGTCGGTGATTCGACTACCGCGTCGATCAACCGGTCGGAGTCGGCAGGAGCAGTCACAAAGTAGGTGAATCTCGAGAATTCCTGGGTCCAGTTCGGCATCCACGTGTTCGTCGGAACAATGGCGGGAGGGCTATCCGACACCGTAGCGGTGTGGATGCTCTTCAACCCGAAGCAAAAACGTTTCGGATTTCAGGGTGCGATCCCGAAGAACCAGGCGCGCTTGGCGAAGAGCCTCGGGCGAACCGTCGGCGAGCGACTGCTGACGCCAGGCGATCTTCAGCGCGAACTCGAGCGGCCCGAGCTGTTGGCGGCATTCCAATCGCGCCTCGAGGACGTCATCACGACGATCCTCACCTCGCGGGACCCGCTGATCGACAAGGTTCCCCCCGCGGTGGTGACGGCGCTGGAAGGCGCGATGACATCCTACCTGCCTGTGGCGATGACAAAGCTCGGCGCGTTCCTTGGGCAGCCGACGACGCGCATCAAGCTACGCTCCGCCCTCCACGCAATGTTCAATCGCTTCGTCGACGACATGCGGTTTCACGAGCGGATTTTCGCGAAGCTGATGATGACGGAGAAGAAGTTCGACACCGTGCTCGACGCGATCGAGAACGATGGAGTCGAGCAGGTCGTGGGACTGCTCGAGGAGCCTGAGATCAGGGAAGAGATATCGAAGGCAATCCACGACGCGATTCTCCACTACCTACAGCAGCCGATCTCGGATATCCTGGGCGATGTCGAAGCCAAGCGGGATCCCGAGGCGCCGAGGAGGCTTGCGGCGCAGTCTGCGCCCGTGATCTGGGAGTGGGTGCACGATCAGCTCCCGGAGTTGATCAAGAAGCTCGACGTCCAGGCAATGGTCGAGCGCAAGGTCATGGCGTTCAGCGTCGACCGCGTCGAGGAGATTCTGCGCAACGTGATTCAGAACGAGCTCAATCTGATCATCACCACTGGTTACGTGCTCGGCGGTTTGATCGGAGTCTGCACCTTCGGCCTGCAGAAGCTGCTCGGCCTGTAGCTACCGCTCTTCTTTGAGCGTCACCTGCGCCGGGTTCACGATGTTGGTGTTTGCTCCCGCGGGAACGTCGACATAGATGACGACCGGACGACCCTGGATCTCCAACGTCGAGACCTGCGCCGTTCGTCCCGCGGCTGAATAGTTCTTGACGAGATCGGTGGAGTTCTTCGCTGCTTTGGTCGAGTAGCGTGCCTCGACAGCCTGGCCGGCGATGTGAAAGAACTCGCCCGCTTCTACCGGCGAGTCCCATACTGTGAGCCACACGATCCCCTGCCCTTGCGGAGTGTTAACGACCGCGTAGCGATCGCCGTCCCATCCTGTCGCGCCGCGTACAGCCTCGTTCTGGTCGTTCAGCTGTTGGAACAGGAAAAGCCGAGTTTCGAATTCCCCGAGGTCGTTGTCGTAGACCTTCGTGGCGTTGGAGAGCGTGCCCAGCGTGACTCGCGTCGGATTGTCGCGCTTCAGGAAGAATGCGGCGGGATGGATTATCTGCTCGGTAGATGCGGGCATGTCCTTGTAGATGATCGAGCCCGGCTTCCGTTCCTTGTAGTTGCGGTAGAACTCGGCGCCGCTCAGATAGGGGAAGATCAGTGTCTCCTGAATCACTTTCGGAGCCGCCGCGAAGATCGGCATCGACGACTGGTTTTCGCGTATCATCTCCCTGATCCGGTCCCAGCCACCAGGAAGGTTGATCGCGATGTTGGTGCCCCCGAGCATAATCGAGATCTGCTCGTAGACAGCCTGCCCTTCGAAGACGGACTGAGCCGCCGATAGTCGGTCGTTGTCGTCCCGGATCTTCTGAACCGAATCCAGGCTGATGTACTGATCCTGCAAGGCGTGCACGAGCTCGTGGGTGATCGTCAACGCTGCCATGTCCTTCGGAGCGCCGTCGACGACGTATAGTACTTTCGTGTGCGGGTCGTAGTAGCCGACGATCTGTTCTTCCAGCAGGCTCGTCAGAAACGCCTGCAGCTTGAGGGTGTCCGGAATCATGCCGAGGCGCTTGTAGGCAGCCTCCTGACCCGCAATGTCGTGCGCGGCAACCGAGTCGGTGAACTGCTTCGTCACGAATTCGCGCACCTGTTCCTTCGAGCGGGTCTCGACTTTGGGCGGCGCCTTGTATTTAAGTCCCACCGCCTTCTCGATCATCGGCACCGCCTCGGCGACTTCCGCCGCGTACGGACCCTCGTATTTCGGTTTGTCCTTCTGACAGGCGCACACGAACATCAGCACCGCCCCACCGGTCAGAGAGAGACTTCGCTTAAACTGAACGCTCATTGCACGCAGATTAGAGAAGGACGAGCCGTCACGACCGTTTCAGAGACCGGATATCCGCAGATACCACGCGATGATCGCATCTCCGTGAACGAGGGCGATGAGCGCAGCGGGCGCAAGAAAGACGCCGAACGGAAGCTCACGCTTTCGCCATCCTCCTCCCACCTCGAGGGCGAGCTCCGTCTGCCCCTTGTCGTCGGCGAGTCCTCGGGCAGAGAGCGGGTAGACGATACCCAGCAGTACTATGGGAGCGAGTACGGCGGCTATGAAGATCGTCAGCAGTGAACGCACCGGACCGACCGCCGCTCCCACGACCGCCATGAGTGTCACGTCGCCAAACCCCATAGCCGGACGCTTCAACCAGACTTCACCGAGCCAGCCAACGATCGAGATCGCGCCGGCCCCGACACACATTCCGAGAATCGCGTCCCACGGACCGGCAAACGGCTCCGCTTCCCTCAGGTACAGTGCGATAAACGAGGTCAGGAGAATGAAGAACAGACCGAAAACGGTGAAGCCATCGGGTATGACAAAGTGCTTCGCGTCCGTAATCGCTATGCCCAGGAGCACTGTGACGAACACCGCGGCGCGGAAGGCTGTGAATGACATTCCTAAGTGGCCATAGGCATCTAGCCAGATCAATCCCACCAGCAGCTCGACGATCGGATACTGGATCGAGATGCGCTCGTGGCAATTGCTGCACTTTCCGCGAAGCATCAGCCAGCTCAGGATCGGGATGTTCTCGCTCGCCTTGATCTGATGGCCGCATTTGGGGCATCTCGACCTCGGCTTAACGACTGAGAGGCCTTCCGGCCAACGTCCGATGCAGACGTTGAGGAACGATCCAATCGCCGCCCCGATCGCGAATACGTAGATGCCTTCCAGAATTTCAATCATGATCGAAGCTCGTAGAGAATGATTCCCGTCGCAACCGCGACGTTGAGAGACTCGACGTTGCGGGCAATAGGAAGCGATACTGTTCGTGCTGCGTTCGCGCGGATCGCCGGAGACAAACCGGATCCCTCGTTTCCAACGGCGATCGCGAGTCTCGGCGGAGCGCTTGTCCTTTCGAGCGGACTGCCGCTCGCGTCCGTCGCCCACAGGGTGATCTGCTTTCGCTCGAGAAAGCTCAGAAAATCATCAATTCCCGCGTGAAACGCCGGATGCTGAAACTGCGCGCCCATCGAGCTGCGAATGACCTTGGGATTCCACAGATCGACTGTGCCCGGCAGCGCGATCGTCGCCGTGGCCCCGAGTGCCGCCGCGGTACGGACAATGGTGCCGGCATTGCCGGGGTCCTGCACCCCATCAAGGACGATCAAGCGGCACACTCCGGTTACATCGAGTGTATCAAGTAAGCGCGCGGGAACTTCCCCAATCGCGATGACACCCTGCGGCGACTCGGTTTCGGCGGCTGACCGGAAATCTTTTTCGGAGACCTCCGTCACCTCGACCCCGGAGTCGTCGAGAGTCTTTCGCAAGGCCTGGCCTCGCGGAGCCTCAGCGAGCTGTGGAGCGACGAGTGCACCGCGAACCGTGAGGGGCGAGCGGAGCAGTTCCTCAACCGAGCGTACACCCTCGGCGAGAAAGAGCGAGTGTTTCTCACGGGCCTTTCTGCGACCGAGATCGCGAGCTAGTGTAAGGAGTTTCACGTGTTGTTTTTGCGCGACTTAGCTGGAATAGGACTTGCCTCCGCGTCTCATTTGTAATCCCATTGCTGGAGTGTCAATGAAGCGAATTGTCGTAGGTATTGCGATTGCCACCTTTCTAACTGCTTGCGCCATCTCGCAGCAGCAGGAAATCCAGATGGGACAGGAATATGCGCAACAGATCAACGCGCAACTACCGATCATCCAGGATCCGGAGGTAAACCGCTACATCAACGTCCTCGGAGATTCCATTGCGCGGCTCACAAGCCGGCGCGATCTCGACTGGCAGTTCTTCGTCGTGGACTCCAAGGAAGTCAACGCCTTCGCGGTACCCGGCGGCTTCGTTTATGTGAATCGGGGCCTCATCGAGCGCGCCGACCAGATGGACGAGCTCGCCGGCGTTCTCGGTCACGAAATCGGGCACGTGGTGCGCCGTCACACGGTAAAGCAGATGGAGAAGCAGCAGGGAGCAAACATCGGCGTGACCCTGGCGTGCGTTCTTACGGGCGTTTGCAACAACCAGGCTGCCGGTGCGGCTATCAACGTCCTCGGCGGTGCGGTGTTCGCCCGGTTCAGTCGACAGGACGAGGCCGAAGCCGATCAGGAAGGATTCAAGAACGTAGTGCGCGCCGGAGTCAGTCCGGTCGGAATGGTTACCATGTTCAACAAGCTGCTCGAGGAACGGAAGAGCCATCCGGGCGCCGTTGAGTCGATGTTCCTCACACACCCGCTCGAGGAGGATCGTATTCAGGCGGTTCAGACGCAGATCAATCAGCTGCCTCCCAGCACTCTCGCGTCCCTCGGCACCGATTCCCGCAACTTTCACGCATTCAAGGCGAGGATCCTGTCGTTACCGCCCTCGCCGCCTCCACGCCAGATCCAGTAACCCGGTCCGTTCTACAGTCGACGATGCGCCGTGATCATTCGCGGCGCATCTTTGGTTTATGCGGATTGCGCTCACCATCGCGGGCTCCGACTCCGGCGGCGGGGCCGGAATCCAGGCGGATCTGAAGACATTTCAGAGATTCGGCGTCTTCGGAACGTCGGCGATCACTGCGATCACGGCGCAGAACACTCACGGGGTGAAAAGCTGGGATGCGGTATCTCCCGAGCTCGTGCGCGCACAGATAGATGCAATCGCCGAGGATTTGTTCCCGAGCGCGTTCAAGACCGGCATGCTCGCCAACGCGGCGGTCGCATCAATGGTCGCCGCGGCAATCCGCGACCACTCGCTGCGCAACTACGTCCTCGATCCGGTGATGGGCGCGACTTCGGGCGACGTGCTGCTCGAGCCTGATGCCATCGAGGTGATCCGTCGCGAGCTGGTTCCGGCGGCGGCTCTCCTCACGCCCAATCGCCACGAAGCATCGATTCTAACCGGCGAGAGGATCGACGATGAAGATTCAATGGCCCACGCCGCAGAAGTCCTGGTGAACGACATGGGAGCGCAGGCTGCGCTCATCAAGGGCGGTCATCTCGAATCTGGTAACAGGGTCGTGGACGTGCTATACGACGGGGACATCCGCACTTTTCGCCAGCAACGCCTCGACACGACGAGCACTCACGGGACCGGCTGCACTCTCTCGGCGGCAATCACAGCGCAGTTAGCGAAGGGAGAATCGCTTCACGCGGCTGTTCGCCGGGCTATCAACTATGTTCACAATGCCATCGCCAGCGCGCCGGGGCTTGGGTCCGGTCACGGGCCGCTCAACCACCTCGCTGACGATAACTGAGGACGTCAGCACTGACGACGCTTCTATCTGCCACCGACCACGCTTTTGTCTATCCTGGATAGTTGGGGCGCGGCAGAGCGGGAAAGAAACTCCGTCACCAGCGACTCGAACGCCGCGCTGACGCGATTCGTGGTTTCCAGCACTTCTGCATGACTGAGGGCGGCGCCCGTGACTCCTGCAGCGGCGTTTGTAATGCAGCTGACTCCCGCTACGCGCATGCCCAGCGCCCTGGCCAGAATTACCTCCGGCACCGTCGACATTCCAACCGCATCGGCGCCGAGTAGTCTCAGCATCTTTACTTCGCTCGGCGTTTCGTACGACGGACCCAGCAATCCCGCGTACACTCCTTCACGCAGCGTGATCCCCAGCTTTTCCGCCGTCGTGCGCAGCAGCCAGCGCAGGCCGGGGTTGTATGCGTCGGTCATATCGGGAAACCGAGTTTCTCCTTTCTGCGCCTCTCCCACGAGAGGATTTGCTCCCATGAGATTGAGATGATCCGAGATCATCATCAGATCTCCAACCGCCAGCTTGGGTGAAATTCCGCCGGCCGCATTCGAGACAAAAAGATCGTACGCCCCTAGTGCGTGGAACACGCGGACCGGGAAGGCCGCGACAGCGGCAGAGTGCCCTTCGTACATGTGAAATCGCCCGCTCAGCGCGACAACTTCACGCCCGCCCAACAGCCCCAGGATGACAGCACCTTCGTGTCCGGCGACCGTCGCGTCGGGGAAACCGGGAATGTCGCGGAACGGAATACGAACAGCGTCGCCAATGGATTTTGCCAGTCCACCCAATCCCGAGCCGAGGATGATCCCGGTTTTGGGATGTCGGGAATTGGCACGCTCGCGAATCGCCACGGCAGCCTTGATCGCCGCTTCGGTCGAGTATTGACTCTTCATTCTTCCGGTCCGATCAGCTGCTCGATCTTGTCCGATACTTCCTCGATCAGCGTGAGTCGCTCCTCCCATGGAAGAAATGCGCTTTCAAAACCATTGAGCGCAATCCCCGCCAGCTCTTCCACGGTCAGGTCGAGTTGCTCGGCCGCGTGGACGTATTCGTCCGTGAGCGTCGTCCCGCTCATCAGGCGGTTGTCGGTGTTGAGCGTCACGTTGAGTCCGCGGTCGAAGTATTCGCGGAGGGGATGAGTCGCGTACGAGTCGGCGACGCGGGTCTGCACGTTGCTGGTGAGGCAGACCTCGAGCGCGATCCGCCGGTCGTTGACGTACTGGGTGAGCTCCGGGTCCTCGATGAGCCGCGTACCATGACCGATTCGGTTGGCGCCGCACACGTGCACGGCCTGCCGTATCGATTCGGCGCCGTCCCCTTCACCGGCGTGAACGGTAACGGCGAGATTGTGCTCGCGCGCGTACCTGAATGCTTCGACGTGGTGCGCCGCCGGATTTCCTTTTTCCCCTCCAGCCAGATCGAATGCCACGACGCCCTCGTCGCTGAATTCGACAGCGAGCCTGGCCATCTCGAGTGAGCTTTCGGGTGGAAACTGGCGCAGTCCGCAGACGATGAACCGCGCCGTGAGGTCGAAGTCCTTCTCCGCGCGGCGAAGGCCGCGCAGCGGCGCTTCTACCGCCTGCACGAGTGTGATTCCCTGAACGACGTTCAGAAGCGGTGCATTTCTCACCTCGATGTAGCGCACGCCGTCCTCGGCGGCATCTTCGGCCAGCTCGTAGGCGATGCGCTCGAGCGCGTCCTCGTTCTGCATGACGGAGATCGTCACGTCGAAGCGTCGCAAGTAATCCTCGAGGCTCTGGGCGTCATCCACTCTCATGAACTCCGCCAGCTCCTCTGGCGTGTGCCTCGGCAGTTGAATCCGATGCTCCCGTGCCAGTTCCAGAAGCGTGGCGGGCCGGACCGAGCCGTCCAGATGGCAATGCAGCTCCGCCTTGGGAAGCTGGCGAAGCTTGTTAGAGAATATCGAGAGTGGCATTACAATGGGTTGAAGTCCGGGTCGTCGGCGGCAGTCTGCCGAGCGCGAACGATGCGAAAAATCGCGCCGTTGTGCACGGGCGTGTTGTTGGCGGTGACGATGCCGCGGCTGTCCGTGATCATTCGCTCCCCGCTGCGAACCGCGGCGGCCTGTATTTCATCCCAGGCTTCTACCGCTTCGAGAGCGGTCGCCGAGGCATCGACCTCGATCGCCCTGGCATTTATGTAGACGCGAACCTTCTCGCTCATGGCGAAACGGGAGCGATGCGCACTTCTGTCGGAGCGGTGATCGGGGCGGGCAGCGACTTGAGATAGTCGATGAGCGCGTCAAGATCCACGATGTTGAGCGGTTTTGAAGCAGTGGCGCGGCCGCCCGCGTTGTAGCCTTCACCGCCGGTTGCGAGGAAATCGTTCACGATCACGTTGTACGTCTTCGTATCGGTGAGCGGAGCTCCATCCACTGTCGTCACCGAGACGGTGCGCGAACCCTTGGGGCGGGTCGCATCGTACCTGATCGTCAGGCCGCTCACGTGATCGTCGATCGAGCTCCTGCCGAGCATCGCCTCGATCAATCCTCGCAGCTGGAAACCGGTCATCGTGAGGGAGTACAGAATGTTCCCGAACGGCTGGATCTCGAACAATGATCCGTAAGTTGCTTCGCCAGCGCGAAGCTCCGTTCGAATTCCGCCATTGTTCATGATCGCGACGTCGCCCTTCGCGGCCCAACGCTGGGCATCGGCGATGAGATTGCCAAGCGGATACTGGGAACCCTGACGCGCGAGCGTGACTGGGATGGTCGCGACGCGACGATTGACGAGCGACGCAACCCGATCTACAGCTCGGCGAACGATCGAATCAATCGCCGGAACAGGCCTCATGGTATCGACCGCGAGCTCACGCACCTGATGCCGGATCGGAAGAGTTGAATTTCTGCCGATCGGGAGATCGAGGACGTCGATGGCGCGGCCGCTCGAGCGGGCCTGCACGATAGGAATCCCTTTGACCTCGGTATTGACGAGCGTGTGGGTGTGTCCGCTCACAATCGCGTCAACCTTCGTTGTGAGTCGTCGCGCAAGGTCGATGATCTCTCCGCCGCACTCCGTCGCTGCGTCCCGGCCGCAGCTCGCTCCGGCGTGGGCGATCACCACTACGAAGTTCACGCCGCGCTTTCTCAGCACGGTTCCAATGCTGTCCACGATCGGCGCCGGATCGTCGAACCGCAGTCCCACGACATTGGCCGCTCGGGTCGTCGTCGGAGTCGAGACGGTAGATACGCCGATGATTCCTATTCGCGTGGCGCCGCGTTTCACGATCGTGTCATTGCGGATCCATCTCACGTCGCGGCCGTCGGTGTACCGAACGTTAGCGCCGAGGATTTCGAACTTTGCTTGCCGCATGCGGGCGCGAAGGGAGTCGGTTCCCCAGTCGAACTCATGGTTGCCGAGGGCGGCCGCGGCGTAGCCCATTCTATTGTAGTACTCCACGACGGGCCGGCCGTAGGAAAGATTGGACGCCGGAGTGCCCTGAAATAGATCGCCGGCGTCGAGCAAGAGTGTCTCGCAACGTGGTGCGCATTCGGTGCGCGCCCGATTGACCGCGGCGGCAACGTAGGCGGCACCTCCGCGACGGATGCCGTTCGCGTCGGGACGAGGCTCAAGTGCGCCGTGGAAATCATTGGTCGCAATGATTCGGAGGAAGCGTGTCCCGGCTGGGAATTGCGGCTGCGCGGCCGGAAGGATCTGAGCCGGAGAGACGGGCTGTGCAGCAGGATTCTGTGCTTGAGCGCTGGCCATCACGCCAAACCCAAGCGACGCTGACGCCAAATACCTCATTGTCACTCGAAATGCCTCTGGCTCAGTAATGGATCAGACAAAACTAGCGCGATCCGGTCATTGCGTATCGATCAGCGCACCGGCTCGCCACGATCTTGTAACGGACGGGTCAAATCAGCTTTCGCTCTTTGGGGGTTCATGCTAGCTCTCCCCATTCCTCAAAATCGGGAGCAATCGTGTCGAAGAGACGTTGCAGCACCTCCTCCAGATGCTCGTGACACATCGTCGGTTGACGCGGAGAGGAGGGGCCCCACAACTTCAGGACGTGACTGAAACGAGCGCTGTTGCCGAGCGCGTACTGGTCGTCGATGATGAACCCGATATTGTAGCGCTGGTTGCCTACCACCTCGCCAAGTCCGGGTACACGGTGTCAACAGCGACGAGCGGGCCCGAGGGCCTCGCGGTTGCACGACGTGACAAGCCTTCCATAGTGGTTCTGGACTTGATGCTTCCCGGCCTGTCGGGACTGGAGGTCATGGAAGAACTTCGCGCTGACAGCGCCACCTCGAGCATCGCAGTCTTGATGTTGACCGCCCGGCGCGAGGAAAGCGATCGTATCAAGGGACTCAGCCTGGGCGCCGACGATTACCTCACGAAACCGTTCAGCCCGCAGGAACTCGTTCTTCGCGTCGGCGCAATTCTGCGGCGCGTGAAGGCGGGACGCGAGAAATCGGACGACGTCAAACAGATCGGGCCACTGCGAATTGACCGCACGGAACACCGTGTGACCGTGGATGGTCGTGAAATCGAGCTGACGCCGACGGAGTTCAAGCTGCTCCTTCTGCTTGCCGAACGGAAAGGCCGTGTCCAGCCGCGCAATCTGCTGCTCGAAATTGTGTGGGAGGCAGCGCCCGACATTCAGACGCGAACCGTCGACATGCATGTGCAGCGTCTGCGCGTAAAGCTCGGCGAGGCTGGTGATCTGATCGAGACCGTCCGTGGCTTCGGCTACCGCATCAGGAACGTAAGCGAACGATCGTGAAGCTCGCGCACCGGCTGCTCCTCCAGTCGCTCGTGATCGTCGGCGTGATGGTGGTCTCGGTTGTCGTCATCATCGACAACCAGCTGTACTCGAGCATCACCGAGCAGGCAGTTCAGGATCTCGCCGGAGAGGCGAAATTCCTGGCAACGCAGTGGAAGTCAGGCGTCGATCCCGACTCGCTAGCAGATGAGGCCGGTGCCGCAATGGGACACCGGGTTACACTGATCGATTCCGCCGGACACGTCGTCGGTGACTCGGAATTTGACGGACCGGCGCTCAAAGCCCTGGAAAATCACAGCAATCGCCCGGAAGTAATCGAAGCGCGGAAGAACGGAGTCGGGTCCATTCGGCGCATGAGCCCGTCCACCGGCGAGGAGCAGCTCTATGTCGCCGTCAACGCGCCGCGCGGGATCGCCCGTGTCTCCGTGACGACGAGAGCCGTCGAGGAGATCTTCGCTCGAGCCCGCGGCGGCGTTCTCGTGGCAGGGCTGATCTCCTTCCTCCTTGCTGCGATTCTCGCCGCGCTGTTCTCCCGCGCCGTTTCAAGGCCGATTACCGACCTGAGAGATGTCGCGCGCTCGCTCGCCGCAGGCGAGCGGAAGCGATACCCGGCACTTGCCGCACCGGGCGAGGTTGGAGATCTCGCCGACGCCGTCCACCGGCTGGCCGAGCAATTGGAAGGGCGGATCTCGGCGTTGGCGGCGGAGCAATCCATACTCTCCGCGCTCGTCGAAACGCTGAACGAAGGCGTGATGGCGATTTCTCCGTCGCACGAAGTCGTCCGCATCAACGACACCGGGCGTCGACTGCTTTCGATCCGCCGCCCGATCCCGTTCGGAATCGACTTTCTGCCGCGCGATGCAACCTTGCGTAGCGCGATATCGCTCGCCCTGAGCGGAACCGAGACCGAGCCCGAAGAGGTAGTTGTCGGCGAGACGACGTTGTCCCTGACTGCGCGTCCTCTTGCCAACGGCGGCGCGGTCATTGCCCTCTTCGACCTCACGCCGATTCGGAAACTCGAGGCTGTGCGCCGGGATTTCGTAGCCAACGTGTCTCACGAGCTTCGTACGCCCCTCACGATCATCGGGGGCTTCGCAGAGACGCTTCAGGATCGGAACGTGCCGCCGGCAATGCGAGCGGAATTCGCGAAGACGATTTTCAGTAACACACAGCGCATGCAGCGGATCGTCGACGAGCTGCTGGACCTTTCGCGCATCGAGACGGGGCACTGGAAGCCACGGCCGCAGCTGATACGGGTTGCGGACGTGGCCTCCGAAGTTTTCGGCCGAGTCGCCGTGAGCGCGAAAGAGAAAGGTGCAACGCTCGACATGGCAATCGAGCAAGGAGTCGAAACGATTTATGCCGATCGTACGGCTCTCGAGCAAATCCTCTTGAACCTGGTCGAGAATGCGATCCGTCACACAGGGGAAGGAGGGCGAATCACGATCCGCACGACGCGTAATGGAGACGGAGTCTCCGTCGCCGTCGACGACACGGGCAGCGGCATTCCGCCCGAGCACCTCCCAAGAATCTTCGAGCGATTCTATCGCGCCGACAGCGGCCGGTCGCGCGACGCCGGCGGCACCGGACTCGGGCTCGCGATCGTGAAGCATCTCGTTGAGGCGCATGGGGGTACGGTAAGAGCAGACAGCACAGTTGGTGTCGGTACCACGGTCAGTATCTTCTTTCCCGGCGCTCCGATCGCGCATCAGTCGTGACAGAGCCTTTACGTTCCATGTGACTGTCCGTGACGTGGCTGAGAGAGCTTGTAGCGCGACAAACCACCTCTCTCGGAGCCAAAGTGATCAAAACCGTTCGCAGCATCGCTGTCGCACTTGCAACAGGTGCGTTGTTCTCAGTTGTTGCGGCTGCACAATCAGTGGATCTCACCGGAGCGGGCGCGACGTTCCCGTATCCCATTTATTCGAAGTGGTTCTCGGATTACGCCCAGAGCACCGGCGTAAAAATCAATTATCAGTCGATTGGATCTGGCGGCGGCATCAGACAGCTGTCCGAACAAACCGTCGATTTCGGAGCTTCCGACGGTCCGATGAGCGATCAGGAGCTCGCGAACGCCAAAGGCGGGCCGGTCCTTCATTTCCCGACCGTGATGGGCGCGGTCGTCATCACGTACAACGTTCCCGGTCTCACCCGTCCGCTCAATCTGACCGGCGATGCGATCGCGGATATTTTTGCCGGGAAGATCACCAAGTGGAATGATGCGCAGATTGTCGCACAGAACCGCGGGGTGGCTCTTCCCAATTCTGACATCCTCGTCGTCCATCGCTCGGATGGCAGCGGGACCACTTACATCTTCAGCGACTATCTGACTTCGGTGAGTCCGTCCTGGTCGAGCACACTCGGCAAAGGCAAGGAGATCAAGTGGCCCGTTGGTCTTGGTGGAAAGGGCAACGAAGGCGTGGCCGGACAGGTGAAGCAGACGCCCGGCTCGATCGGTTATGTAGAGCTGGCTTACGCAAAACAGAACCAGCTTCCTTACGCCAACGTTCGCAATGCTGCCGGACGTTTCATCACGCCGTCGATCGCGTCGGTGACCGCCGCGGCCGCGAGCGTGAAGCTCCCCAAGAACACCGACTACCGCATCTCAATCGCGAATGCCCCCGGGAAGGATTCCTATCCGATCTCGTCCATGACCTGGCTTCTCGTCTACCAGAATCAGCCGGACCGAGTCAAGGGTGCCAAGCTCGTGGACTTCCTGCGCTGGGCCTACAATAACGGAGAGAAGTCGGCAGCATCGCTCGATTACGCCCCGCTTCCCGCAACAATGGTTGCGCAGCTCAAGAGCAGAGTGAAGACGATCCGGGTCGCCGACACGCGCGTCGGAGACGCTCGATGAAAAAAATCATAACCGTCGCGCTCGGACTGCTGGCTCTGCCGCTGGCGATTTCTGCCCAACAGCCGATTGACACGACCAGACCTGCTCCGCCGCCACCGGCGCCTCAGCCCGCTACCGTCTCGATTCCAGTCGATTTCTCCGGGGTGCTGTACGCCAACTTCCAGTATCGTGGCGACAAGGGACCAGCGAAGTCGTCCAACAAGTTCGACTTGGAGCGAACGTACCTGACCTTCAGGATGCCGGCCGGTGACCGTGCCAGCATTCGCATCACGGCGGACGTGTTCCAGCAGCTCACAACGCCAAACGACAACTTCTATAGAGGTTGGGTAATCCGCGCGAAGTACGCGTACCTCCAGTACGATTTGATCAAGAGCGCTACCTGGAATGCGAACATTCGGGGCGGCCTGCTTCACAACGTAGTCATCGATCACGTCGAACAATTTTGGCCGCGCTGGATTTCTCAAACGCCCGTCGAGCGCGCAGGTTACTTCTCGTCTGCGGACGCAGGCGTGGCCACCTTGTGGACGTTTCCCAACAAGTTCGGTGAGTTTTACGCGACGATCGTGAACGGGTCTGGCTACACCTCACGTGAGACGGACCGGTTCAAGGACTACGCGGCGAGGCTCACCATCACGCCACTCTCGGCGTCGGACAACAAGGTCATCAAGACCTTCGCATTGACGGGCTGGGGGTACCTGGGTGCATTAGCCAGCAGCTTTGCCGCCGGTGGGGCTGGACAAGTCGGGCCGGTTGGATCGTCGCTTCCACGGACGAGATACGGCGTTTTCGCAGGCCTGCGCGACCCCCGTTTCACCGCCGGCGCCGAGTGGGATAGTCGTAAGGATGCGAAAGAAACGGGAGCTAACACGGTTGTAGCGCCGCGGGTCGAGGTCGACAGTACCGGGCAACTCATCGCCGGGTTCGTGACGATCAAGCCCTTCCAGCTGATGAACGATCAGTCGACGTTCCCGCTCGGCCTCATCGCCCGTTTTGACCGTGCCAAGCCGAACACTTCCACCGACGCCTACATCAATACCGTGATCGGCGGTCTCACCTGGGACCTCAACAAGAAGTCGGCAATATCCCTGGACTATCAGGAACAGACTCCGCACTCGGGAGCGATTGCCGCGGCAACCAAGACGTACTTCCTGCACCTGGTGGCGAACTTCTAGCGGCACCTTATAGGGGTTCGGAGCGCCCTCGCGGCGGTTGTGACAATGTCGTTACCTGACCTTTGTCGTGACCCTTCGGGGGCGCTCCTATTTTTAGGGCACCTGGGTCCCTCCAAATCAAAAAAAGGAGCCGTTCAATGAGAGCTATGAATCTCGGCGCCCTCATGTTGTTGGCCGTCGCGTGCGCGAAGGGAGACGGAAGTAACTCCAGCACGGCCTCGTCGACGGCGTCCTCTGGTGGAGGGGCAGATCTCACCGGAGCGGGAGCCACCTTCCCCTATCCGATCTATTCCAAGTGGTTCTCCGATTACGCGAACGCCACCGGCATAAAGATCAACTATCAGTCGATCGGATCCGGGGGTGGGGTTCGGCAGATATCGGAGCAGACAGTCGACTTCGGGGCTTCAGATGGCCCGATGAGCGACGAGGAGCTGGCGAAGGCCAAGGGCGGTCCGATACTTCACATTCCGACGGTGCTCGGTGCAGACGTAATCACCTACAACGTTCCGGGAGTAACCGCGGTTCTGAAGCTGACTCCCAGTGTGATCGCGGACATCTTCATGGGCCGCATCAAAAAGTGGAATGACACCAGGATCGCATCGCTGAATTCCGGTGTCACGCTTCCCAATCAGGACATCCTGGTGGTCCACCGGTCGGATGGCAGCGGAACGACGTACATTTTCACCGACTACCTCGACAAAGTCAGTCCTGCCTGGCACACCAGCGTGGGAAAAGGCAAAGAGGTCAAATGGCCTGTGGGTCTCGGCGGCAAGGGTAACGAAGGAGTTTCCGGTCAGGTGAAGCAAACACCCGGCGCAGTCGGCTACGTCGAGCTAGCGTACGCGAAACAGAACAACCTTCCTGCCGCCCTCGTCCGAAACAAAGCGGGGCAGTATGTGGCGGCGTCCGTTCCAGCAGTCACTGCTGCAGCGGCCGGCGTAGCACAGTCACTTCCGGCCAATACGGATTACCGCATTTCGATCGTCGATGCCCCGGGTGCACAATCCTATCCAATTTCATCTTTCACCTGGCTTCTGGTCTACCAGCATCAGAAGGACGCGGTGAAAGGAAAGAAACTGGTCGACTTCCTCAACTGGGCCATGACCGAGGGAGAGAGGAGCGCCCCAACGCTTGATTACGCGCCGCTGCCGACTGAGATGGTGACGACGGTGAAAGCCAAGATCGCCACGATCGATCTCGCTGGAGCGAAGTGACCTCTCTTCCGGCTGAGTGGCTGGAAAAAGACCGCCGCAGCCTCCGAGTCGAAGGATCCGCGGTCAGCGACAGGATTTACGAAATTCTCACAGCGGCGTGCGCGTTCGTAGTGCCGGCGCTGGTTGTCGCGATCGCGCTCGCAATTTTTGTGGCGGCGTGGCCCGCTTTCTCCAAGCTGGGCCTGTCGATAGTCACAACGAGTGACTGGGACGTGAGGGCAGGCCACTTCGGCGCCGCGCCGGCGCTGTACGGGACGCTCGTCTCCTCCGCTGTCGCCTTGATCATAGCAACGCCGCTGGCGATCGGCGTGGCGATATTCCTGTCTGAGTTCTCGCCAACATGGCTGCGCCAGCCTGTGGGGTTTCTCGTCGATCTGCTCGCGGCCATTCCCAGTGTTGTCTACGGCTTGTGGGGGATCTTCGTTCTCATTCCGCTCCTGCGCGAGCACGTAATGCCCTTTCTCCGCGACACACTTCACCTGGGGGCAACACCGTTCTTCCGCGGACCCGCTTACGGACCAAGCATGTTGGCGGCGGGAGTGATATTGGCGATAATGGCGCTTCCGTACATTTCCTCGGTATCGCGCGAAGTGCTGATGGCAGTACCGCGATCACAGCGCGAGGCCGCGCTCGCGCTTGGAGCCACGCGATGGGAGATGATCCGGGATGCGGTAATCCCTTTCGCCAAATCCGGGATCATTGGCGGAATCATGCTGGGGCTGGGGCGCGCCTTGGGTGAAACGATGGCCGTTACCCTGGTGATCGGGAATCGCCTCGAGATCTCCCCGTCTTTGTTCGCGCCGGGTTATACCATGGCGTCGCTGATCGCCAACGAGTTCAGCGAGGCGACCAGCGATTTGCACCTTTCCGCGCTCATGGCGGTGGGGGCGATTCTATTTGTCATCACGCTGATCGTGAACGCCATTGCCCGGTGGCTCGTCTGGAGCGTCTCGAGGAGCCAGGCGAAATGAGTACCGCGCGCGGTCGTCATGTCGTCAGCGGCGCGATGATCGGCCTCACTTACCTTGCAGCGCTCCTCGCTACACTTCCCCTGATTCTGATATTGGGGCACATCGTCGCCAAGGGAGCTTCGTCCCTGTCTCTTGCATTCTTCACGCACATGCCGAAGCCCGTTGGCGAGGTCGGAGGCGGAATGGCGAACGCGATCGTCGGCACACTCATTCTCATTGGAGTGGCCAGCCTGATCGGATTGCCGATAGGAATCGGTGCTGGCCTCTACCTGGCTGAAAAACGAGGTACACCGTTCGCAAACACCGTTCGCTTTCTTGCTGACGTTCTCAACGGACTGCCGTCGATCGTGATTGGAATCTTCGCCTGGGAGCTTCTCGTGAAGCGAGCCGGTTTCTCGGCGTTCGCTGGAGGCGTCGCGCTCGGGTCGATGATGATTCCCCTCGTGACTCGAACAACGGAGGAAATGCTACTCGTCGTGCCGACCTCCTTGCGAGAGGCTGCGTTGGCGTTGGGTTATGCCAGGTGGCGGACGTCAATCTCGATTGTTCTCCGTACAGCCATGGCTGGCATCGCGACGGGCGTTCTCGTGGCCGTGGCAAGGATTGCCGGCGAGACCGCTCCCTTGCTCTTCACCGCGCTCGGGAATCAGTTCTGGTCAACCTCGTTGCATCAGCCGATAGCAGCAATCCCGCTCCAGATTTTTGCTTACTCCCTGAGCGCCTACGACGAGTGGCACCGCCTGGCATGGGCCGGGGCTCTGGTATTGATAACGATGGTACTGATCATCAGCATTGCGGCTCGCTTCGTAACGAGGTCCAGGTTCGGTGCTCCAGTCGACTGAAGTGTTTCGCGAGAAACCCCCACGGCCCGTGACACCCGTGGTGCAGCTGCGCGCACCGGAGACAATCGCTTCGCCGGACTCGACAAAGCCGTGCATCGTCGCGAATCACCTCTGGGCGTTCTTTGGCGACAATGCCGCCATCAAGGATGTGTCCATCTCGATTCCCCAGAACGCGGTTACCGCGATCATCGGTCCTTCGGGATGCGGCAAGTCTACGCTGCTTCGCTGCTTCAACAGGATGCACGAGACGGTTCCGCTGGCGCGTGTCGAGGGCTCCGTAGCAATTCTCGGCAGCTCGATCTATGGGGAGGGCACCAGCCCAATTGCCGTTCGTCGTCACGTGGGAATGGTGTTCCAGAGGCCGACCCCCTTCCCCACGATGTCGATCCGTGCAAACGTCGCGGCGGGCCTGCGTGTCGATGCCAAGAGTCACGCGGCACGTGGCGAGACCAGCGAGATCGTCGAAGAAGCGCTTCAGCGCGCGGGACTTTGGGCCGAGGTCAAGGACCAGCTGGATGAGAGCGCGATGGCCCTCTCCGGAGGACAGCAGCAGCGGCTCTGTATTGCGCGCGCCCTGGCCACGAGACCACGTGTGATTCTGCTCGACGAGCCGACGGCGTCTCTCGATCCGCTCAGCACTCAAAAGGTCGAGGAGCTTGTGTACGAGCTGCGAAAGAGCGTCACCGTCGTGATCGTCACCCACAACATGCAGCAGGCCGCGCGCGTTTCAGACGGCACCGCATTCCTTCTCATGGGTGAGCTGATCGAGTTTGCTTCCACACGGCAACTGTTCACCGCGCCCCGGGATCCGCGTACGGAGTCCTACATCACGGGACGGTTCGGATGACCGCGGTTGCGCCAGTTTCGACTCCGGTCGCCTCCGCCGATGCCGTTGGCACAATCGAGGCCCGCGACTTTTCGTTCTGGTACGAGAAGAAGCAGGCCCTCAGAAATATCTCGATGGCGGTGCGCCCGCGATCGGTGACCGCGCTCATCGGTCCGTCGGGTTGCGGCAAATCGACATTCCTGAGATCAATCAACAGGCTCAACGATCTCATTCCCGGCATCCGCCACGAAGGCGATCTCTGCCTCGACGGAAACAGCGTCTACGACCCGTCGTTGGATATTGTGGCTCTCAGGCAGCGAGTCGGGATGGTGTTCCAGCGCTGGAATCCGTTCCCAAAGTCCATCTACGAGAACGTCGCCTACGGTCCGCGCATCAACGGCGTCGGGGACAAGGGATCGCTTGACGAGATCGTCGAGCGCTCGCTCAGGCGCGCGTCGATATGGGACGAAGTCAAGGACAGGCTCCGCTCGTCGGCGCTCGGACTCTCCGGCGGACAGCAACAGCGAGTGTGCATCGCGCGAGCCCTGGCCAACCAGCCCGAAGTGCTCCTCCTAGACGAGCCGGCGAGCGCGCTCGATCCAAGCTCCACTCAGCGAATCGAGGAGCTCGTCTACGAGCTGAAACGGGAGTTGACGATCATCATCGTGACGCACAATCTGCAGCAGGCAGCAAGGGCGTCAGAATACACCGCGTTCTTTTTTACCGGCGAGCTCGTCGAGTTCGGTCCTACCGAGCAGATCTTCACAAGCCCGCGAGAGGAACGCACCGAAGCATACATCACTGGGAGATTTGGATGACAGCGGACACGAACGCCGCGGGATTCAGACATTTTCACGATCAGCTTTCTTCCTTGAAGGAGACGCTGCTCAGCATGTCTTCAAAGGCCGAGGAGCGCACCGACATCGCCGTTGAAGCTCTTATGAACCGCGATCGCGAGAAGGCAAAGCTGGTGATCGATGGTGACCCGGAGCTGAACCGGCTCGAGATCGAAGTGGAGCAGGCGGCGGTCGAGCTTCTCGCTTTGCAGCAGCCGATGGCGCGCGACCTCCGATTCATCATCGGCGCAATCAAGGTCTCGAACGACTTGGAGCGCGTTGGAGATCACGCCGTCAACATCGCGGAATCTGCCCTTCGTCTCGCCGATAAGCCCAAGGTCAGTATCAGCATTCCGGAGATCGAGGTCATGGCGCGGAGAGCACGCAAGATGCTTAGCGAATCGCTCGACGCATTCATTCGCGCCGATGGAGCGCTGGGCCGCCAGGTGTGCAGGGACGACGACGTGGTCGACTCGCTGCACGATTCCGTTTTTCGCGTACTGCTCACTCACATGATGGCCGACCCGAAGACCATCACGCCGTCGCTCGAGCTCCTACTGGTGGGCCGGAATCTGGAGAGAATCGCCGACCTGGCGACGAACATCGGCGAGGACGCGGTCTACCTCGCGGAGGGGAAGCAGATCAAGCACCACCACGAGGAAGATCACTTCAACGAAGGCCGCCTGCAGCCAGCGCCCAGTAGCTGAGCGCCGCGACAGTCGCTGACGCGGGGATCGTAATGATCCAGGCCCAGACGATTCTTTGCGCTATGCCCCACCGCACCGCGGAGAATCGATAAGTCGCGCCCGCGCCTATAATCGATCCCGCGATCGTATGCGTTGTGCTTACAGGAATTCCGTAATGCGTCGCAATGCTGATCGCGAGCGCGCCGCCGGTTTCCGCCGCGAATCCGCTCACCGGACGAAGTCGCGTGATCCGGGAGCCCATCGTGTGAACGATTCTCCACCCGCCGGACAACGTGCCGAGCGAGATCGCGGTGTACGCTCCCATCTTCACCCAAAGCGGAATTCCCTCGTCCGCTACGTAGAGGTGGTGCAGGAATCCCGTCTGCGTCGCGGTCAGCGGTTTCACCGCCACGAGAAGGCCGACAATGATTCCCATCGTCTTCTGAGCGTCGTTCGCGCCATGCGCATGTGACAGCAGTGCGGAGCTGGCGAGCTGCATGGTTCGAAAGAATCGATCGACTCGCGCCGGACCCATATTCTTGAAGGTCCAGTACACCGCGACCATGAGAATGAAGCCTGCCAGCCCCCCAACAAGTGGCGAGATGACGATGAAGGACAATGTCTGGACCCATTTCGTGCCCCACGTGATCGCGCTCCATCCAGCTTTCGCCACTCCGGCGCCGGCGTAGCCACCGATGAGCGCATGCGAGGAGCTCGAGGGAATGCCGTATAACCAGGTGATGAGATTCCAGGCAATCGCACCGAGCAGACCGGCCAGAATCACGTTGGGCGTCACGATATCCGTCCGGATGATTCCCTTCTGGATCGCCTTGGCCACGAGCTCGCCGGCGGTGAATGCAGCGGTAAAATTGAAGAACGCGGCCCAAAACACCGCTGCCAACGGGCTCAGAACTCGCGTCCCGACGATCGTGGCGATGGAATTCGCCGAGTCGTGGAAGCCGTTTATGAAATCGAATATAAACGCGATCAGAACGATCGCGGCAACGTAGTAGATCACTACGCGTTCTTCAGCGCGATGCTTTGCAGCACGTTGCCTACATCCTCACATTGGTCGAGCGCATCTTCGAGCTTGTCGTAGAGATCTTTCCACTTGATGACCTCTAGCGCGTCGCCTCCCTCGGCGAAGAGCTTCCCCATCGCTTCGTGATAGACGGCGTCGCCCTCCTCCTCGAGCACCTTTAGCTTTTCGCTGATGGCGAAGACCTGCTTCGCGTTCTTCATCTCGCGAACCCCTTCCTCCACCGCGCAGCTGGCGCGCGCCAACACCTCGGCCAGAACGACAGCCGCGGGCCGGGCTCGCAGCACCCGGAAAATCTGCGCTCGGCGAGCCGTACCGTCGATCAGATCGATCACGTCATCCAGCTCCGACGCGAGCGCGTGGATGTCCTCACGGTCGAACGGAGTGACGAAGGTCCGATCGATGCGATCGATGATGTCGTGGGTCAGGTTGTCGGCCTCGTGTTCCAGCTCTTTGATCGCCGTGACTTTGGCGTCAAGATGGGTCGGATCCTGAAACATCTCCTGAAGAATGGTCGCCGAACCGGTCAGCCTTTTTGCCAGCTCGGTGAACATGTCGTAGAACTTTTCGTCCCGGGGAAGAATCCGCAAAGCACCGTCTCCATGAAAGTCCAGAATGTGCGAGACACTCCTTCAAACCTGTCTCGGCGGGGAATCTACCCCGCCCCGAACGTCCGAGCTATAAATCAGCCCGAAACGCGGGGTACTGAGCGCTGAATCACCAACCTGCGGTTCTCGAAGAGCTTCACGAGCAGCACTCCCGTCAGAAATCCGCCGACGTGGGCCCAGACTGCGACGCCACCTGACAGATCGGCGCCATTCGTCAGCTCCGGCAACGCTGCGACAAGCTGCCAGAAGAACCACCAGATCAGGACCATCCAGGCCGGAATCGGAATCACCTTGAAGAAGATGATGAAGAAGAAGAGCATTCTGACGCGGACTCTCGGATAGAGCACGAGATAAGCGCCCAGAATTCCCGAGATGGCTCCTGATGCGCCTACGGTAGGAAGCGGTGAAGCTGGTTGGGCGAGGATGTGCGCCACTGCTGCCGCCAGGCCGCAAACGAGGTAGAACAGCAGGAAGCGAAAGTGACCCAGACTGTCTTCGATGTTGTTCCCGAAGACCCAGAAGAAAAGCGCGTTCCCGAGAATGTGGCCCCAACCTCCGTGCAGAAACATGGAGATGAAGGGCGTAAGAATGTTGATGGGGTCGTTGTCGATGACGCATGCAATTCCGCGTCCGAGCGGTACCGCTTCACCCAATGGCGCCAGGTGCGTGATCTCGCCTGGAACCATTCCGAGATTGCATACGCTGGCCGCGAGCGCCTGCTGATCGAAACCCGCCCCCTGGACGAAAATCCACGTCAGGAACATCGCGGCCAGGATCGCGTAGGTCATCCACGGCGTGCGAATGGTAGGAAGCTCGTTGCTGAGCGGGATCACTTACTTACGTTCGCGTTTGAGTGGACAGGTCGTGGTTGTGACCGCGAAATTTAGCGGAGTCCAGAGCTCGTCGATGCGCTCTTCGCCGCAGCGTCCCAACTACTTTGGCGTGAAACTCGTGTACATGCCAAACATGAGGTGCCCTGGGGCGTCCGGCCTGTCTCTGAGGTTGCAGAAAACTACGTAGGTCGCCCCCCTTACCAGGTTGACCAATATCCGCCCGTCGGGTGTGTTGCCCGGGCCGGCAATCAGAATTCCGACCGACCGGTCGATCAGCTCCCTGCGGCGGGGCTGGTCCTCCCGCGCCTTGACGAAATCCTCCATGGTCACGCCTTGCTTGAGACGGGCGAGACTGAGCTCGTGCTGAACTTTGCCCTGATTAGCAAAGGTGAAGACAGTTGGTCCGGCCTGGATCCGCACCGGCAAGGGCAGGAAGGCAAAGTCAGCTGCAATCACATCGATCTGCCTCGGAGCTCGGGCCGTCTGCGCCGCCGCCGGGACAGCAACGCTCATCGTTAGGATGACAAAGGCGACTGACGAGATCGAGACCGGGCGACTCATCGATGGCTCCTTCGAAAAGCGAACGGAACGAGAGGCGCCAAGATGGCAACTTCAATCCTACTGGGCAAGTTGGCACGACTCAGCCGCCTGCTCGTCGCGAAATCCCGCCGTTATGGCAGAAAAACACGGCCCTTCGCTTGCCTCTGACCGGTGTGGCGCGGAGTACGCGCCATCTATAAGCGTCCAAAAACGGCAGGAGCCGCATCGGCTGAATGCCAGGAGAAACAGAGATGGCAGATAAAGTAATTGGCATCGACCTCGGTACCACCAACTCGGTTGTTGCGGTAATGGAAGGCGGAGACCCCGTCGTCATCCCCAACGCGGAAGGTGGACGGACCACGCCCTCGGTCGTCGGCTTCACGAAGGATGGCGAGCGGCTCGTTGGTCAGATCGCGAAGAGACAGGCGGTAACCAATCCCCAGAACACGGTCTTCTCGATCAAGCGCTTCATGGGGCGCAAGGTCTCGGAAGTCACCGAAGAGATCAAGCGCGTTCCGTACAAGGTCGTCGCCGGCCCCAACGATGTCGCGATGGTGGAGGTACAGGGCAAGCGCTATTCTCCGCCCGAGATCTCCGCGATGATCCTCCAGAAGATGAAGCAGACAGCGGAAGACTATCTCGGCTACAAGGTCGAGAAGGCCGTCATTACAGTGCCTGCATACTTCAACGACTCGCAGCGCCAGGCGACCAAAGACGCCGGCAAGATCGCCGGCCTCGACGTGCTCCGCATCATTAATGAGCCAACCGCGGCGGCACTCGCCTACGGACTCGACAAGAAGAAGGACGAGAAGGTTGCCGTCTTCGATCTTGGTGGCGGAACGTACGACATCTCGGTGCTCGAGCTGTACGACGTCGAGGGTTCGCGTCAGTTCGAAGTGAAGTCCACGAATGGCGATACGCACCTCGGTGGAGACGACTTCGACCAGCGCGTAATCGACTGGCTCGTAACAGAGTTCAAGCGCGACCAGGCTATCGATCTCTCCAAGGATCCGATGGCGCTCCAGCGCCTCAAGGAAGCAGGCGAGAAAGCGAAGATGGAATTGTCCACGACGCAGACCACGGACATCAACCTTCCCTTTATCACCGCCGATCAGAGCGGACCCAAGCACCTCAACTATTCGCTCACCAGAGCAAAGTTCGAGCAGCTCGTGGACGACCTGATTCAGCGGACGATTCCGCCGATGGAGCAGGCGCTCAAGGATGCGGGCATCAAGCCGAACGAGATCGACGAAGTTCTTCTCGTCGGTGGATCCACCCGTATTCCGAAGATTCAGGAAATCGTCAAGAAGTTCTTCGGCAAGGATCCGAACAAGGGCGTGAATCCGGACGAAGTCGTGGCGATTGGTGCCGCGGTCCAGGGCGCGGTTCTCACCGGCGAGCAGAAGGATGTTCTGCTGCTCGACGTCACCCCGCTCTCACTCGGCATCGAGACGCTGGGTGGAGTCACCACCGTCCTCATCCCGCGCAACACCACGATCCCGACCAAAAAGAGCGAGACCTTCTCGACGGCTGACGACAATCAGACGACGGTGGAGATTCACGTTCTACAGGGCGAGCGCGAGCTGGCGACGTACAACAAGACCATCGGCAAATTCCAGCTGACCGGAATTCCGCCCGCACCACGCGGGATGCCCCAGGTCGAGGTGACGTTCGACATCGATGCCAACGGCATCCTGCACGTGACCGCGAAGGACAAGGCCACGGGTAAGGAGCAGAAGATCCGCATCGAAGCTTCGAGCGGACTTTCCGACGCCGAGATCGATCGCATGGTCAAGGACGCGGAGAAGAACGCAGCCGAAGACAAGAAGCAGCGTGAGGCGATCGATGCGCGCAATCGTCTCGACTCGATGACGTACGAAGTCGAGAAGAACGTGAAGGAGTGGGGCGACAAGGTCACCCCGGATACGAAAGCCAAGGTCGATGCCGCCGTCGAAAGGGCCCGCAAGGCGCTCCGGGGCGACGACATGACGGAGATCCGCGCGGCGCAGGAAGAGCTGACGAAGGTGTTCAGCGAGGCCGGGCAGGCGTTCTACCAGCAGCAGGGCCAGGCCGGCGCACAGCCCGAGGCTGGTCAGCCTGCCGGAGCGGGATCGACAGCCAGCGGCGACGGTGCGGCCAAGCCCGCCGACGACGTGGTCGAGGCTGACTACGAGATAGTCGACGAAAAGAAATAGAGTTCCTAAGCAATGAAAAAAGCCCGACTGATTTCAGTCGGGCTTTTTTCTTGGGAACTGCAAACTTACGACTACCGGCCGGGGGCTATCGGCGGACCGGCTGTTGGCTACGTGCGGGCTGTTCATGGGAGCCGACCTACAGATCCGGCCCCTGGCCGGTAGTCGTAAGTTGTAGTTCAACGACTCGGACTGACCGACCAATCCGCAAGCCCCGCCCACCACGCATCGGGCCGGATTCCCACGGGGTGAATCCGCTTCGATGCGCCTTGAACATTGCGCAACTCGTAGATCCACATGACGGGTGCATCGTCGGTAAGAATTCTGTAGGCATGCCGATATAACTGAACGCTGCGTGAAGGGTTCATCTCGTTCACCGCGCTGTCGATCACCGCGTCAAAGACCGGACTCCTATAGGACGTAGCGTTGTAACCGCCCTTCTTGATCTCGGAGCTGGCCCACTCCTCTCGCACCGATGAAGGCGTCGGGTCGATGTGCCAGGCGTTCAGCAGCGCCTCGAACTTTCGCTCTTCCATTCGTGCGCCAAACGTGTTCAACTCCAGCGCCTCGATACGGACGTTCGCACCCGCCTTCCTCCACTGCTCCTGAAGAAGAACGGCGATCTTCATTCGGATCGGGCTGGAGCCTGGAACCATGAGCGCGAAGGCGAGCGGTGTCTTTCCGCGAGCGCGCATGCCATCCGCTCCACGCTTCCACCCGAGCGAGTCGAGCGTGCGCAAGGCCTTCTCAGGATCGTACGGAATTCCGATAGTTGAATCGCTCGTCGGCATGATCCGGGTCGCCGGCCCGTGGGCAACAAGACCCAGCGTGTCGAACACGTTGTGCACGATCGCGGATCGGTCGATCGCCATCACCAGCGCTCTGCGGGTGTCGCGATCTCCGAAAACAGGATGCGGTCCGGTGTTCGTGGCGTTGCGCAGATTGAATGCGGCGTAGCCGTAGTCGAGACTCCCGGGAGAGATGATAACGTCGGCGCCCTTCGCCTTCACCTGCGGAATCAGCTCCGGCTTCACGACATCGAGGAAATCAGCGGTGCCGCTGAGGAATCTTACCGACGCCGTCTGATAGTCCGGCGACACAAGCCAGATCACCTGGTCGGCGACGGGCCTGCCCCGATAATTCGCGCTATCCGCCTTGAGTACGATTCGGGATCCGCGATCCCACGCCGCGAACCGGAACCGCCCGCTTCCCACGGGCGCCCGCGCAAAACCGCTACCCTGGAATCCGGTCGACGCAATTTGACGCAACAGGTGAGCGGGCAGAATCACTACCGGACTAGCCGCCTTGAAGAATGCATCCGGAGCACGGCGGTGAAACCACACGACTGCCGTGAGCGAGTCCGGAACCGACACCGAATCCACGTTATCGAGATTCGAGGCGAGCGGCGAAGCGAGCGATGTGTCCTTTACCAGCTGAAACGTATATCGCACGTCTCCGGCGCCCACTGCAATGCCATCATGCCACCGTGCCCGTGGATTTATATGGAAAGCCACCGACAGTGAGTCGGAACTCCACCGCCAGCGATCCGCTAACCGCGGCGTAAATCCGGCGTCGCCAACCGTGTTGAGTGACGGGCCGATGTCGGCGAGGTTGTCAAAGACCTGGTCAACGATCTCCTTCCCCTGAACCGATATCGTGAGCGGTGGAAAAAGAACGTCGGCATCCGCGGCAGAGGAAAGCACGATAGTTCCGCCCACACGCTTATCCCCCGAACACGCGCCGAGAAGAAAAATCGCCGACAGCGTGATCGAGAAAACCGATCTTCCACCCATTAGGGCCGGATTTCCGTAGAAATGGTGTCCATCGCAAAGGTCGCGACGCGCTGCGGGGTCGAATGCTCGGTTGCATTCGCTGAGGCCCACTCGAGAAATGTCGTGAGCAGCTGCGGGTCGAACTGTCCTTTCTGGGCTCGCATCTCCTCGGCCGCGCGCGCATGCGACATGCAATCCCGATACGAGCGCGCGGTCGTCAGCGCGTCATAAACATCGGCAACACAGAGAATCCGCGCGGCGAACGGAATCTCTTCTCCAGTCAGACCGTCTGGATACCCAGCTCCGTCCCAGCGCTCATGGTGATTCCGGATGATGGCGCGAACGTCCCCTGGAAAATCGATATCCGCCACCAGCTCGAGTCCCGCCTCCGGGTGGCGCTTCATGATCGCCCATTCCTCCTCGCTCAGCTCGCCTGCCTTGTTCAGCACTTCGGTGGGCACGATGATCTTCCCGATGTCGTGGAGCAGCGCGCCGAGCCTGAACCAGAACAGTGAGCGCGAATCCATTCCGGCGCTGTCGGCGAGCACGCACGCAAAGAAAGCCACGCGTTGGCAGTGGCCTTGAGTATAGTGGTCCTTGCTTTCGATCGAATCGCCCCAGTGGTGCGCCATCTCCAGGAATCGCGCCTCGAGTGCTGCGTTTCGTCGCTCCACCTGCGCGACACGATGCTGCGCCTTCAGCCGCGAGTAGAGAGCGTGCGATTGGTTGAGGTTCAAGAGCATGTCGCGATGCCGCTTTTGCGTCCAGTAAAGTTCGGCTAGCTGCTCGGTCACGTCGGCCTTGAGTAGCAGGTCCTCTCCTTCCTCGGCGCATTCGCATGCTCGCCCCAGATACTCGGCCGCCTTGACGTAGTCACCGCGCTCGCGCGCGATCACGCCAACGTGCCTGAAGACCTCTCCGCGCCATGAGGGTGCGATCTCCCCAGTGAGCGCGAGCAGTGGCTCGACTCGATCCATCGCTTCGTCGAACCGTTCGGTCGCGATGCAGAGCTGCACCTGGTTGAGCGCGACGTTCAGCTTGTTGGTCTGGTCGCGTTCCTCGCCGAAGGCCTGCTCGGCTTCTGTGTACGCGGCTTCGGCGCGTTCGAGCTCGCCCATGTCGCTGTAAGCCAGTCCGATGTTGTTGAGAACCTGCGCTGCCTGGTCCCGCATGCCGAGCGCGCGGTAGCCATCTAGGCTAAGATGAAACGCCTCGAGCGCGCGGTGCATGTCGCCGCGAATGCTGGCGACGGTGCCGAGATTCTGGTCAATCATCGCGAGCGCTTCGGCGTCCATGATCGACTGGGCGGTGAGTCTCGCCTCGGTGTACATCGATTCGGCCCGGTCCAGATCTCCGCCGGTCTGGTGGACTATCGCGACCACATTGAGCGCGTGGGCGATCGCGGACGGCGAGCCAGCCTGAGTCGCGGCGGCAACCGCCGCTTCCAGAACATCTATGGCCGCGCCGCGATTGCCCTGCTCGAGGTATGCTCTTCCCAGCCACCGCAGCGCGGAAAGTCTGGTGTGATCACTTGCGAATGGGTTCCGTACCAGGGCTTCGTAGCGAACCGAGGCATCGCTCCACCGGCCCTCGCGTTCGGCGAGTTTTGCCGCCTCTATCAGTACTCTTATCTCCGGCGATTCTACCTCGTTTGAGCGAGGAGTGTAGCGCACTCTCATGACGAAGCGAGGATTGTGCGGCGGGCGGAGCCCTCGTCGCGGAGCTTTCTCGTCAGGGTCGGCCGCGAGATTCCGAGAATGCGGGCCGCGGCACTGAGATTACCGCCCGTCAGCCCGATGGTCGTGTGGATCGCCTCGTCGACAATCGCCTGGAGCGACTTGCCTTCAGCGGGTATTCGGATCACGCCGCCAGCGGGAGTTTCGACCAGAGGGATAAACGACCTCCGCTGCAGCGAAAGGTGGTGGGGCTGAATGACATCGCCGGTGCAGACAACCACAGCACGTTCGATGACGTTCTTGAGCTCACGAATATTACCCGGCCAACGGTGTCTCTCCAGCGCGCTGACCGAATCCTGTCCAAGACGCAGGTTCTCTCGGCCCTCGGCTTCGGCGTGTCGCTTGACAAAGTAGTTGGCAAGAATTGGAATGTCGCCGTCCCGCTCACGCAGCGACGGAAGCTCGAGTCGCGCGACGTTCAGCCGGTAGAATAAATCAGCGCGGAAGCGATTGTCGGCAACGGCCGTCTCGAGCGAGGAGTTGGTACCCGCGATGATGCGCGCCGACAGAGCCCGCTCTTCCGAGCCGCCGAGGCGCCGAAACCGCCGGTCTTCGACCACGCGCAATAGCTTCGCTTGCAACTTGAGCGGAAGCTCTGCCACTTCGTCGAGAAATACTGTGCCAGTACCTGCGACCTCGAACAGGCCGCGCTTGAGGGCGCGTGCGTCGGTAAATGCGCCTGGCTCGTGGCCGAACAGCTCGCTTTCGAGCAGTGTCTCGGGAATTGCGGCGCAATTGATTGCCACGAAGGGCTCGGTCGCACGCGAACTCGCCGCGTGAAGGCCGCGCGCAAAGAGCTCCTTGCCAGTCCCGGTCTCGCCTACGAGCAAAACGGTCATGCTGCGACTCGCCGCTACCTGGGTCGCAAGGCCAATGACTTCACGAATGGCCGTGCTCTCACCTATTACATGGGAGTCCCAGCGGTCCGCGGACGCCAACTGCGATCGGGCTGTGATAATTACACCGTTCCTTTTTCGTGCGGACGATCGAACAATCCGCGCGCGGAATTTGAGTTGACCGAGCGAATTGGCCCCCAAGGGGGGCTTATGTAAGGAGACGAAGAAACGGGGAGCCAAGTCACCCATTCTTCTGGACTTAGGGCCTTGCGGAACCCCTATCGGTGGGGGAGCGCCCCAGGAGGGGCTTAGCTCGGAAGTGAGGCGATCAGGGCGTTGATTTCGGCGGCCTCATGCTGGGCGCCGACGTCCTCGAATGACTCGGCCGCTTCTCGCCATGCCAGTCGGGCATCCGCGGCGTTACCAAGCGCCCTCGATGTCTGGCCGAATTCGCGGAGCATCTCGGCCTGGAGCAGCCGGTCTTCGAGTCCCTCTGCTTCGAAAATCCCTATTCGAAGCGTCGCAATGCTCTCGTGGAACGCGCCTCGCTCGCGCTCGATTCTCGCCCGGCACTTGAGCGCCTCAGCGATCGTAAGATGGTCGCCGCGTGTCTGCGCACCCTCTAGAGACGACATGCAAGCTTTCTCCGCCTCGTCGAGCTTACCGGTTGCCACCCAGACTTGGGCCAGGTTCAGAATGAGAATGCTCTCGACCAGTGAATCGCCACGCAACTTCGCGATCGTCAAGCCTCTCACGAACGTCTCGATCGCCCGCTGGTAATGACCCAGCTTGGTGTACAGCATGCCCAGATTGTTGAGCACCCACGATATCGCTTCGTCATCATTCGTCTGCTCGAACGCGCCAAGGCTATTGGTGAAGCGAGCTTCGGCGGCCACGAAGTTGCCGCGCATGTTGAAGAGGACGCCGCGGTTCTGCTCGATCATTCCGAGAAGTCGGGCTTCACCCGCTTTCCCCGCGAGCTCCGAGGCTTGCGAGTAGAGCTTCTCGCTTTCGAGAAAATTGCCGCGACGCTGCGCAATGATTGCCAGGCAATTGAACCCATGCGCCATAGAGCTGATAGAGCCGCATTTTTCGGCGTGAATCAGGCTTTGCGTGTAGCAGCGATACGCGGCTTCGGTTTCGCCCTGCTCGCGGTGAATCGTGCCCTTCCACCGCAAAGCATCAGCGAGAAGGGCGGCATCCTGCTTCCCCTCGAGAGCCTCGATCGCGCGGTCGTACAGTCCGAGTGATCTGGCGGTCTCTCCGCGCCGTTCTGCGTCGCGGGCTCGATCGACCAATTGACGTGCGCCTTCTGGATGACGCGCGCGTTCTGGATGATGCGCGCCTTCTCCTGATTGACGCGCGTCTTCTCCCGGATCAGTCTGTTTCATATTGCTCCCAGACCGTCGAATTTCTCATGTCTTGTACCTCGCTGGTGCCGGTTGAAGCCGTAATCGACGGTCTACTTGGCGCTCACATCGCACCCTTCGACGCATACCCACGCGCCGGAGATGAGGATATAACGGGAAAAGGACGCCCGCATAGTCGACGCCTGCGGGAGGACTTTTGCTGGGGCTGGACTCGTTGGACTGGTGATGTCGCCGCAAGAAAGAGCAGCTGCGGCACTCAAAGCCAGCCCGAGGTATCGAAACACGCGGTGACTGAACATCGTACACCACCTCGGTAAGAGACTTTATGTAATCCAAGCTCAACCTTGGCATAGCCCGTGCCCTCCCCTAACCTCGCTATTCACAAAAGCTTACGAATTCCGGACCACCTCAGTGGTCCGTTTTGGTCTAACGTTCCGTTCCAAAAAGAAACATTCCTTTATCGGGGTTTCTTCGCATTCACTCGGCCACTCCTGACGCAAAAATCGCCATTCGCTGGGGTGTTGGCCGACCCGGAATATCAGCTGTTTCCGCCCAAACGAGGAAGGTTTCCAGAAGCTGGGGATCGAATTGGCCGGTTGACGCCCTCATTATCTCCGCCGCGCGCGCATGGGTCAGCCCTGGCCGGTACGATCGGGTCGTTGTCAGGGCGTCGTACACGTCGGCGACGCAAAGAATCCGCGCCGCGAATGGGATTTCATCGCCTTTCAGTCCGTCGGGATAGCCGGCGCCATCCCAGCGCTCGTGGTGGTTGCGGATGATCGCCCAGATGTCGCCTGGGAAATCGATGTCCGCGACGAGCTCGAGCCCGGCTTCCGGGTGGCGCTTCATGATCGCCCATTCCTCGTCGGTGAGCTTGCCCGGTTTGTTCAGGACTTCAGTCGGCACGATGATCTTACCGATGTCGTGGAGCAGCGCGCCGATCCGGAACCAGAACAGCGATCGCGAATTGAAGCCGGCACTGTCCGCAAGCACGCAAGCGAAGAACGCGACGCGCTCGCAGTGACCCTGCGTGTAGCGGTCCTTGCTTTCAATCGAATCACCCCACTGTTTCGCCATCTCCAGGAAGCGCGCTTCGAGCGCCCCGTTTTTCTTCTCGACCTGGGCGACCCGATGCTGCGCCTTGAGCTGGGAGTAGAGAGAGTGGGCTTCGTTGAGGCGCTGGAGCATGTCGCGATGCCGCTCCTGCGCCCAATAGACCTCCGCGAGTTGCTCTGACACATCCGCTCGCTGCAGGAGATTGCCGCTTTCCAGCGAGTGCTGTTCCGCCTTGAGGAGATTGTCGGTTGCCTGGGCAAAATCGCCGCGCTCCCTGGCGATGACGCCGAGGTGCCGGAAAACCTCGCCCAGCCAAGGCGCGGTCTCGGCCGTTGCCACCGTCAATAGCTCATTGCATTGTGCCAGTGCTTCGTCGTAACGACGCCCGGCGATGTAGAGCTGCACCTTGTTAACCGCGAGATAGAGCTGGCGCGCGTGATCGCCGTCCTCCTCGAACGCGCGAGTGGCCTCGTTATACGCCACTTCCGCGTCGGACAGCTCACCCAGCTCCATGTAAGCCAAAGCGATGTTGTTTAGCACCTGCGCTTCGTGATTGCGCATCCCCAGCGCTTGATATCCGAGATGACTCAGTCGATAGGCCTCGAGGGCGCCGCGTACGTCACCGCGAATCATGGCGACGGTGCCGAGATTCTGGTCGATCATCGCCATGAGCGCCCCGTCGCCACCGAGCTCCGCCTTCTCGCGCGCCGCCGCGTAGATCGTCGCCGCCTGGTCCAGATCGCCGGCGACCTGATAAACTATCCCGACGACATTGAGGGCCTGGGCGACCGCCGGCGGAGAGCCGACGATATCCGCGGAGGTTACCGCTGCTTCGAGGACGTCGAGTGCCGCTCCACGATTGCCCTGCTCGAGGTAGGCGCGTCCCAACCATCTGAGTGCAGCGAGACGTGTAGTCGCGAGCGTATCGGGATCCCGCACCAGACTTTCGTACACCGTGCACGCATCGGCCCAGCGTCCATCGCGCTCGGCTTGTTTCGCGCGATCGATGCTGTCTCTAACGGTGGAGGATTCCACCGCCCTCAATTCAACTGTCGGCCTGCGGTTTGTCATGACGGCGCAACAACGGTCCCGGAGCGCGCCCTGTCGCGCGGTTTCCCGAATCAGGAATCTCCGGCCAGCGCTAGGGAGACGAGGAAGAGCCTACCGAGTCACCCGCGACGATCACGAGGAAGAGCCTAACGAGTCAAAATGACGACCCTCGGCACCAATCGGCGAACAGGCCTAGTCAGCCGGGTAGAGAGTCCAGCTGGGCTTCGACCTCGGCTATTTCCTGGCTGGCGCCGATCGTCTGGTAAGTGTCGACCGCTTCCCGAAATGCCGAGCGCGCGGCTCCAGCGTTTCCGACGGCGCGAGAGATCTCACCCAACTCGCGGAGCATCTCGGCGTGGAGCAGGCGATCCTCGGCGCCTTCCGCCTCGAAAATCGCGATGCGAAGTGTGGCGATGCTCTTGTCCAGCGCACCGCGCTGGCGTTCGATAGCCGCCCGAATCTTGAGCGCGCCGGCAGCGGCCAGATGATCGCCCCTCCGCTGCGCCTGCTCCAGCGCCATCGAGCAGTATTTGTCCGCTGTGTCCAACCGCCCGAGTCCCACCCAGACTTCGGCCAGGTTGAGCGTAGTTGCGTTCTCGACGTTCGCGTCGCCTCGATTCACGGCGATGGCGCGCCCGCGCTCGAGGTGTCCCCGCGCTTCGTCGAAGTTTCTGATCTTGGTGTGGAGAATTCCCAGGTTATTGAGGACCCATGACATGGGCTCGGCATCACCCGCCATTTCAAATGCGCCGAGGCTGCTGGAATAGAACGCGGCAGCCTTGCCGAAATCGCCGCGCATGCTGGCCAGCACGCCGCGATTCTGTTCGATCATGCCGAGTAGTCTCGCGTCACGAGCTCTCTCGGCAAATTCTGACGCCTGGGCGTAGAGGCGCTCGGTCTCCTTCTGATCCCCTCGTCGCTGCGAAATCGTCCCCAGACAGTTCAGGGCATGTGCTGTCGCCCGCTCGGACCCAATTAGCGTCGCCTTCTCCAGGCTCTTCGTGTAGCATCGGTACGCGCTTTCGGTTTCACCGCGGTTTCTCAGCAACGTTCCTTTCCATCTCAGCACTTCCGGCAGAAACGGATCGAGGCTGTCTTCCCTGAACTCGGCCAACGCGTCGTCGTAGAGACCCATTGCCTTGGCAGTCTCCTCATGCTGCTCCGCTACCCGCGCCTTCTCTACCAGCTGGCGGGCGCGCTCTACATCATCGGGTTTCTGCATGCACTGCGACCGGGTTCAGGGAAAGTCATGAGCTCCATTACGATATTCTGAATCGGTTTGTCGTCACCCCGAAGCTAGCATGTAATGGGAAAAGTGGTTGAGCTGCCACGTCTCGACCGTGGGCACCAAGTTCGTCGAGTTTGGAGCCGAGTAGATCGTCGTGGTCTCTATTTCGAGCGCCTTGAGAGTTCCGCTGAGATCCAACAGATCTTTCGGGAAATAGGCGCCAGCCGCATTCAGGGCAGCAGGAGTCAAATAAACCGCAGTATTCTTTAGACTCTGGGTGACGATGACAGGTTTGGCGAACGTGAGGCCGTGCGGCTGCATGTCGTAAGACACATAACCGCTCGCGTCCGAAGTGATCGTGATCCAGGTCGACGTCGTTAGCGCGCCCTTCGGGAATGTGATCGTGAAATCCGAGCCCCCGATGGCGAGCGAGCCGCCGTTATAGCCAATGGTACCGGAGACGCTGCGTGTCTGATTGACGTGCGTGGGAGCCCACTTGATTGCGGTGACCGGGATACCGTTCGGATCGGACTGGAATGAAATGACCTTGATGATCGAGCCCAGCAGCCCGGTCACGACGCCAAGAAGGTCCCCGATGAGCCCATCCTGGGCTTTCGTCGGAGCCGTTATCGGCTCAATTGGTGTGTAGTCCGCGCAGGAAATCGCTACGAACGTTGTAAGGACGAGCACCAATGAGCGCACGAATCTGGAGCGAAGCATCGAGGGAACCGGTTGGTGGTTTAGATAGCGATCAGCCCGAAGCGAGCATGTAATGCGAGAAGTGTCTGATGATCCAGACGTGCGCCTGTGGAAGGAGTCCCGAGAAAATCGTAGTCGACGGCTCGATCTCGAGAGCCGGCACCTTTCCACTGAGCTTGACGTTGTCGTCCGCGATGTACACCGCG
>DASWBG010000134.1:0-6534 GCA_036390715.1 Gemmatimonadaceae bacterium
AAGACGACGACCGATTTGCCGCCCCGGATTCGCTCGGCCGCGACGTCATAGGCGCCGAACGCGGCCTTCCGGTTGTCGCGCTGGATCTCAATCATCCCCGCCGCGCGCATCGCGCGCCCGAAGATCGGCACCTTGAAGAGCTCGGATTTCGCCACGAACCGATTTCGCGGCAGTGTGCTGGCGAGGGAGGGTACGTCGAACCAGCTGACGTGGTTGGAGGCGAAAATGTGGGGCTCGCCAGGCCGTACGTTCTCCATGCCGTGGACGCGCACCTTGATCCCGACCATGAACAGCACCACCTGCGACCACCAGCGGGGGACGTTGTCGTAAATGCCGCCCGGCTTGTCCTCGATTCCGAGCAGCGCCGCAATTATGACGGCGAAGCCGAGGACTACGGTCGCTGCCGCCGCGGTGCTGTAGAGGAGAATCGTTCGAATAAAAGACATCATTTTTCGCGAAAGTGATCGAAGCCAGGTGGAGTGGTGATAAGCTCACCGCCCTGCTTGAGAACAATACCAGTGGTACCGGCAACAACTCGGCCGATCTCCGTGAGATCGAGCCCGAATTCCTCTGAAAACCGGCGGGTGTCGATCTCCGGTGCCGTGACGACAATCTCGTATTCCTCTCCCGAGCTCGCCGCCTGCACAGCCGAGACTCCATCGACTCGCGGGACCCGGTCGGCGTCGATCTCGATGCAGACCTTGCTCGCCGCCGCGATGTGCCCGACGTCCGACATGAGCCCGTCGGAGATGTCGATCGCCGACGTCGCTCCGCGCGCGGCGAGACCGATTGCGGGCTCGATCCTCGGCACGGGATTGGCGAAGCGCGCGCGGTCTTTTTCGGTCGGCTCGCTTCCTGCAAGCCACGCGCGCACGGCGGCGGCGGGACCACCGAGCCGTCCGGTGACGTAAACCCGGTGGCCGACTTTGGCGCCCGAGCGCGCGAGAGGGTGGGCCGCACTGCCGAGCGCGGTGATCGTGAGAGAGAGCTCCTTGCCGGACGAGAGGTCGCCGCCGACGATCGGACACAGGACGGCCGACGCGCCCTCACGAATTCCGGTAGCGATCTCACGCGCCTTCTGCTTGTTGGGCTCCGGAAGGGTGAGCGCAATAAGAATTCCGAGGGGACGAGCGGCCATCGCCGCGAGGTCGCTGAGCGACGCCGCGGTCGCGCGGTAGCCGATCTCGAAGCTGTTGAGCCAATCGCGTTGGAAATGAACGCCTTCCACCGACGTGTCGGTGCTCACGACCAGGCGCTCCCCCGCGGGAACGTCGATGACGGCGGCGTCGTCGCCGATCCTTCGCGCGGCTTTCCCCCATTCGGCGAGAAGGATTCGAACGATGTCGAATTCCTTGCCGGGCCCAAGGTCGAGATTGCCCTCGTTGGCTGGCCTGTCGGGGCTCATCGGGCCACTGCCGGAAGCTGAGCCAGCACCGGAGTCTCCGGTGACGGCTCGATTTCGTTCCACGCGCGTGGCAGGGCATAGAGCACATCGTCCACTGTGGTGCCGCGCACGTATTCGCAGAATTCCGCCGCGCGTCCGTGGACCCAGGCGGCGCAGCAGCCGGCGGCGGTCGCATTCTGCGTCTGCGCGAGCATTGTTCCGGCAATTCCGTCCAGAAGATCGCCGCTGCCGCCGGTTCCGAGGGCAGCCGTCCCTCTGGCGACTACGTGACGGTCTCCGTCGGGCGTGAAAATCACGGTCGGCGATCCCTTGAGGAGAACCGTCGCGCCGAGCTGGCGCGCCAGGTCGAGGCCAATATCAAACCGTTCGCCTAGAACGGATTTCACATCAGTGCCGGCGAGTCTCGCGAATTCAGCGGGGTGAGGCGTGATCAATGCCGGCCTTCCTTCTAGCAGCTTGCCGAGCGATTTCGCGTCACCCTCGAACACATTGAGCGCGTCAGCATCCAGCAGCGCGGGAATCGTCGAGTCGCTCAGAATCCGCTCGACCAGTGAGCGCGTCTCCTGCGATCTACCAAGACCGGGCCCGATCACTACCGCATGGGCCCACTTCGAGATCTCGGCCTCGATCTGATTCTCGCTCGACGGCCAGTCGGTGATGAGGGCCGACGGCACAGCGGCGAGAACCGGGCTCACGTTTTCCGGCGCCACCAGAACTCGCACCAGGCCGATCCCGCTCCGCAGCGCCGCGCGCGAGGCGAGAACGCACGCGCCAGGCATCCCCTTCCCGCTCCCGACGATCGCGAGATGCTTGCGAATGCCCTTGTGCGCGTCGAACCGGATGGGCGGAATCTGCGATCGCACCCACTCGGCGTCGACGAGTGTGGGCAGCGCTGACGTCGCGCGCTTCTTTCCGGCAGTCGCGCGTGCGTAATCCAGCCCGATGTCCAGCGCCACAATGTCTCCGCAGAGATCTCTCGCCAGCAGCGTGCCCCGCTTTACTCCGCCAAAGCTGAGAGTGAGATCAGCGACTACACACCTGGAGTGCTGGCCCGTCGTTGCATCGAGGCCGCTCGGTACATCGAGCGCCGCGACACGGGCGCCCCGCTCGTGCAGTTCATTTATGGTCGCGATCGCTTCGCCGATTTTACCGCGCGGCTCGCCCTCGAAGCCCGTGCCGAGCAGCGCGTCTATGACAATGGCGGCGACATCGGGGGCCAAGTCCGCGAGCTTCACCGAGCCAATGGCCGCTTCTCTTTCCGCCACGGCATCGGGCGATTTCGCTGTTTTAGCCTTCGCCACTTCGACCACTGTGACCTCGACGCCTGAGCGTGCGAGCGTACCCGCGACGACCCAGCCGTCGCCTCCATTATTCCCGGAACCGGTAAAGACCACGACACCGCCTCCGAGACGGTCTGAATAGCGGCGCGAGATTTCTCCCGCTGCCGCAATGCCCGCGCGCTGCATCAACAAGCGTGAAGGGGTTCCTCTTTCAATGGCTGCCCGATCGCGCTCCGCTGATTCCCTGGCGCTGACCACCCACGCGGGCATTGGTAGGAAGTTGGCTTCTTAGGCCTGTTGCGCGCAGTTCCAGGGGTAGTCGCGCTCGAATGCCAGATCGAAGTCGAATACGTCCACGAACTCGTCGCGCGTGTCCTGCGGCTGGCTGAGAAGGAATCCTAAATCGACGAGCGTGAACACGATGTCGCCGATATCCGCGGTGGACGAGATTCCCCAGTGCTCCAGGACCACTCTGGCCATGAGCCCATATCGCTCGAGCGCGAGATCGCGGCTGGCGCGTGCCAGTTCTGCTCCAGTGATGTGACGCCGCACGGTCAGCTGCGACTGACACATCTCGAGCGCTGAAAGGACGAACAGGTACGCCTGCTCGTCGAAGCGCGGCTCGCGGATGCGAATCCGGTCCATGATGCCTTCGCGAAATGCCAGCTCAGCCATTTTTCTACTTTTTGTCCGCCATTGAGGGGAAGGATTTGTAGAGCGGGAAGCGATTCGTCAAGTCGAGTACTGCCTCCTTGACTGCCGACGCGACCGTCAGGTCACCGGCACTCGAGATCACGCGATCGATGAACCCGGCGATCTGCTCCATTTCCGGCTCCCTCATGCCGCGCGTGGTGACCGCCGGGGTTCCGATGCGAATTCCGCTGGTGACAAACGGCGACTGGGTTTCCTTTGGCACTGTGTTCTTGTTCACGGTGATGTCCGCCGCATCCAGCGCCTTCTCGGCCACCTTTCCGGTGACGTTCTTGTTCCTGAGGTCGACGAGCATCAGATGGTTGTCGGTGCCACCGGAGACGACGTTGAAGCCGCGGTCGATCAACGCATTTGCGAGCGACTGTGCGTTGCGGACGATTTGTCCGCAGTAATCCTTGAAGGATGGATCGAGTGCTTCCTTGAACGCCACCGCCTTGGCGGCGATGATGTGCTCGAGCGGCCCGCCCTGTGTACCTGGAAACACCGCCTTGTCGACCGTTTTCGCGTGCTCCTCCTTGCAGAGGATCAGGCCGCCGCGCGGGCCACGCAGAGTTTTGTGCGTTGTACTCGTCACCGCGTCCGCGTGCGGGATGGGCGACGGATGATATCCGGTCGCCACGAGACCCGCGAAGTGCGCCATGTCCACTATGAACTTCGCTCCGATCTCGCGAGCTACCTCGGCGAACGGCTCGAAGTCGATGATGCGCGCGTACGCGCTCGCACCGGCGATGATCATCTTGGGCTTTTGTTCGCGTGCGATCTTCTGCATCTGGGCGTAGTCGATGCGTCCGTCTTCGCCGACGCCATAATGAATCGCGTGGTACAGGAGTCCCGAAAAATTTACGGGAGAGCCATGGGTGAGATGTCCCCCTTGCGACAAGTCCAGACCGAGCACGACGTCACCCGGCTTGAGAAACGCGAGATACACCGCGGCGTTCGCCTGCGCTCCCGAGTGCGGCTGGACGTTGGCGTGGTCGGCGGCGAACAATTTCTTCACCCGGTCGATTGCGCACTGCTCCACCATGTCCACGAACTCGCATCCGCCGTAGTAGCGCTTCCCGGGCAATCCCTCCGCGTACTTATTGGTCAGAGGAGTCCCCATCGCTTCGAGCACCGCCATCGAGACGAAATTCTCGCTCGCGATGAGCTCGAGTCCGTTGCGCTGGCGGTTGACCTCGAGATCGATGAAGCGCGCGATCTCTTGATCGCTCTGTGCGAGAGTGCCCGTCGGCATGGTGATCCTGGGCGTCGATTTCGGTGGAGCTGCTTGTGTCTGCGGCATCAGGTGTCCTGTGGTCGGAGCGGCGTTGGTCCGCCCATCAAATATCCTTCGGTTCGATCTTCTCGACGCGCCGCTCGTGGCGCCCTCCTTCAAATTTAGCGTCCAGCCAGGCCTTCATGGTCTCGACTCCCTGGTCGTCGGTCATGAACCTGGCCGGAAGGACCAGCACGTTGGAATTGTTATGCTCCCGTGACAGCTCCCCGATTGCGGGGGACCACGCCAGGGCAGCGCGGACTCCGGGATACCGGTTGGCGACGATGTCCATGCCGACGCCACTGCCACAGAGAAGGATTCCGCGCTTGGCCTTCCCCTCGGAGACTTCCTTGGCGAGTGGATGCGCGAAGTCGGGATAGTCGTCGGGTTTGCTCGGATCGTTCGACCCGATGTCATCGGGTGTGTAGCCCAGCTTCTTCAGCTCGGAGACGAGACGATTCTTCATCTCGACGCCGGCATGATCAGAAGCGATTGGAATAGTCTCGCTCATTTTGCCTCCGCCAGTCGCAGCTCCGCGAGGCGATCCGCCGCCTCATACGTCGGAATATGCTTCGCCTCAGCGATGTCGAACACCTTGAGAATGGTATCGTATATGTCGTCGGCTTTGTCGAGCGCGCGTTGGGCGTCCCAACCCGAGACTTCGCCGTAAACGTTGATCACGCCGCCCGCGTTCGCGACGTAGTCAGGCGCGTATAGAATTCCGCGCTTCTGGAGCTCGTCGCCGTGCCGCTCCTCGAGGAGCTGGTTGTTCGCCCCGCCGGCGACGATCTCGACCTTGAGCTTCGGGATTGTCTTGTCGTTGATGATTCCGCCGAGCGCGCACGGCGAGAAGATATCCGCGTCGGCCGAGAAGATCGCGGCTCCCTTGACGACCTTTGCGCCCGTCATTCTGGACACCTTCTCCGCCTTCGCTGCGTCGATATCGGACACGATCAACTTTGCGCCCGCCTCGTGCAGCTCCTTCGCGAGGTATGATCCGACACTGCCGCAGCCCTGGATCGCGACCGTCTTTCCCTCGAGACTGTCCGAGCCCCACTTTCGATTCGCCGACGCCTGCACCGCGCGAAAGACGCCGTGCGCTGTTACCGGCGAAGGATCTCCCGATTTCCCGGCGAGGCCGGCAACGTGGCTCGTTTCCATTTGCACGAAGGCCATGTCCTTGGTGCTGGTCCCGACATCTTCCGCGGTGATGTAACGGCCACCAAGGCTTTCAACAAAACGACCGTGAGCGCGGAAGATCTTCTCACGGTCCTTGGTTTTGTTGTCGCCGATGATGATCGACTTGCCGCCGCCCAGGTGAAGTCCCGCGACGGCGTTCTTGTACGTCATGCCCCGCGAAAGTCGGAGCGCGTCGGTGATCGCCTCTTCGTCGGTCGCGTACTGCCAGAACCGCGTTCCGCCCAGAGCGGGCCCGAGTCTGGTGCTGTGAACGGCGAGAATGCCTTTGTATCCAACCGAGGGATCGCTGCACATCACGATTTCCTCGTGTCCCATCTCAGCCAGCGTATCGAACAATTTCATTTCGTAATTCCAGGATGAAGCTTCATGTATGCCCGTACAGAGCACGCGCGATCACGATCCTCTGGATCTCGGAAGTGCCCTCATAAATCTCGGTGACTTTCGCATCGCGCATAAGGCGCTCCACAGGGTAATCCTTGACGTAGCCGTAACCGCCGAAGATCTGCACCGCCTGCGTCGTCACCCACATTGCGGTCTCGCTCGCCATCAGCTTTGCCATCGAGCTGAATTGCCGGATGTTCTGCCCGCGATCTTTCGCGGCGGCCGCCGCGTGGAGCAAGGCTCGCGATCCAGCCACGCGCATCGCCATATCGGCCAGCTTGAACTGAATTGCCTCGAACTCC
>DASWBG010000135.1:0-8526 GCA_036390715.1 Gemmatimonadaceae bacterium
ACGTAGGCGCACGAGCCGCACAGCATGCAGTCGGCGAGATGCAGCTCGACCATTTGTTCGTACTGTTGCGTGCGGGCGAAGTCGCCGAGCAGCGAAGGATTGAGGAACACCGGGCATGCGTCGAGGCAGCGGCCGCAATGAATGCACGGGTACACGGCCGCCTCACGCGTCTCGCCCTTTTCGAGTACGACCACGCCGGTCGTCCCCTTGATCACCGGCGCGTCCAGATTGCTCAGCGCCTGCCCCATCATCGGACCCCCGATGATCACTTCGATTGCCTCGGGCGTCACACCGTCGCAGTGCGCGAGCAGATCGCGAAGCTTGGTCCCGACGGGGACGATGAGGTTGGCCGGCCTCCGCAGTCCGTGCCCCGACACCGTCACGATTCGCTCGATGAGCGGCAGTCCCGTCTCGAACACTTCGGCGATCGCTGACACAGAGCCGACGTTCTGCACGATGACGCCGACGGTGACGGGCAGTTTGCCCGAAGGCACTTCGACGCCCGTGACGGCATGGATCAACATCTTCTCCGCGCCCTGCGGATACTTCACCGTGAGCGGCAGGATGGTCACATCGAGGTCCTCCGGCACCGTGCGCCGGAGCGCCACGATCGCATCCGGCTTGTTCTTCTCGACGCCGATCACGCACTTCAGTACGCCCATGGCGCGCATCATCACGCGGATCCCGAAGTGCACACGATCCGGATACTCGACCATCGTCCGGTGATCCGACGTGAGGTATGGCTCGCACTCGGCGCCATTGATGATCAACGTGTGCACGGGGTGGTCTTTGGGCGGCGCCAGCTTCACGTGCGTGGGAAAAGCCGCGCCGCCCAGTCCGACGACGCCAGCGTCCTGCACAGCCTTCACTACTTGCTGTGTGGTCAGCCCTTCCCAATGCGGCACGAGGCGAGGGCGCGCGACCTGCGGCGCGAACCGGTCAACCTTGATGCGCACCGCTTCGGCCATCGAGCCATCTGGGTGCGGCCACCAGTCAACGTCCACCACCGTGCCGGCGGCGGACGCGTGGATTGGCACGGACATGAAGCCATCGGCTTCCCCAACCTTGTCGCCGCGCTCTACGTGGTCGCCGGCTTTCACACAGACCAACGCCGGCTTTCCGGCGTGCTGTCGGAGCGGCAGGACCAATTCATCGGGGTAGGGCATTCGCCGAATGGAGAGATGGCTGGTGAGTGTCTTCTCCTCAGGCGGATGGATGCCGTGGCGGAATCCTGTCTTGAGACTCATCATCAGTTGAACTTCTCAGCGCGCTTCACCCACTTCGCGAGATCCTTTTCCTTCGGATTGAGCGGTGAGCCCGGATGGATGATCGAAACCGGACACCGCTCCGCGGCGATAACCAGCTGTTGGAACGTGCCAGCCTTGGGATCCTTCACGTACGCCTGCTTGTCCCCGTTGTAGGCGAACATCTTGTTGTTGAGATTCGTGCACTCGTTACAGGTCGTGCAGCGAGCGGAATCGATGTATGCCTCGAGCACCATCGTTTCGTCGTCAGCGGCTGCTACCGCGGCCGCGACCGGTGCGGCAGAGAGCGCTGGGGCAACCGCCACTGCTGCTGCAACTGCGACAGGCGGCGCAGGCACCGCTGCAGTCGGGGTGGTCGGCGGCGCAGCGTTCTTCGCGAGCGAACCATTCCCCAATACGGGCTGCAGCGACGACGGCTTGCTCACCGAAGGCAGCGAAGCGAGCAGTTGGGCCACCACCGCCGAGCTGCCCACATTCTTGATCAGCCCTTCGGCCAGTCGCCGCGCGATCTTCGTCGGAAGACTCGCCTTGAGCTCCGCGATCTTTGCCTCGTAGTCGACGCGCAGCGCATCGGCGCGCTGCTCGAACTCCGATTCCATCTGCTCCACTACGGTGTCGTGCACCGTAACCGGGATCTCGAGACCTGCGAGTTGCCGCAGCTGCGACCAGAACTGCTGCCGTTCCGCGGCGAGCTCCACAATTTCTGCTGACACCCTCAGGCGGCGCAACTTGCGCTCCTTGGTCAACGCCCAGATGAATGGTGTGCGACCCTCGCGATCGTCGGCACTCGCCGCGAAGTACTCGTGGAAGAGCATCATCTCGTCGCCAGACTGCGACTCAGGCGGCTCGGAGAAGTGCTGCTTGAACCGAACTTCGGTGGCCGCCCAGTCGGCGATGGTGAGGGGCAGCTCCATCGTCTGCTCGGCGCCATCGTCATCAACGTACTTGAGCGTGTAGGATGGCCACGTATCGTTGGGCGACGGATTGCCCTCGAGGCTCAGACAATCAGCGAAGCTCGGCCCGCCGTCCGGATCGTAGGTGAGGAACGGGAATGCGCGGCTCTCGAGCGCGAGACGCGCCGCGTGCTGCGACCAGTCGTCGGCGAGCCCATGCTCGACTGGGCACGGCGTGTAGACGTTGATCAGAACCGGGCGTCTCTTGTGGAGTCCCTTCAGCACGCCGGCAATGAGGTGCGATGCGGCAGCCTGCGATGTCTGGTGGACGTAGACGCCTCGATGCGCGATCGCGATCAGCGCCAATTCTTTCCGAACCTCCGTCTTGCCGTGCTGCGACTTGCCGTAAGCGGACATGTCGGCCACCTGGCCGGTGAATCCCGAGGTGCACGCCTGGCCACCGGTGTTCGAGTAGACCTGCGTGTCGAGCACTACCACGCGAATCGGCTTTCCGGATGCGAGCAGGCGAGAGAGATTCTGAAGTCCGATGTCGAGCATCGCACCGTCGCCGCCCATGGAGACGATCGGCGGACAGAGCGCGAATTCCTCGTCAGTGAACTGTTTCCAGTCAAGATTGCTGAGAGCCACTTCGTCCTTGGCGTCGTATGTGCTCGCGGCAAGGAGCTCAGCGCGTCGCACCGCGATGAAGTTGTCCGCCATCTTGCGCATGTGCGCTTCGAAAAGGCCGATCGCGATCGAAGGTGAATCCTGAAAGAGGTGATTCACCCACGGGAACGGATAAGGATTGTACGGATACGTGCTTCCCCATACAGAGGAGCACCCGGTGCTGTTCGCCATGGCGAGCGACGCGCGGCCATTGCCGCTCGGTCCCTCGACGTAGCGCCACTTGAGGTCGCGCAGGTCGTGCAGCGCGGTGTTGAGCACGCGCAGACGCTCGGCCTTGGTTGCATCGATCGGCACGGCGACGGACCCTTTCGCGGATGCCGCGGCGTCGAGGTCGGCGCCGGCCGACAATAAATCGCGTGCCTGCTGGTCGAGTGTCTTGATCAGCGCGTCAAGTCGCGCCACGAGCTGTGTTACGTGCGGCTGCATCGACGCATGGATCGCCGAAACGATCAGATGCACGGCGGTCTTCTCGCCGCAACCCATGCACGCTCCGTCGCCGCCCACCATCGACCGATAGGTGTCCTTCTTGAGCAGGAGGGACGAAAGCACACCGATACCTTCGTCAACGTTCGACACGTTCACGTACTTGTCATCGGTGTCTGGAAGTCGCTCCCACAGATTCCAGTTGCGGCGCAACCGCTCGAGCCCGGTCTCGTTCTGCTTCACCGTTACCAGCGCGCCATCGGGGCACACGGCGACGCACAGGTTGCAACCCTTGCACGCTTCTGGATTGATCGTGATGGAGAGCAGCCCACCCGCGCCCTTCGTCTTCGCTTCGACCGCGTCGTAGAACGGCTTGGTACGCGACAGTCGAAACTCGACGAGGCGCGAATTGACCGCCTGGAATTCCGGCTCCGCGGCCGCTTTCCGTTCAGCATCCCAGCCGAGCTTGTCGATGACGGTGCGATATGAGGCTGCCCACGCCTCGGCGAGCGGCGAGGCGGGATTCTGGTCAATGATCTTCCGCGCCTCGCGGGCCCAGTGTTTCGCGATCGGCCGGACGCGTTCCATCCGCAGTCCATTCACCGACGCGTCGATTGCTGCGTTCAGTACGTCCTCGACGCTGTTGACGAGCCCCGGGATTGCCGAGTCCGGACATTGCGTCCAGCACTGCCCGCAACCGGTGCACTTCTCGGCGATGAAGTCGGGCACCTCGAGCCGCACGCCACTCATGTCACGCACAGCGCCGGTCGCGGCCGGTATCGCGCTGATCGCCGCGAAGGGATCCGCAATGCCGTCCTGACCCATCTGACAGACCGCGCACACCTGCTCCCAGAATCTGCCCGGGTTGCCGGGTCCCTGTTCCGCGTTCAGCGAGTCGAGCAGCATCGGCATCTGCGGCACCTTGCCCGGTTCCTCGGCGACGTCGCCCTCGGCCGGCTCGACCGCGTGCACTTCGTCGAAGCCACGGCGAATGACACGCAGATTGTCCTCCACCACCTGTTCGCCCTTCGATCCGAACTTCTTGGCGAGCTGCTTGCGAATGCCCTCGAAGACGGACTTCTCGCTCACGCTCTCGCGGGCGAGCAAGGGCGAGGTGGCGAAGAAGGCGCCCATGAAAGCCGCGCCCTGCATCCGATATCGCAGTTCTATGTCGGAGGCTTCCTTCCGCGCGATCGCGAACGCGTCGAGCACGTGCAGCTTGATCTTCCGCTCGCGAATCGTCTTGCGCGCTTTGGCCGGCAACGTCTGCCAGAACGATTCGGGCGAAAGCTCGCTCTGGATCACGAAGACACCGCCTTCGGCAAGTCCGTCGAGCGGATCGCTGTGGCGGAAGACGTTGGGGTCTGGCGAGAGCACGACATCCACGTGCCGCAGCTCGCAGTTGAGCCGGATCGGTTCGTGCGCGAACACGGCGTAGAAAGTCGTCGGCTGTCCCTTCTTTTCCGAGCCGTATTTCGGGTTCGCCTTGATGTGCATCCCGAGCAGCTCGAAGGCGGTCATGGCGAGATTTTTTCCCATCGTGATTGCGCCCCATCCGCCCACGGAATGGATACGCAGCGCCGTGGAGCCCTGCGGCAGAAGATTTACGTCACCCGCTGAGTGGACAGCGAGCTCGCCGAGCCGCGGATAGCTCTCGAGCAGTTTCTCCTGCCAGATCTGGAGCTTCGGCAGCTTCGTGCCTTCGCGCACGAAATCGACACCAAGGTAGAACTGCCGCGTCCGCGCGCTGCCCGGCAGCATGTTGTCCACCGCCGCGACAATGTCGCCGGGCTGCAGATCGCGACTGCCGAGTCCGAAGCAGGCGGTGAAGAAGTCGGGCACCTGCTCGCCGCGAATGCGGCGGATCCCCGCGTATGGAAGACGCGAGCCGATCGCGACGCGTCCGTTTTCGACGGCTTTCGACATTGCCGAACGAATCTCGCGGAGCAATGGCGGATCTACCGCCAGCGGCTGGTCCGTGCGCTCCATCACCACCACGCCTTTCTTTCCGGTGAGCAGCGCGGCGATCACATCGGCCGGAAACGGCCGGAACATCGTGAGGTTGACGACGCCGATCTTGAGTCCGCGAGTCGAGCGCAGGTGATCGGCGACGGCCTCCGCGTTCGAGACGACGGAGCCCTGGCCCACTATCACCCACTCGGCGTCATCGGTGCGATAGCCCATCGCCCGCGCGTACAAGCGCCCGGTGAGCGCGGCGTATTCACTGAACGCCCGGTCGGTGAGATCGGCGATGTGGTCGAAGTAGAACGGACGCTGAGCGGCAACGCCTTGCGCGTAGCTGTCCTGGTTCTGCACCACGCCGAGCATCGCCGGGTAGTCGAGATCGAGAGACTCCGGAATGCGGCGGCGTTTGTTCCCGAATACGAGTCGCTGTGCCGGTGTGGGCGAATCGATCAAGTCGGAAGGATCGCCAAGGAACTCCTTGATGAGATCCCGCTCAGGCAGGCGCAGCAGCTCGATCACATGGCTGGTGAGGAATCCATCCTGCGCGATGATCCCGGGGTTGAGCGAGAGCTCGGCGATGCGGTGGGCGATGAGATTGAGGTCGGCCACTTCCTGCACGTCCTTCGCGAACAGCTGAAAGAACCCCGTGTCGTCGACCGCGTGATAGTCGTCATGGCCGGCATGCACGTTCAGCGCGTGCTTGGTGAGTGCTCGCGCGGCGACGTTGAGCACGTAGGTGAGTCGCTTGCCGACTGCCGGGTAGAGCGACTCGTGCATGTAGACAATACCTTGCCCACTCGAGAAGTTGGTCGCACGAAGTCCGGACATCGACATGCCCGCAGTGACGGCCGCAGCGGCGTGTTCACCCTCGGGTTCGAAGAACAACAGCCGCCGGCCATTCACGTTGCGCTTTCCCTCGGCCACCGCGACGGCCCAACCCTCGCCCATCTGAGTTGACGGAGTGATGGGATAGGCGCCGGCTGCTTCGCTTCCCGCGGTTTCCATCATTACCACAGCGGCGCTGCCGTCGAGTGCCTGCAGCACACCCGGGTATGGCGGGCCGTTTTGGGTAGACGCTTTCGGCTTCGACGTGGTCCACAGCTTCATTGCCAATCACTCCCGGAAATCGCCAGCGCCGGTGAGAACTGCGCGCCGGAGAGCCACACGATTGCACCAGTTGGGCACCGCTCCGCCACCCGCGGCTCGGCCAGCCCGATCTTGTCGTAGTTCAGGACGGCGACGCCGGTGGCGACGCTTATCAGTCCAGCGGCGGCGTCCTGGACGCACTTCCCGCACGCCGTGCACGCGACCTTGCACTGCTCCAGCGCCTCGTCGCCACCAATGAGATTCTTGCACTGCACGAGCAGCCCCGCGTTCACTGGCCGCAGCTCGAACAGCGACTTCGGACACGCTTCTACGCAGTCACCGCACGCCGTGCACTTATCGACGTCCACCACCGGAAGTCCGGTTTCGCTCATGTGGATGGCGTCGAAATCACACACACGCTCGCAGTCGGCGAGGCCGAGGCACCCCCAAGCACAGCCCTTCCCTCCACCGGCGACGGCGGCGGCTGCCGCGCAAGTGGGAAGTCCTCGGTACTCGGCCTGGTAGCCGGCGACATCGCTGCCGCCCGCGCAGAGCAGTCGCGCGACATTCTTCACCGCTTCACCCGCATCAACGCCGAGGAAGCCGGCGATCTGCTCACGCGCCGCCTGACCCGATACGGTGCACTGCGCCGGCGCCACCGTTCCCGCCACGGCCTGCTCGGCGAATGCACGACAACCCGGAAGACCGCAGGCTCCACAGTTGGCGTTCGGCAGCATCTGCGCGACGATGTCGATGCGCGGATCTTCCCACACCCAGAGCCGCTTGTTGGCGATCGCGATGAACACGCCGAACACGAGTCCGACGCCGCCGAGGATGAGGACAGCAACCAGTGTGTCGGACATGGTCCTCAGGTAATGCCGTCGAGGGATTGATCGAGCAGCCAGGCGGTGAGTCGTTCGGCGGGATCGAAGCCACCGGCAACTCCGGACGCGACGAATACTTCAGCAGGATTCGCCGGCAAAACCGGTTGCTGGATGAGTGCTTTCAAGTGGGAGAGATCGTCACGCTGCTGCCACGCGCTGCGGGCGCCGAGAGATTTACGGGGTTGTGCAGCTGGCATGTGAGTGACCTCGATGCGCTGCCACATCGCTGATCCTGCGCGCGGGTCGTGGACGAATCGGGCTTCCGCCCCGCTCATCACAGCGATGACTGCGGGTCCGTCGAGGTCAGTGACCCTTTCCAGCACTTTCACGTCGCCAACTTGCGCGACGAACACGCCGGGTGACACGAGCCGTGCCAGAGGTGCTGCTGTGCAGGGTTCCGTTACCAGCAGGACGATGCGGACCCAGCCATCGATAAACGGAGCAAGCTCGAACGCGTCGAGGTCGCGACCGTCGATCCGTATCACGAGAGGCGGTGCGAGCCTACGCTCAGCCGCTGTCCATTTCTCGAACGGATATTTCTCCAAAGGCAAACCGTGCTGAACAGGATCGTAGGTGCGCCGGCGCACCAGGTCGACGAGAGTCGCCGCTCCAAATGCCGGTCCCAGAGCCGTCATGCGCGCACGAACCGCGGCGGCGGCGGACCTACCGGCGTGCACGTCCACTACGAAATCCTCATCGCCGGCACGAAGGAGAGCCTCGAGTGCTTTCGTGGCGCGTTCGACGATCGCGTGGCCGACGGCGTCGAGCGGGCCGAAGCCGGACGAAATCATCGCGAAACGGTCGGGATCTATGAGACCGGCGGCGAAATCTCCCAGTGCGACGCGCGCCTGATCCGGGCCGGATTCGGACTCGAGCGTGTTTCTCGCGCGCTCCAGCGCGCCGGAAACGGCGAGGCGAAATGCCGCGATCCGGGGACGGAGGGCGGAGAGGGCGGCGGCGACGCGTTCGTCAGACTGCATAGTGGTCGAGCTCCCTGTTGAGAAGAGCGATTCGCTCGCTGCTCGTGACCTTCGGTGGCTTCCGCAGCAGATCGTACCGGGCGCGTCCCTCATTCCTGTAGAAGAGCCCGAGCCGGATGCGTGTGGAGTCTTCGGCGAGCCTCCTCGCGGAATCGAGATCCGACGGATCGTGTGTCGCGCGATTCTTGTAGACCTTGTCGAGCTCAGGCGCGATGACTCCATCGTCGTGAATGAGCAGCTCGATCGATCCCGGGTTCTTGACCGCCTCCTCGTACATGCCCTGGGTGTACATCGGGCAGCGCTGAAGAATTCGTACGAACGAGAACCCGGGGTGGTGATAGGC
>DASWBG010000136.1:0-4275 GCA_036390715.1 Gemmatimonadaceae bacterium
TGCTGACCCGTGATTTCCGCGCCCGGATGCAGAATTGCCAGGCGTTCGACGATGTTGGCGAGCTCGCGCACGTTGCCGGGCCACGGATAATCACGAAGCAGCTGGAGCGCGTCGCTCCTCCAACGCGGTTTCGCCTGACCGCTCCGCTGCAGGAATTGCTCTGAGAAGTGCTCGACGAGCTCGAAAATGTCGTCGCCGCGTTCCCGCAGTGGAGGAATCGCCAGCGGGATCACTTGCAGCCTGAAGTAGAGATCCTCGCGAAACGTTCCGGCCCGCACCGCGCGCTGAAGATCGTGGTTGGTTGCCGAGATGATGCGCACATCGGTGCGAATGACCCTGTTGCCACCCACGCGCTGGATTTCCTTGGCCTCGATTGCGCGGAGCAGCTTTGCCTGCGCGTCCGGACCCAGGTCACCGACTTCATCGAGGAACAGAGTTCCATGATGCGCCAGCTCGAACCGGCCGATGCGGGTTTGAGTGGCGCCGGTGAAGGCGCCTCGCTCGTGGCCGAACATCTCGCTCTCCACGAGATCGCGCGGGATCGCCGCGCAATTGACGCGCACGAACGGTTTTTCGCGTCGCGGGCTCGCATCGTGGATCGCGCTCGCAACCAGCTCCTTGCCCGTGCCAGATTCTCCGGTGATGAGCACCCGCGCGTCCGTAGGAGCCACGCGCGCGATCATCTGCCGCACTGTATCCATCGCGCTGCTCTTGCCGACCATCTGTCCGCCGAATCCCAATTCGGCGCGCAATGCGCGCGCGACGCGGCGCGTCTGCCGCAGCTCCAATGCGGATGACACCGCCAGGAGAACTCCTTCGGGGGTGAGCGGCTTTTCCAGAAAGTTGAACGCGCCGAGTTTTGTCGCCTTCACCGCGTCGGCAAGGCCGGCTCGGCCGCTCATCATGATGACAGGGAGATCGGGCGCGACATCACGCAGCCGGCCGAGTGTGCCCATTCCGTCGAGCTCGCCCGGCATCATCAGATCGACGAGCGCGACGTCCGGCTCTCCCTCCTTGACCCGAGCGACAGCTTCAGCGCCGCTCGGGGTCTCCACTACTTCGTAGCCCTCACCGGAGAGCAGCGCACCGACCATGCGCCGAATGTTCGGCTCATCGTCGGCGATGAGGACTATGGGCACCTACGTCGCGCGATCCGGCGGCGAGGCAGAGGATGACTGAACCTGCCGCCCATCGCCGACGCCTCTCCCTTCCGACAGCAGCTTCGTGGTGAATCGCTGCCCCTCGGTGATTCGCTCGACCTCGATGGCAACGGCTTCGAGCGACTGCTCGATCCGCTCGAGACGCCCGGTAACTTCGCTTGGAATGCGTGGATTCTTGGACTCTGCGTCCAGCTTCCGGGCAAATGCTCTGGCGAGCGGAATACCAACGGCGAGGATAATGGCAGTCGCGAAGAAGGCAAGCGGAACGACAATTTCTACTCCCATTTCAATCAATCCTTTCGGCGTGAGCGCCGTTTGCGGGTATCGTAAACTGTATCTCTGTTCCCTTTCCCAACGTGCTCGTCGCGTTGACAGTTCCATCGTGCGCCCAAACTGCCTGCCGCGCGATCGCCAATCCGAGTCCTGTGCCGCCTGGCTTGTTGGTGACGTAAGGCTCCCAGATTGTCTGCAGATTCTCGGATGCTATCCCCTTGCCGTCATCGGCGACTGAGATGCGCACAGCATCCCGACCTCCGAGCTTCACACCGCTGGCCTTCACCGTGATGTGCCCGTTGTTACCGGAAGCATCGACTGCATTCAGCAGCACGTTACTCAACGCGCCAGCAAGCGCTCCGTTGTGGCCGTACACCCGCGGAAGATTCTCGTCTATCTGGAGATTGAGAGCAATCCCCGGCGGTACGCTGCTCCGCGCGGTGTAACGAACGAGCTCTCCCATGTCCACTTCCGAAGGTGGTCCTTCGGGCAGCCGTCCAAACTCGGCGAAACTCCTCGCCATGCGATCGAGACGCTCCGATTCCATCGCGATGACGTCGACATCTTCCTGCAGCGCCTGGGGGGCCTGGCCGCGCAGGCGAGCAAGCGCGAACCGGATGGGTGTGAGTGGATTCTTGATCTCGTGCGCCACTCTTCGCGCACTCTCCCTGAATGCATGGAGCCGCTCTGCCTCGACCGCCTGGCGGCGCCCGTGCTCGAGCTCCGACACCATCTCGCGCATGCTGCGTCGCAACGTCTCGAACTCGGGCGCACCGCGCACCCTGCTGGTCGTGACTTCGATGGTCGTCCCGTCATCTCCGTTCCGGCTCCCGGACACAATGGTGCGCTCAGGAGGAGGGGGAAGGGGCTCACCATGACCAATCAGCTCCGTCCAGCGCACCAACTCGTCGAGAGGTCGACTCAATTGCCTGCTCAGATGTCCCGCCACTCGGGACGCCGCGCCCGTCAGGATCAGAAGCGCGAGAAGGCCCGCGATGGCGATGATGCGGACGGTGCGGCCGGCGAGAAAACTGTATCGGCGCGCCTGCTCGACGGACGTGCGGAGCTCCCGTTCGTGCGCATCGATGGCGCGCCTCTGCGACAGCGTTAGCGGGGCCTGACGCGCCGCCGCGATCGCCTTCTCGCCGCTCGCCGCCACGCTGTCCCAGGCCGGTCGTCCGGTCACGAATGGGAGAGCGGTGCTGACCGTTCCGCTCCACAATAACGTGAGCAAGAATGCCGGAACGATCGCGAACAGCGACAGGATCAGGACGAGTCGCGTGCGAAAACGCAGTTGATTCATGGGGGTTTGGATATAAATTATACCCGTACGGCGCGACTTCGAGGATCCGGCGACCGGTCAACTGAGGGTTGACGCGCTCGCATGGACCTGAAGACGCACCGCCTGCGGCATCCGTCGCAGGATTTATACGGCGTGCAGCCGTCGCGGCAAATATTCGCAGGCACGCAGCCTCGCACAGGTAATTCCCAAAAAAATGAGTTCTCGACCCCATCGGTCCGCGTCACCAGCCGCGCACCGGCATGTAGCCCCCGTACACCGAGGGCCGCAGGCAATCGCCCCGGTACACCGCGGCCCGCAGGCAATGTCCCCCACGGCATTATCCAATCCCCACCACGCGCCCAATGCCGCGCTGCTCATCGACTTCGATAACGTCACGATGGGCATTCGCTCCGAGCTTCAGACAGAGCTGAAAAATCTCCTCTCCTCCGACATCGTAAAAGGCAAAGTCTCTGTTCAACGTGCTTACGCGGATTGGCGGCGCTATCCGCAGTACATAGTGCCGTTGGCGGAATCATCGATCGACATGATCATGGCGACGGCTTACGGCTCCGCAAAAAAGAACGCCACCGACATTCGCCTCGCCGTCGATGCAATGGAGCTGGTTTTCACCCGGCCCGAGATCGGCATCTTCATTCTCCTCTCCGGCGATTCCGATTTCGCTAGCCTCGTCACCAAGCTCAAGGAGTACGGCAAGTACGTCATCGGAGTAGGCATCCGCGAATCCTCGAGCGACCTCCTCGTCATGAACTGCGATGAGTACTACAGCTACAACGCGCTCGCAGGCCTGGTGAAGAGCGGCGAAGAGGAAGTCGTAAAGAAGGATCCGTGGGAACTCGTCACGGAAGCAATCACTCGCATGAAGCGGAATGGCGACGTAATGCGCGCCGACCGCCTCAAGCAGGTGATGCAGCAAATCGACAGCTCGTTCGACGAGAAGAACCTCGGCATGTCCAAATTCTCACGCTTTGTAACCGAGGCTGCCCACCGCGGACTGCTGACGCTCACCAAGCTCGAGAATGGTCAGCTCGAAGTCGGTCCTCCGGGTGCCACTCGCACGTTGCCCGCTGGCCAGGAGAGCGCGGAGCCTCAGATTCCGCGGCTGGCCTCAGCGGAAGGTGAGCCTGTTGAGCGCTCGCGTCGCGGGCGGAGAGGAGGTCGGGGTCGCGACCGCGAAGTGCGTGGACAGCGTGCCGCCACCACAGCGGCACCCCAGGCTTCCTCCTCGGAACCGGAGTTTCCGCCGCTGACGCAGCCCGAGAGCGCTCGAGTTGATGTGCCTGCTGCTGCCGGTGACGGCATTGGTTCGAGCGGACTTCGACTCCGGCGCGAGGAGGCGTTCGACCTCGTTCGCCGGTCGGTTGGCGTCAACGGCGATGCGCCCGTTCGCGCGAGCCAGGTACGTGCCACCGCGCGCGAGCTGCTAGGACGTGACAGCGAAAGCCTGAGCGAGCGGAACTTCACCCGCATTCTCCAGGATGCTCACGACGCCGACATCATCGATCTCCGTCGGCGCGGCAGCGATTACGAAGTCGCTCCGGC
>DASWBG010000137.1:0-13596 GCA_036390715.1 Gemmatimonadaceae bacterium
TCGATGTTCACGGCGTCGAGCTGACCCTTGAGCTCGGCCACAGCCGGCGGCGGGGACTGCGTCGCGAGGCGCGCTCTCGCGCCCGCTTCGTCAATGACGTCGATCGCCTTGTCGGGAAGGAACCTGTCGGTGATATAACGCTCCGACAGCTTCGCCGCGGATTCCAGCGTCGCGTCGGGAATCGTCACCTTGTGGTGCTCCTCGTACTTCTTGCGCAGTCCCTTGAGGATCTCCACCGTCTCGTCGACCGAAGGTGGCTCGACGATCACTGTCTGGAAGCGGCGCTCGAGCGCCCCATCCTTCTCGATGTACTTGCGGTACTCATTGAGCGTGGATGCGCCGACGCACTGGAGCTCGCCTCGAGCGAGCGCCGGCTTCAGCATGTTGCTGGCGTCGATCGCGCCTTCGGCCGCACCCGCTCCGACGAGAGTGTGCAGCTCGTCGATGAACAGGATGATGTTCTTGTTCTGAGCGATCTCGTTCATGACCGCCTTGAGGCGCTCCTCGAACTGACCGCGATACTTGGTGCCCGCGATGACGGCTGCCATATCCAGTGACAGCACGCGGTTCTCGCGCAGAGAATCCGGGCACTCACCATTTGCTATGAGCTGGGCAAGTCCCTCGACGATGGCCGTCTTGCCGACGCCCGGCTCGCCGATGAGAACAGGATTGTTTTTCTTGCGACGCGTAAGAATCTCCATCACGCGCTCGATTTCCTTCCCGCGGCCAATCGTTGGATCCAGCTGATTGTCGGCGGCGAGCTGGGTCAGGTCTCTGCAGAAGTGATCGAGCGCGGGAGTCTTCGATTTCTTTTCTCCCTTGCCGGTTTGTGCGGGCGCCGCGCCAGGAGTTCCCTGTGTCGCGGAGGGAGTGCCACCTTGCGGCATTTCGGTGCCGAGGAGGCGCAGCGTCTCCGCCTTCGCGGCGTCGAGATTAACACCAGCATCGGTCAGAACCTGAGCCGCGATACCCTTCTCCTCGCGGAGCAGGCCGAGCAACAGATGCTCGGTGCCGACATAACCATGGCTCAGATCACGGGCTTCGCCCATGGCGAGCTCGAGCACTTTCTTGGCACGCGATGTATATGGGAGATCGGGCCCGGTCGCGGCTGCGGCCTTACCCTTCTTCACGGTCTCCTCGATCTTCTGCTGAATTTCGTCGAGGTCGACGCTGAGATTCTGGAGGACGGCGGCAGCGACTCCCTCACCTTCACGGATGAGGCCGAGCAGTATGTGCTCGGTACCGACGTATTCGTGATGAAGGCGTGCAGCCTCCTCACGGGCCATGGCGAGAACCTTTCGGACTCGCTCTGTGAAGTTGTAACCGTTCATCTTGCGATCCTCAGTGCGGGAGCTAGTTCATTCGCGTGCGAAACAGTGTAGATCACTGCGACGCGCGTGATTACCCGCTACCCTTACTCCGCCTCTGCCGCTAGCGTCTCCCGCACGTATCGAGCGCGTGCGACATTCGCTTCGCTTTCCGTCAGCGCCCTTCCCTCGGTATGGCCGAGATGCGCCAACTGACTAAAAATCAGGAGCTTGTTGAGAGTATATACACTGAGACCGCTTATCAGTTTCAAACCGACAGCCAGTCGCACGCCGCTCAGATAGTTCATTGCTTCTTCGAAGCTCAAGCTGCGTGCATACCGCAGCGTGCCAAAGGCACGCCACAGCTTGTCCTCTATAATATAACCCGCATCGCGCAACAGCACTCGTCGCGCTTCTTCTTCGCGCTCGATTACATGTCTTACGACGCGCACGAGGTAATCAAGTAACTCGCCTTCCGACCTTCCGAGCGTCGTCTGATTCGAGATCTGGAAGAAATTCCCGACTACTTCACTCCCCTCGCCGTACATACCGCGGTATGTAAGCCCGACCTGCTGGAGACCGGCCAGTACCTTCCCGATCTCCTTCGTCAGCACCAGCCCGGGCAGGTGGATCAGCACGGACGCTCTCAGACCAGTTCCCACGTTGGTGGGACACGCGGTAAGATACCCGAACTCATTATGGAAGGCGTACGGCACCTTGTTCCCCAGCTCGGCGTCAAGACGCTCGATAACTCCGAACGCGTCGGAAACATGGAACCCGGAGTGCAACGCCTGAAGCCGCAGATGATCTTCCTCGTTGACCATGATGCCGACGCCGCGAGAGAGATACACGGCGGCCCCGGTGCGCACCGGCTGGTCGTTGAGGCCCGCCAGCTCCTTGCTCACCAGATGGCGCTCGTGAAGCAGTAACCGGTCCTCGGGCGGAAGCTCGTCGACACGTACCAGGACGCCGTCCTCGATCGATCGCAGGCTCGCGAACGCCTCGCGCACTTGGGTAAGAATCCGCAGCCGCTCCCCGTCGCGGGCCCTCGGTGTGAACGCGTAGCCCTCGAGATTCCGCGCCAGGCGGATCCTCGTCGAGATTACGATATCAGCGTGCTCGCCCGACGCATCGAGCCAGCTCGCACCACCGTCCGGAAGCAGAGTGAGATCGAGCATCACTCGATTCCCCGCAGTTTGTCGCGGATGTCGGCGGCGAGCTCGAACTGCTCCGCCTCGATCGCTCGCTTGAGCCTGTCGCGAAGCTCGGTCGCGCTGGATACGTGGGGAAGCTCCGAAGGGAGCGGCGCCACGTAGCGGCGCCCTATGTGCCGGGAGTTGCCGTGCACTCTCCGCAGCAGATCGCGCAGACTCGACTCGAACGCATCGTAGCAGTGCGCGCAACCGAGGCGGCCCGTCGCGCGGAAATCCGCGAGCGTCGCCTGGCAGAACGAGCAATGCGCCGGCTCGCCCTTGGCAGCCGGCATCTGCTCGTGGATTGTCTGGAGAAAGTTGTTGATCTGGGGCTTGGCGGCGGTCAGCGTTGTCTCGACTCCGCGCTCGGCTGCGCACTTCTCGCACAGATGCAGCTGTCTGACCCCGCTCCCCTCGATTTCAGTGAGCTGGATTACAGCCTCGCCATCTTTGCATAGATCGCAAACCATTTATACCACGACCTCATTTGCTTCGGTATTACTGAGCTGACCACCCTCGAGCAGCAGCACTCTGCTGGCGCGTGCGGCGAGAGAGCGGCTATGTGTAACGACGACCATCCCGATCTCCAGGTCATTGACGACTTCCGTCAATAACTCGTGCAGCATCTCCGCGTTCGAGCGATCGAGATTGCCCGACGGCTCGTCGGCGAGAAGGATCTGCGGATCCATCGCCAGCGCGCGGGCGACTGCCGTCCGCTGCTGCTCTCCCCCCGAGAGCTCGCCTGGCCGGTGAGTCATCCGCGCGCTCAGCCCCACTCGCGCCAAGAGCTCCGCCGCTCGCCCTCGCGCCGCCTCTTCGGACCTGCCCGCGATGCGAAGAGGCATCATCACGTTCTCGAGAGCGGAAAACTCCCGCAACAGGTGGTGAAACTGGAACACAAACCCGACGGTGCGATTCCGGAGCTCTCCGAGCTCCGTTTCATCGCGCCCGTGAACGGGCTCGCCACCAATTACAACATAACCGCGCGTGGGTTTGTCGAGTGCACCCAGCACGTGCATGAGAGTGCTCTTGCCGGCGCCGCTGGCGCCGACGATCGCGATCATCTCACCGCGCTGAACGGAGAGGTTGACCCCGTTCAGGACGTGGAGGACGTTCCCGTCCCCGCCGATGTAAGTCTTGTATACGTCGTGCGCTTCGAGTACGGTCATCGTCATTCGTGCCTGATCGCTTCGATCGGAAAGAGTCTCGAAGCTTGCACCGACGGGTACACCGTTGCGATCGCGGCAATGGCAATGCTTGCGATGACGATCCACATGACATCCATCGGCTGCGTCGAGACCGGCAGATGGTCGATGAAATAAACCTGCGCGTCGAGCTTGATGAACTGGTATTTGTCGAGCGCGAGCGCAGCACCAAATCCGAGGACAAGTCCCAGCGCCGTCCCCACCACTCCGATGACCAGTCCCTGCGCGAAGAATATCCGGCGAATCGACCTGGCAGGCATGCCCATCGCCTTCAGGATCCCGATCTCCTTCGTTTTGTCGGCGACCACCATCGTCAGAGTGCTCACGATGTTGAACGCGGCGACGAGCACGATCAGGAGAAGGATCACTCCCATTCCGAGCTTCTCAAGCTTGAGCGCCTGAAAGAGAGAATGATTCTGTTCTTCCCAGTCCACCGTTCGGTACGGCCATCCGAGCGCGGAGACGAGCCGCGATGCAACGGTAGCCGCCTGCCACCGGTCGGCGGTCTTCACTTCGATGCCGGTGACTCCGCCGCCGAGGTCCGCGAGAGTCTGCGCCTTGTCGAGCGCGATGAACGCGTACGAGTTGTCGTACTCGTACATTCCCGTCGAGACGATTCCGGTTACCTCGAACGTCTCGACCCTCGGAACGAAGCCACCTGTGACCGGGTTCATCTTGCCCCGGCCCGCAGAGAGAAGATTGATGCTGTCCCCGGCCCACTTGTTGAACCTCAACGCCAGCAGCTTCCCGAGTACAACGCCGCGGTGTTGTCCATCGGTACTGGCGAAACGGAAATCGCCCTGTGTGGTGTGAGAGCGGATGGTCGTCACATCGGGCACACCACGAGACTGCGGCTGCAGACCTACGACGTAAACGCCGCCGGCGTAATCGTGTCCGGCCGTCATCAACGCCTCGGTGAGGACGAACGGAGCTGCTGCCACCACGCCGGGTTGCTTCCGGACTTTCGCGAGGACCGCCGGCCAGTCGTCGATCTTGAGGTCCTCACCGTAGGTCAAAACGCGGATGTCGGGGCTGCCGACCAGAATCTTCTCGCGCAGATCGTGCTGCAGTCCGTTCATCACGCCGATGATGACGATGAGCGCGCTGACGCCGACCAGCACGCCGCCAATGGCGATGATGCTGATCAGCGAGAGCAGCTTGGAACCGCGGCGGCTCCGCAAATATCTCCACGCAATCTGTAGTTCGAGCTTCGTCACTCTGGTCTCATCGTCGGAAAAAGAATTACATCGCGGATGTTCGTGGCGCCCGACAAGTACATGAACAACCGGTCTATGCCTATACCCGCACCACCCATGGGAGGCATGCCGTATTCCATGGCGCGCAGATAATCCTCATCTACTCCGGGCGCCTCTTCATCGCCCGCCGCGCGCAGCTTGGCCTGCGCCTCGAATCGCCGCCGTTGGTCCAGTGGATCGTTCAGCTCGCTGAAGGCGTTTGCCATCTCCTTCCCATTCGCGAACAGCTCGAACCGTTCCGTGAGCTTGGGATTCCCGCGCTTCGGTTTCGCCAGTGGGGACAGTTCCACCGGGTAGTCTACGACGAACGTCGGCACCACCAGCTTCGGTTCGACGAGGGCCTGAAACATTTCGTCCAGCAGCTTCGGGCGGCTAAGCCCCTCCGCCTTTTCTACACCGATGCGGGTCGCAAGTGCACGCTGAGACGCATCGTCGAGCGACGTCACATCTACACCAGCTGCTGCGTTGAGCGACGGAATCCACTCGATGCGCTGAAACGGTCGATTAAACGTGGGAACGTTCGCGGCCAGCTCCGGCACCGAGCGAACCGCCTGCGCCGTTCTCTCGAGTAATTGTTCGACCAGGTCCATCATCCCAGTATAATCCGCATACGCCTGGTAAAACTCGAGCATCGTGAATTCGGGATTGTGTGTGCGATCGATCCCTTCGTTCCTGAAGTCGTGGCCGATCTCGTACACGCGCTCCAGCCCGCCGACGACGAGCCTCTTCAGATAAAGCTCATCGGCGATTCGCAGATAGAGGGGCATGTCGAGCGCGTTGTGAACCGTTGTGAACGGACGCGCGGCGGCACCTCCGTAAAGCGGTTGAAGGATCGGCGTCTCCACCTCGAGAAAATCCAGCTCGTCGAGAAAAGAGCGGATCGCCCGCGTCATGCGTGATCGCGCGACGAACAGTGCGCGGACCTCCGGATGCACTGCCAGGTCCGCGTAACGCTGTCTGTAACGCTGCTCCGGATCAGCGAATCCCGAGTGGCGAACGACGTGCCCGTTGACCTCTTCTTCCTTGCCGAATGGCAACGGCCGGAGCGATTTGGCCAGTATCTCGACGCGATCCACCCGCACAGTGACTTCGCCGGTCCGAGTTCGGAACAGCGGGCCGTGCACACCGATGATGTCGCCAAGATCGAAATGCGAGAGCAGCGAATACATCTTCTCGCCCAGCTGATCCTTCTTGAAATAGAGCTGGATCTTACCGGTGGAGTCGGCAAGGTGCGCAAAGGTCGTCTTGCCGTGCGACCGCCAGGCTACAATCCTGCCCGCCAGGCTTACCGGGGGCCCCTCCTCCCCGCTGAGGAGCGACTGCGCCTCAACCGCGGTATGCTGGCGATCGAAACCGTACGCGTACGGCGCAACACCTGCCGCTTCCAGAGCCTCGAGCTTTTCGCGACGGGCCTGGAGGACAAAATTCAGCTCGTCGGTCACGCTGCCGCCGTCGTCGAGCCGCCGCCCTGCTTCAGATATGCTTCGATGAATGGGTCGATCCCGCCATCCATCACCTTCTGGACGTCAGGAATCTTTAGCTCGGTGCGATGGTCGTTGACCATCGTGTACGGCTGGAAGACATAGCTCCTTATCTGACTGCCGAAGCTCACGTCGGATTTCGTCGCATCCAGCTCCGCCTTGTGCGCGTCGCGTTTTTCGACCTCGGCCTGATACAACTTGTTCTTGAGCATCTTCATTGCGGTCGCCTTGTTCTTGAATTGCGACCGCTCCGCCTGGGAGCCAACTACTGTCCCCGTCGGAAGGTGAGTGATACGTACGGCGGAGCTCGTCTTGTTCACGTGCTGGCCGCCGGCTCCCGAGGCGCGATAAACGTCGATCCGCAGATCCTCGTCGCGAATCTCGATGTTGATCTCCTCGTTCACGACCGGGTAAACGAACACAGACGCAAAGCTCGTGTGGCGTCGCGCATTCGCATCGAACGGCGAGATTCTTACGAGACGATGGACTCCGGTCTCCGGCCGCAGGAATCCGTACGCGTACGCTCCGCGGATCTCGAGCACCGCACCCTTTATCCCCGCTTCCTCTCCCTCACTCTCGTCCAGGACGGCTACTTCGAAGCCTCGCCGCTCCGCCCACCGGACGTACATCCGCATGAGCATCTGAGCCCAGTCCTGCGCTTCCGTTCCGCCGGCACCGGCGCTGATCTCGAGTTGCGCGAAGCGAAAATCGTCCGGCCCGCGCAGGAGGGATCTCACTTCAAACGACTCGACGTCGTCGTGGACGCGCGAGGCTTCGTCATCGAGCTCGCGCTCCATTTCGGGCTCCGAGCCGTCTTGCAGCAGCTCATCGAGCTCGAGAGCGCTTTCTACACGGCCATTCAGCTTGTCGTATGGGTCGAGCCAATTGCGCAGCGACTTCACTTCCTGGAGAGTCGCCTGCGCTTTCTCCTGGTTGTTCCAGAAGGCGGGGTCGGCCATCTCGGCGTCGAGTGCGCTCAGGCGAGCGCGCTTGCCGTCGATGTCAAAGATACCTCCGCAGCTCCGCCAGTCGCTCTCTGCTCTGCTTCAGTCCGCGACCGCGTTCGCTTTCCGCCATTTAACCGGCCCCCGAGGCCTAGAAGATTTTCTTGCCGGCACCCAGCACTTCGTTCAGTGCTTCCTGAAAGTAGGTGGTGCTTTCCGCCAACTGCTGTCCTACCTGCGCAATATACTCTTCGAAGCTCTTTTTTATCTCCTCGCGAAAGAGCTGCTTTAGAGTTCCGTCGCGGAGACCTTCCGCGTGCTTGGCAGGGTGGTAGGTGATGATGTCCGAAACGAGTGCTCGGGCGAGCCTTTTGGCACGCTGATTTGGATCCTTGGACAGAAAGGGATTGAGCGGACGTCGCGGCCCACCATCGGCCGTCACGGGCATGGCGGCAGCTGGTCTCGCTGGGGGACTCGAGGGCGCCGGTGGCCGCGATGGAGGCGCTGAAGGGACGAACGGCGGCGCTGAGGGTCCTGAGACCCCCGACGAAGCGGGAGGCGCGACCGGCGGAGGCGGCGATGGCGGAGAGAACTCAGGAAGTCCGGACGTTGGCGATGGAGGTGTTGCCGTCGCCGTCACCGCAGCGCGCTCGATCGATTCAGGTCTCGGCCTGGGTGCCGCGGGAGTTTCCACGGTCCGCGGCTGAGGGGGCGGAGCCGGGCGCTGCGCAGGCGGAGCCGCCGGGGTGCGCTGCGGTGCAGAGCTGTACGGAGGCGGATCCCATCCGCCTTGCGCGGGAGGTGCCGAGCGGGGTCGATCCGGTGATCCAGATTCCGCCGCCGGAGCAGACGGGCGGGCTGCTCCGCCACTGGACGTCGGCTGGCCAGTCGGTGCCGGAATGGAGATGACACCACTGCACACCGAGCATCGCGCGCGCACGCCCGAAGGTGGAACCTTTGCTGGATCCACTCGGAAAATGGAGCGACAATCCGGACAGCTGACGTTCATTCATTCTCTCCGATCTGGCGTATATCGCGAATCGCCGGCAGGGGCTCCTGCGGCGTTACGCGCTCATCACTACGTCGATCAACAGTATAAACTGAGCCAGGCAGGCTCTTGGCGTACGTTTTCATTTCGGTCGCAAGTTGGCTCGCCTGGCGGGCGGAGGTCAATGTGCGCCGGAGATTGGTGACGACTCCGATCGACAGCGTCATAAGCGGAACACGATCGAGGTGTCCTCTTCGGTCTTTGCCGAAGAAGTAGCCAGCGCGCCGGTCCTGCTCGGAATACTGGTAAGGAGCGAGAAGGTCGAAGGTCGCGACTATCTCTCCGCAAACCGACGGAATCGCATTGTAAGGTATGACGAAGATAAAGTCGTCGCCTCCAATATGCCCGATGAACCCGTCTTCGGCGCACGTTCCCTTCACCACATCGTGGAGCAGCTTGGCGAGAATCCGGATCACTCGGTCGCCTTCGTTGTAGCTGTAGCGATCGTTGAATTCCTTGAAGTGATCGAGATCGGCGTAGCAGACCGCGAAAGCGTCGCCAAGCGCCAGTCGCCTTCCGATTTCCGTTTCGATGGCGGAGGTTCCCGCGAGACGAGTCGAGGGATGCACGATCAGATCGCGTTCCGATCTGATCAACATTGCCGTCAGGCGCCGATTCGCTTCCGGTGCCTGCATTCCGTCGCGAATGACTTCATCGGCTCCAGCATCGAATGCCTCTGAAAGCGCCTCGTTGCTCTTGCCACACAGGACGGCACAGGGCACGACTGCCGTGTAGGAATCCTTCTTCAGGCGGTGGACTGCGGCGAGGACTGGCTCCGGCTTTCTCCGAGCGTCGAACACGACGAAGCGTGGACGTGCGCGCAGGCCAATCGACATCAGCTCGTCAGCAGAGCTGAGAGTGACGACCGAAGCCTCCTGCGCATCGATCCAGGCGCTTACGTGCGCCGGGAGAGAGGCGTTATCGGGTGAGAAGCGTATCGCGTTGGGCTGCTGCAAATCGTTGCTGTCCGGGTCGCTGGTGATTCTGGTCTGTCAGAAAAAAAAGAACGCAACTCCGAGTACAGAATACGCCAGAAGCAACAAGGCTCCCTCGAGCCAATTCGTTTCTGCGTCCCTGATCACGGATGACGTCACTAAAACAGCCAATGTGATGCTCGCCACTTCCATCGTGGTAAAGGCGAGATCCATCGGTTGGTGGAACACCATCCCCAGAAGAACCAACAGCGGCGCAATAAAGAGCGCTACCTGGATGCTGGAACCAATGGCGATGTTGAGCGCGAGATCCATCCGGTTCCGCATCGCCATGATGATTGCAGAGCTGTTTTCGGCCGCATTGCCGATGATGGGAATCAGGATCAGTCCGACGAAGAACTCGGAGAGACCCAACACCTTCACCGCCTCCTCTGTGGCCGAAACGAGAATCTCCGCAACCGCGCCGATTGTGACGGCAGCGGCGAGGAGGATTCCCATTGCCTTCTTAGACGACCATTTTGGGGCTACAGTCACGGCTGGACCAGTGTCCGGCCCGAAAGTCGAGGAGTGCGTCCAGAGGGAAAAGACCAGCCAGACTACGTAGCCGGCGATCAGAAGTGCCGCCACGTAGTGAGACATTCGCACCGTCGCTACCCTCTCGGGGTCCGGATGGAGCCCGTAAAAAAGAGCGGGTACCACCAGCCCGAACACGGCGATGAGCAGGACTGTCGAGCTCGCCCCAGCCAGATTCTGGTTGAACTTCTGCACCTTGAACTTGAGCCCTCCGGCAAACAGCGCGATCCCCAAAACCAGCAGGAGGTTGCCGAGAATGGAGCCCGTTATTGATGCCTTGACGAGATCGATCAGGCCGGCTTGAAGCGCGATCGTCGCAATGATCAGCTCGGCCAGATTCCCCATCGTCGCGCTCAGCACGCCACTAATCGCCGGACTGGTGTGCTCGGCTACCGCCTCTGTTGCGGCGCCCATCACGCCCGAAAGCGGAATGATCGCGAGCGCGCTTAGAATGAAAAGCGCGATGGGAGGTGCCCCAGCGATTCTCGCTCCGATGGCAATGGGAACGAAAACGAGCAGCGCGTAGACGATTCTCATCAGCGCGCCTTCGAGCGCCATTCAAGGGTTGTGCACCGCGCCACGCGAGCGCACCTGCCGCCCGCGCGGCACCTACACCGGATCAAAACAGGTAGCGGAGAGAGACGTACACCGGGGCCTGGCCCCCCTCGGCTGGCAGACCGCCGAAGGTGCGTGCAATGTCGAAAACGAAGCCGCCGCTCTGCAGTCCGAATCCGAGAGAAGCGCTGGAGTCTCCGCGCCGGTCATGCCCGACGAAACCCGCACGCAGATGCAGCACGCCCTGGTACATGACGTCAGTGCCGAAACGGACCGATTTCCCCCCGAATTCCCGGGTGTTAATATAGCTGCCGGCTGCGCGAAGCTCCGTGTCCTTCAAGTATCGATCGATAAACTTGAGACGGTACATCGCTCCGAGCTCGACCTGCGTGGGAAGCGGATCCCTTTGGTTCGTTTGCTCCGAATTGAGTTTTCCACCGAGATTGCGGACAGCAGCTCCGAACGTCAGAGGCGCTCCGGCCTCGACCTCGTATTGGGCGCCGAGGTCGACCGCTCGCGAGCTCTCGACCGATGGACCTACGCTGCTGCATTCGCCGGAGCAGTCAAAGCGGATCTGTACGATTTTGTAGTTGACCCCGGCACTTAGCCGCTTCGTCAAGCTTGCCGCGTATGTGCCGGCGAGGACCACGTCTCGCGGAAAGATGACGCCGATCACGTCGTTGAACGCGTCGGTCACTTGCTGGTCGCCGAGGTTGAGAATGTTGAGCGAGAGCGCCGCAGTCCCGTACGACTTGCTCGGCAAGACGAACGAAAGTGCGTCGCCGACACCAGCGATGGTCTTCGAGTGGTGGATTGCCAGCTCCCGCTTGTCCTGGCCGCCGATAGATGCGGGGTTCCACCAGATGCCTTCGCTCCCCGGTTTTTCCGCGACCATTGCCTGCCCCATGCCGACCGACACCGCGCCCGTCGGTAGCAGCAGAAAGAGCGAGCCTTCGCTTCCCGTTGGCGTTTGTGCCCGTGCCTGTCCTGCGAGGAGGGCCGACAGCCCTACGCTAAAAAGGAGTCGCCTCATCGATCAGCATGATTGGAATGTCGTCACGCACAGCATATCGCAGGCGGCATTTGTGACAGATAAGGACCTGCTCCGCCTCGCGATACTCGAGCTCGCTCTTGCATTTGGGACAGACGAGAATCTCGAGAAGGCGTGCAGACAAGCTCATTTGCTCTTTCCTGTAGCGAGTTGATAACCGAATCGCGAAAGACTGCCCGGGTTCTTGCGCCAGTTGGCGAGGACCTTGACCCAGAGATCGAGATACACCCTGTCACCGAGAAAGGCCTCGATCTTCTTGCGCGCCGCTTCTCCAATGCCGCGAATCTGCGCGCCCTTGCTCCCGATGATGATCGCCTTCTGGCTGTCCCGCTCTACGTAAATTACTGCGCGGATGTAGAGAGGCGAGCGCCCCTCGCGAAATTCTTCAACCTGGACAGCAACGGCGTAGGGTACTTCGTCGTGCAGCTGCTCGAGCACCGTCTCCCGAACCAGCTCCGCGACGAAGAATCGAACTGGCTGCGTGCTGATGTCATCTTCAGGATACAGAAACGGACTTTCGGGTAGATGCCGCGCGATCCGCTCCATCAATTCCGGAATCCCATCACCCGTGAGTGCCGAGATATGTACGACGTCCTCGCCCGCCCCGGCCTCGTCGCGACGGCTCGCGGGAATCACGTCCGACTTGTTGAGAACGGTTATCACGGGTGCGCGCGGCGCCGTTGGGAGTTCGGCTGCCTCGACCAGGGATGGCGGTTTCCCTTCCGTTGCGTCGGCGAGATAGACGATCACATCCGCTTCGCCGAGTGCACTGACGGCCGTCGAACGCATCGACTGCTGAAGCAGGTAGCCGGGATTCAGGAGGCCCGGAGTGTCGAGAATCACCATCTGGGCGTCGTCCTTCGTATAGATCCCGACGACTCTGTCGCGCGTCGACTGCGGCTTTGGACTTGTAATACTCAGCTTCTGGCCGACGATGCGATTCAGCAGCGTTGATTTGCCGACATTCGGTTTTCCCACGACGGTGACGATTCCCGCTTTAGGCATTCAGGAACATAGTCGAGTTCCAGAGGCGAACTGCAACTGAACGGGTGCCAGACCTCAGTAGCGTAGACGCCAGTTTCCAGTTCACTACGTCCCGACTTATTTCCCTGGCGCGTTAGCGACTGCTTGTGCCCGAGTGCCAATATTGAAGTCGGGGCGTCGTGAACTATCGGCTGGCACCTATGTTACTGACGTCTGGCACCCGGTCAGTTGCTTCGCCATACACAACAAAAAAGGCCGCCCAAATCGGGCGGCCTTCAATGAGGTGCCGGCGACGGCCTACTCTCCCGCGTCCTCTCGAACGGAGTACCATCGGCGCTGTAGGGCTTAACGACCGTGTTCGGAATGGGAACGGGTGTGGCCCCTACGCTCCAGTCGCCAGCGAAAATCGTTTGTCAAAAATCGAAGCTGGGGCGGCAGGATTCGAACCTGCAACTTCCGGATTAACAGTCCGGCGGTCTGCCAGTTGACCTACACCCCAGTAGGAACAGGCCGCGGACAACATACAGAATGACGCTGGATTGTAGTAGTGATCGTTTGATGTTCGAATCAACCGTTAGATCGCTTGGTTACTGCTAGTCGGTTCGAGTCAAATACAAGGAAAACTCGAACCATATAAGGAGATCAAGCCTCACGGGCGATGAGGACCGCTTCGCTCGAAACCGGTTGCCCGGCGTCCACGTGCGGCCTCTTGACGGGATGGTCTCTCCCGGCCCTTCAGGGAGCTCGAGGCTCCAGGGAAGATTCATCTTGGGGGCAGCTTCCCACTTAGATGCATTCAGCGGTTATCTGCGCTTGCCCTCGCTACCCGGCGCTGCAGTTGGCACCACAGCCGGTACACGAGCGGGCAATCCGACCCGGTCCTCTCGTACTAGGGTCCGCGCCCCTCAATCTTCCAACGCCCACAGCGGATACAGACCGAACTGTCTCACGACGTTCTGAACCCAGCTCATGTACCACTTTAACCGGCGAACAGCCGGACCCTTGGGACCTGCTCCAGCCCCAGGATGTGATAAGCCGACATCGAGGTGCCAAACCGCGCCGTCGAT
>DASWBG010000138.1:0-5822 GCA_036390715.1 Gemmatimonadaceae bacterium
GCCGTGGCCTTATACCCAGTCGTAAAGCGACAGGGCGAGGCACGCGCGGTGGGCTTCGTCGCCTCACGCACCCTGGAAGCCGCAACCATCTACGTCGGCATCGTCAGCCTCATGTCGATCGTGAGCTTGCGGCAGGCCGGCGCGGGAAGTGGCGCGCTGGTCACCGGCCAGGCCTTGGCCGCCCAGTATTGGTGGACCTTCTTCTTCGCCCAGAGTTTTATACCGGCAGTGAACGGCGTGTTGCTGGGCTCCCTGCTGTACCAGTCGCGCCTGGTACCCCGATGGCTTCCTGTGCTGGCATTCATCGGAGCCGCTCTGCTTGTCACGTTGTGGTTCGCCGTTCTGGGCGGATTTATTAAAGCGATAAGCCCGGTCGCCGCGGTTGCGACGCTGCCAATCGCTGCATGGGAATTCTCGCTGGGGATCTACCTGACGTTCTGGGGCTTCAAAGCCTGTCAGATAACTGCCGGCAGCTAGCTAGCCCGCGATCGTTCGTGCGTCTACGACGCAGCGGAGAGTCGAAGCGCCAGCCTAACCGTCCAGCACTTCGCGGATTTTGCGCCCGAGGCTTTCCGACGAAAAGGGCTTGTGCAGAAATGCGATGCCCGGGTCGAGGACCCCGTGATGGCTGATTGCGTCTTCGGTGTATCCCGACATGTAGAGAACCTTCAGCCCGGGTCGTTCCGCAACGAGACGCCTGGTCAACTCGGGGCCGCTGCCACCCGGCATGATCACGTCGGTCAGAATCAGATCGATAACCTCGTTGGTCTCGAACAGGTGAAGGGCTTCACCAGCATTCGCCGCGAGGAGCACTCTATAGCCCTGCCGTTCCAGTATTCGCTTCGCCAGAATGCGAAGCGCCTCCCCATCCTCGACCACGAGCAGCGTCTCCTCGGCGGCACGGGCCTCAACGGCTCGCGCTGGAAGGTCAGCGGCAACGCCGCCGCCGGCCGTATGCGGAAAATACGCTGTGAACGATGTTCCCTTGCCGACTTCACTGTAGACGCCGATACTCCCGCCGCTGCGCGCTACGATGCCATGGACTGTCGCGAGGCCGAGCCCGGTACCTCTGCCGATCTCCTTGGTAGTGAAGAACGGCTCGAACAGACGCGCCTGCACTTCCGGAGGCATCCCCGTTCCCGTGTCGGTCACCGTGAGTCCCACATAGGGACCTGGTTTCACGGAAAAATGCGTGTTCGCGTAATTCTCATCGAGATCGACGTTGGCTGTTTCGATAGTCAGCGTGCCGCCGTTGGGCATTGCATCCCGCGCATTCACCGCGAGGTTCAGGACGATCTGCTCCATTTGCCCGGCATCGGCCTTCACTGTGGCCAGTCCGGCCCGGAGGTTCAGTACGACCTTTACGTCTTCGCCGATGATACGGTCGAGTATTCCCCGCATGTTACCGACGACCGCGTTCAGGTCGAGGACCTTCGGCTCGATTATCTGCTTGCGACTGAATGTGAGCAGCTGGCGCGTGAGCCCGGCAGCGCTCTCTCCCGCCTTGTGAATTTCCGTGACGTCCTCCCGGCGCGGATCATGTGGATCGAGATCGGCCAGCAACAGCTGACAATAGCCGAGGATCGCCGTCAACAAGTTGTTGAAGTCGTGCGCTACGCCGCCTGCCAATCGACCGACTGCTTCCATCTTCTGCGATTGGTGATACTGCTCCTCCAACGTTCGGCGTTCGGTGATATCCATGGAAATCCCGACTCCGCGTAGCGGTTCGCCTTGCTCGTCGAGCTGGATACGGCCCGCGTTGCTGAGCCACCGCACTGTGCCGTCGGGCCAAAGCGCTCGGTACTGGTTCGAAAAGTCGGCGCCAGACTTCATCGCTTTACCGAGAACGTCGAGTACGTTTTGCCGGTCATCGGGATGAATGCCCTGAATGAAGGCTTCGAAAGTCCCCGGGTACGTGCCCGGCTTCATGCCATACAGGGACTCCAGGATCTCGGACATTCGGGCTATCCCCGTGGTGTAGTCCATGTCCCAAATGCCGACACCCGCGTTCTCCAGCGCGAATCGCATGCGTTCTTCCGCAGTACGTAGTGCCTCGACCGCCTGATGCCGCTCGGTGATGTCGGCGCCCGAGCTGAATGTGCCGGTGACGCGACCCTGCTCATCGCGAAGCACTCTGTTACGCCATTCGATCAGTCGTTCCTCGCCGCTTCTCGTGAGGACCGGGTTTTCGACGATCGATAGGTCCCCGCCGATCAGGTTCTCGAATTTCTGCGTCATCGCTTCCCGAATCGTTTCGGGGATACAGATCTCGACCCAGTCGCGTCCGAGTAATTCCGCCTCCGTCCACCCCAGGAGGTCACAGCCCTTGCGATTGATCAGTGTAACGCGGCCCTCGGGGTCCAGCGCGAGCAGAATGACGTCGGCTGTATCCAGGTACTGCTGAGCCCGGTCCCGCTCGGCACGCAGGGCCGCTTCTGCCCGTCGGCGCTCAGTGATGTCCGAACCGGAGCTGAAAGTACCGACAATCTCACCCGCGTCATTCCGAAGAAGTGTGGCCCGCCACTCAATCAGCCGCTCCTCACCCGAACGGGTGAGGATTTCATTGGTGAAAACCGAATCATCTCCGAGCCGGACGGAGCTGAGATTTTCCCGGCTTGTCTGCCGCTTCCCAGCCGGAACACAGGCGTCGACAAAGTCGCGCCCGATCAGCTCCTCCGCCGTCCATCCGAAGGCGGAGCACGCGAAGCGATTCGCAAGCGTAATCCGACCTTGCATGTCGAGCGCAAGCAGGATGACGCCGGCGGTGTCCATGTATCGCTGCGCCCGGTCACGCTCGTGGCGTAGCAATACCTCGGCCTGCCTGCGCTCGGTCACATCGCGGAAATACCAGACGCGGCCGTAATACCGGCCGTCGGAATCCCGCATTGGGGCGGAGTACCGGTCGAAGGTGCGCCCATCAGCTAGCTCGACTTCGTCGTGCGACGCGTCGTCGTGGCGATCATAGAGCTGTCGCACCCGCTCCATGAAACGCTGGGGGTGCAGCAGTTTGTCGCTGACGGCCTGTAGCAGCTGCTCATCCGCTCTCGTCGCGAGGATCTCGGAGGAGATGCCCCACATCTGAGCGAAGCGACCGTTGTAGGACAGCACCTTGGACTGAGCGTCAACGACGAGGATGCCGTCCAGCGTCAGCTCCCGCTCGGTCATCAACATCGTCTGCTGAAGGCGCATCGCGTCGTCGGCGATCTTTTTCTCGCTGATGTCGCGCGCCACCTTCGATACGCCGATAACTTTGCCCCCGGAATCCCTGATTGGGGATGCAGTGACCGAAACGTTTATCAACCGACCGTTCTTGGTTTGTCGTAGCGTCTCGAAGTGCTGTACGCTTTCATTTCGCCGGATCTTACCCAGAATGTGCCTTTCCTCGTCTTGGCGATCGGCGGGGATCAAACGCATTATCGAGGTCCCCAGCATCTCGGTGGCGGAATAGCCGAATATTTTTTCCGCGGCGTCATTCCAGCTGGTGACGATACCGTCCAGATCCTTGCCGATGATCGCATCTGCCGAAGACTCCACAATCGCGACAAAGCGGCTTGAATCAACCTGCGTCTGCCTGTGCTCCGTGATGTCGGTGATCACTACCACGACAAAGCCCACCGAGCCATCCGCCTCAGTCGGCTCATAGCTGACGGCGTAGTAGCGGTCGCCATTGCCCGTGGATTTGCGCAATTCGTAGCCAACGCGTTCGCCGGCGAACGCACGATCCAGCCGAGGCTGTACCTGTTCCTGATAGACCTCGGCGAGGACATCCTGCAATCGCTGGCCGACAATGTCTGGTGACGCCAGGCCGAGAATCTCGGCGTAAGTGGCGTTGGCGTAGGCGTAGCGCCGGTCGGGGCTCACGATTACAAGGCCGACGCGTGCGTTCTCGGTCACGATTTGCAACAGGGTTTCGACCGGCAGGTTGCCGAGCAAATCGTGTCGTCGAATCGCTTCGGCGCCACATTTCACGTCCTTCCGCTCGCTCGGACTGCCCACGATTTATCCCTGCTGTCTCACACCCTCATCAATAGAACAGTGGCGGCCGTGGAGGATCAGCACGCATAGAAAGCGTGCACGGGTACAAACCCTTACTAACCGCGTTCAACAATGGATGTGGTATAGCTGCAATATATACAGTATGTGTGTCATCCTGGACTTCCCTGCGACGCGATTGCTGATCCGAGGGCAGCAGCTCGACCACCGGCCGCGCGAAAAACCCAAATCCGCGTCTTTCGGTCGGATTACTCCGCCGCCACCATCGCTGACGCGAGGGCAGTGTTGTCGTCCAGTTTCGGTTTGGATGGGAATGTCAGCCGACGACCGAATTCGCGGCGCAGCAACAGCATGCTGAGCGCAAGCTGAACGAACACCGCGCCAACCGAGAGATACCAAATCCACTTCAGCTGAAACCCCGGCATGCGCGAAAGCAGGATGGCCGGCACCGCGACGAGCAGAATCCGCGTGCCGGAAGCCACCAACGACGGAACCGTGTTTCCCATCGCCTGGAACATGCTCGACGCAACGAAGATCAAACCGGATGCGATGAAGTTCCACGACACGATGCGCAGATACTCTGAACCAACCGTTAGCACGGCCGGATCCTTTGAGAACACACCGATCAACGCGTGAGGCGCGACGAGACAAACGATCACCAACAGTACCATGACGGCCGACACCATGTACGCTGCATGGCGAAACGTGGCGACGACGCGTTCGCGACTGCGGGCACCGAAATTCTGTCCGGCGACCGGCGCAACGGAAAAGCCGAGCGCGACAGCGGGCATGAACAAGGCCTGAATCACGCGCTGTCCGATTCCAAAGCCTGCCTGCGCCGCCGCGCCAAACGGTCGCGCGATCGCGTAGACGACTACGAGGTACACACCCATCATCGCGAACTCGAAACCGGCAGGCAGCCCGATGGCCAGCATCTTCCGCCAGAGCACGAGTCGTGGCTTTTGATCGGCGCGCACGAATCGAAGGTATGAATCCTTTGGCAGGAAGTACGTGGCGAACCATATGACGGCGACCACGACTGCGATGAGGGATGAGATCGCCGCGCCGGCAACGCCAAACGCGTGGCCCGTTATCCAACCGAAGATTAGAAACGGCGCCAGCAGCATGTTGACGAGTACGGAGCCGGTGGAGACGATCATACCAGCCTTGAAGTTCCCGACTGCGCGTAGAGCGGCGCCCGCCGCGACCATCAGGAACTGCAGTGCCATCGCCGGAATGAACCAGAGAAGGTATTGAGCCGCGAGCGCGGCCGTCTCGGCGTCGGGGCTCAACGCGCGACAGTACGGAAGTCGCACCAGCATTCCCGCAACTAGAAAAGCAACTCCTGTAACGACGGCCAGCACCTGCGCCTGATTGAACATCAGCTGCGCATCTTCGCGATTCTTTCTTCCGACCGCGTGCGACACGACGACCGTCGTGCCGACGCCGAGCATCTGTGTAAGGGCGAGCACGATAAAGGTGAAGTTCCCTGCTATTCCAACGGCGGCGATAGCGTGCGTGCCGAGCCTCCCAACCCAATAGAGGTCGATGAGGAAATACAGCGTCTGGAAGATCATGGTCACGAGCATGAAGCTCGTGGTCTTCAACAGATGCCTGGTGAGCGGTCCGGTGGTGAGGTCTTCCATTGAACCGCTAATTTAGCCGCGGCACAGTTGGATGTCAGTTACACAAAGCCGCGAACTTCTGTGCTCTGCGCTCCGCGTGTGATTCCTGCGTAAAACCGTTCCGGGGGTGAAACCCTGGTCGTGCTTTTTCTGTCTTATCTGAGTCAAAGGAGCCCGCGTGATTCTGCAACGACGACTGTTCCA
>DASWBG010000139.1:0-4508 GCA_036390715.1 Gemmatimonadaceae bacterium
AGTGAGTACGCCACCGAAGCCGCCGGTGAGGTAGCGCTTCGCCGTCTCATGGGTTGGATGGGACTGAAGGCCGGGGTAGCTGACCCACTTGACCGCGGGATGACCTTCGAGGAATCGCGCCAGCGCGAGTGCGTTCTCCGAGTGACGTTTGATGCGCAGCTGGAGCGTCTCCAATCCCTGGATGAACAAGAAGGAGTTGAAAGGCGACAGCGCTGCCCCGATGTCGCGCAGCAGGAGCACGCGCAGGCGAATCGCGAAAGCGATGTTGGCGCCGTTGAAGTTCCCGAACACGCCGCCGAACGAGAGTCCGTGATAGGCGGCCTCGGGATCGACGTAGAAGCCTTTGAATCGCGACGATGCGGTGTAGTCGAAGCGGCCGCTGTCCACGACGACGCCCCCAATACTCGACCCGTGACCGCCGATCCATTTCGTCGCCGAATGCAGCACGATGTCCGCGCCGTGCTCGATCGGTCTACTGAGGAACGGTGTCGCGAACGTGTTGTCTACGACGAGTGGGAGTCCCGCCGCGTGCGCGACGTCGGCGACGGCGCGCAGATCCGACACATCGAGCCCCGGATTTCCGATGGTCTCGACGTAAACTGCTTTTGTCGTCTCGTCGATCGCAGCCGCGAACGATGACGGGTCGTTTCCGTCCACGAAGCGGGTCGTGATGCCGAGCCGAGCGAGGGTGTACTTGAGGAGAGTGAAGGTGCCACCATACAGCGACGACGAGGAGACGATCGAATCGCCCGCCTGCGCGAGATTGAGGAGCGCGAGGGTCTGCGCGGCCTGCCCGCTCGACGTCGCGATCGCCGCCACTCCGCCCTCGAGATCGGCGATACGCCTCTCGAAGGCGTCCGTCGTCGGGTTCATGATGCGGGTGTAGATGTTTCCGAACTGCTGGAGTCCGAACAGGCTGGCCGCGTGCTCGGGGCTGTCGAAGACGTAACTCGTGGTGGCGTAGATGGGTACGGCGCGCGCGTTCGTGCCCGGCGCGGCGCTCTCCTGGCCGACGTGAATCGCGCGGGTTCCAAGCCCGGCGACGTGCTCTTGCTCGATCGTGGTACTCATGTGACTTGCTCCGGAATGAGGGATACAGCGGGGGTGTGGCGGCGGATAAAAAAAACCGGCCCTCTCGGGAGAGAGGGCCGGCGGCGAACAGATGGGTTCTCTGGTCAGCTCACGCGCTGGTGCACCATGCACGCACGCGTCGGTCCGTCTCTCCAATGGGAGAGCCGCACGGGCACGGGCGACAAATCAGGGTGAGCGTGAATGAATTCATCGGACGACGAAGTTGGCTGAGGTGCGACGACGAAAGAAGTATTAACCGGTAGCGGACGGGTGTGTCAAGGTTTCGATTCTTATCGTTGTTACGCTTGCAGTAAACAAACTACGCTGCTACCTGCTCCCGCAGTTGCCGACCGCTTGAGCACTCACTCCCGACGCCATTTCGGCGGCGAATGTTCGCAGCCCAGAGACGACGCCTTTGCTCAATTCGAAGTCCAGGCCGGCGACGGTACCATGCACATTCGTGGCGTTGACGATCGCCAGGAACTCGCAAGTGGGAATCATTGCCGTGGCTGTCCGTTCCACATGAACATGGGACTGGATTGCATTCCGGTTGATGTTGGGGTCCCCAGTGACGTGGTCGCGAAAGGCAGGCGAGCCGCCATCAGGGGCCGACCACACCTCCGTCCTCTGCGCGATTCCCAGAGGATAACGTAGCTCTCGATCTGCTACGACGAGAATCAAGATCGGCGGAGGGCCCGGCGAAAAGCGATCCGGAACACCCTGCCTGAATTCGTCCGATATGAGTGTTAGGCGGACCGCGTCGGGAGGATTGAGACGGGTGCGACCGCCGAAATCGTAGACTGCGATGAGCGTGTGGACCGGCGACCGCGAAAACATCCTGCTGATAATATTCCCAGACTCGAGAGCTGTCTTGAACCGCGCATTGGTTCTATTGAGATCGCTGTCGAAGGTGTAGGCGATCTCGCCCGAAGACACACTACTCTCGGCCGAAGCCACCTTTTGCTCGCTGGCGTTGGATTGGGTCGATCCCTGTGCGGTGGCAACAAACAGCGCGAGCATCAGCCCTGCGGAACCACTCAGCGACGCGATGGTGGCAAGATGGTTCCCCGGGCGAACGGCGGGGAGCATTGGTGCTCCTTCTGGACGGGTAATAATCTCTAATCGCGACTGCGGATTCCGTCAATAGAAATCGAGCAGGACTGTTAACGACATACATTGCCACATCGTCTTCAGCGGATAGCGTAAAGCGTGCAGCGGGGAGCGGGCAGCAGCGTAGTTTTACACCATCTATGTTCGCGGGTGACATGCTGAGAAATTCGCCAACCTCGATGTTGCGCGCTGTCCTGATCGTTCTGACACTAAGCGCGGGACCGTGGAACCTCGCCTCCGCTCAGACCCCCCCGCTTTTCGTTACGCACGTGGCGGTTGTCGACGTAATCGCCGGAAGCCTGCAAACAGACATGACCGTCGAGATCCGCGGAAGAACCATCGCCGCGATGACCGCGGGTGGCCCCGTCCGAATCCCTCGGCGCGCGACCGTCATCGACGGCCGCGGCAAGTATCTCATTCCCGGGCTGTGGGACATGCACGTGCACACGACCTGGCCGCCCGGACTCGAGCGCATTTCTCTTCCCCTCATGGTCGCGAACGGGGTGCTCGGCGCGCGCGATATGCACAGCGGCGCCATGTCGCTCATTGTCTCTCTCAAGCGTTCCGTCGCCAATGGCTCGCAAATCGGCCCTCGGCTGTTCGTGGCCGGACCAGCCGTCGACGGCCCCAGTTCCTACTTGCCGGGCTCGCGCGTCGTGCACACCGCGGACGAGGCGCGCGACGCAGTGCGACAACTCAAGGCCGGCGGCGTCGACTTCATCAAGGTCTACTCATCGCTGCCGAAGGAGTTGTACTTCGCGGTGGCCAGCGAGGCGAAGAAAGAAGGAATTTCCTTCGTTGGTCACGTGCCCTATCCCGTGACCGCAGCCGAAGCGTCGGACGCTGGCCAACGGAGCATGGAGCACCTGACTGAGGTCGACGTAGGAACATCGAGCGAGGAGGCTAAGCTCAAGGCCGAAGAGGTCGAGGCGATGGATCAGAAGCGCGGCTCGACACCAGACGCCGATCGACTCACAGCGACCTACGATTCCGCCAAAGCTGCTGCACTCTTCGCGCGCTTCCGGCGGAACGATACGTGGCAGGTACCTACGCTCGTCGTACTCTACCAACCCGGACGGTTAGCGCGCGGCGGCCATCCAACGGACGACTCCCTTGCTGCGTACATACCAAAGGCGCTTCGGGATTATTGGCATTCTTTGCCACCTGAGTTTGCCGCTAAGATGGGCGCACTTTATCGGGTTCATGCTGACTTGACCGGTCAAATAAATCGCGCCGGAGTTTCGATTCTGGCTGGCACTGACTGCCCCAATCCGTACGTGTATCCCGGTTTCAGTCTGCACGATGAGCTCGGCTTGCTCGTGCGCGCCGGCCTCACGCCCGCCGAAGCTCTCCGTACGGCGACCATCAATCCCGCGCGCTTTTTGGGATTGACCGACTCGCTCGGCGTTGTGACAACTGGTAAGGTGGCCGACCTGGTCTTGCTCGATGGGAATCCGCTCCGGGACATCGCCAATACCAAACGGATTCGCGATGTGATTCAAGGCGGACACTTGCTCGACCGCGGTGCGCTCGACCGGCTGCTGGCCCGTGCCAAGGCGCTTGCTGCGGCTGATGGCAATTGACGTTTCTGAGAGTGGACGAATGAAAGCGCGCCTTCTCGTGGGTCTGATGTCGCCGGTCCTGACCACCTTGATTCTTACGGCGTGTAGCCTTTCCGGTTCAGACACGGTCACTCTCCCGGCTCCGGCAGTCATCACCAAGGTCGGGATCGATCCAACGAACGTTGTAGCTGGCGCCAGCTTTTCCGATTCAATTCGCGTGAAGGTGACTGACGCCTCGAACTTTCCGGCGTACGGAGTGAGCGTGGCCTTTGCGGTCACTGCCGGCGACGGCAGCGTAACCCCGAGGACAGTGATCACGGACGGCAACGGAGCGGCGGCGGCGAAATTCATAACGGGAACAACGGTGGGTACGAATACCGCCACTGCGACGGTAACCGGTTTGGCTGCTGTCACGTTCTCCATCACGACGGTAGCGCCTGGGACCATCATCTGGTCGAGTATCCCGACTGACACCCTTCACGGTGTTTGGGGCAGCTCCGCGTCTGACGTATGGGCTGTCGGCAACAGTGGGGCGATCCGCCATTACAACGGTACGATCTGGTCGGGCGTCTCGAGCGGGACATCCCAATCGCTCATGGGCGTCTGGGGCACATCCGCGTCCGACGTTTGGGCTGTAGGCGGCGCCTCGGGGACGATTCTCCATTACAACGGTACGAGCTGGTCGAGCCTTCTCGAGCGAGGACAGCCCGGGATCCTCTACGGCGTCTGGGGCGGATCCGCGTCTGATGTGTGGGTCGTCGGCGA
>DASWBG010000140.1:0-4156 GCA_036390715.1 Gemmatimonadaceae bacterium
CTCGCAAACGATGAGAGTCGTCGAGCATCGACACTCCGCGGACTGCTGGATTTCGTCGAGCGCGATCCAATCCCGCTCGACGAAGTCGAGCCCGCGAGCGCCATCACTCGGCGATTCTGTACCGGGGCGATGTCGTTCGGATCATTGGGCAAAGAGGCGCACGAGACGCTCGCGATCGCGATGAACCGGCTTGGCGGTCGCAGCAACAGCGGAGAAGGCGGCGAGGATCCCGCTCGATTCGGCACCGATCGTAACAGCGCCATCAAGCAAGTCGCGTCGGCGCGCTTCGGCGTGACGGCGGAGTACCTCGTCAACGCAAGTGAGCTGCAGATCAAGATCGCGCAGGGCGCAAAGCCCGGCGAAGGAGGCCAGCTCCCGGGTCACAAGGTGGACGCAGTGATCGCGCGTACTCGGCACTCCGTGCCCGGCGTGACGCTCATCTCGCCTCCGCCGCACCACGACATCTACTCGATCGAGGATCTGGCGCAGCTTATCTACGACCTCAAGGAAATCGCGCCGAAGGCCGCGGTTTCGGTGAAGCTGGTCGCCGAAGCTGGCGTTGGAACCGTCGCCGCGGGCGTCGCGAAGGCCCGCGCGGATCTGATTTTGATCTCGGGCGACTCCGGTGGCACCGGCGCTTCCCCGCTCTCGAGTATCATGCGCGCCGGAAGTCCGTGGGAGCTCGGCCTGGCCGAGACGCAGCAGACGCTCGTAATCAACGGCCTGCGGGGACGCGTGCGGTTGCAAACGGACGGGCAGCTCAAGACCGGACGCGACGTTGTCGTCGGTGCGCTGCTCGGCGCCGACGAATTCGGATTCTCCACCGCGCCGCTGATCGTCGAAGGATGCGTGATGATGAGGAAGTGTCATCTCAACACGTGTCCAGTCGGCATTGCGACGCAGGATCCCGAGCTGCGCGCGCGTTTCAGCGGGCAGCCAGAGCACGTAGTGAACTACTTCTTCTTCATCGCCGAGGAAGTGCGTGAGCTGATGGCGCAACTTGGCTTCCGGACGATGGACGAGATGATTGGGCGCACCGACATGCTGCGCGCGCGTCCGTATTCGGATCATGCCAAGGCGAACACGCTCGATCTCTCCGCGCTTCTGCATCTGGCGGCGCCCGCGACGCGGACTCGCGCCGACCGCGTTGTGCGCCGGCACGTCAGGTTGCGGCTGAACCAATCGGAGGAAGAAGGAAAGTTGAACAGAAGGCTCGTCGAGCTGGCCCAGCCCGCACTGGAAAACGGTGAAAAGGTGAAGGCGACGCTGGCGATCACCAATGCCGATCGTGCTGTGGGCGCGACGCTCTCGGGTGAGATCGCTCGCCGTTACGGCAATACAGGCCTCCCTGACGAAACCATCTCGTTGAAGTTCAACGGATCCGCCGGTCAGAGCTTCGGTGCATTCCTGGCGCGCGGGCTAACGATGGAGCTTGAGGGAGAGGCGAACGACTACGTCGGCAAAGGACTTTCTGGCGGTCGCCTGATCGTGCGGCACCCGCGCGGGGCGCAGTTCATTCCTGACCAGACGGTTCTCATCGGCAACACGGTACTCTACGGCGCGACATCGGGCGAAGCTTACTTCGCCGGCGTTGCGGGCGAGAGATTCGGCGTGCGGAACAGCGGAGCCATCGCGGTGGTGGAGGGAGTCGGCGATCACGGCTGCGAGTACATGACCGGCGGCACGGTCATCGTGCTTGGCCGCACCGGCAGGAACTTCGCCGCGGGAATGAGTGGTGGCGTCGCGTTCGTGCTTGACGAGTTCGAGGAGCTGGAGCAGCAGTGCAACAAGGGGATGGTGGAGCTGTCGCACGTGACTGACTCCGGCGAGCTCGCGTTGCTGCGGCGACTGGTGGAGCAGCACGCGCGGTACACCGGCAGCGGACGCGCGAAACGTGAGCTGGGACGATGGGACCGGGCGCAACGGCTCTTCGTCGCAGTCGTGCCAACCGAGTACCGGAAGGCGCTCGAGCGCAAGGCGGAAGCCGACGCTGCGAATGCGATCCCTGCGGCGCGGCGCGGATTCGTGATCGGAGAAGCGCGTCATGGCTGATCCGAAAGCATTTCTAACGCTTCGCAGAGCGACGCCTGGGCGCCAGGCGGTGGAAGATCGCGTGCGGCACTGGCGCGAATTTTATGGTCCGGTTCCCGAGGAGGCAGTGCGCACTCAGGCCGCACGCTGCATGGACTGCGGAGTGCCGTTCTGTCAGGGCGACAGCGGTTGTCCAGTGCGCAATGTCATCCCCGAATGGAACGGCCTCGTGCAGCGCGGCGACTGGCGCGAGGCGCTCGAGTCGTTGCATGCGACGAACAATTTCCCGGAGCTAACCGGACGCCTTTGTCCCGCGCCCTGTGAGTCGGCGTGCGTGCTCGGTCTGGTGAACGAGCCCGTCGCGATCCGGCACATCGAGCAGACGATTGCGGATCGTGGATTCAATGAAGGGTGGGTGGTGCCGCGTCCGCCTCGACGCGTCTCGGGGTTCAAGGTTGCCGTGATCGGATCGGGGCCCGCGGGCCTTGCGGCGGCCCAGCAGCTTCGCCGAGCAGGACATGCGGTTGTGGTGTTCGAGAGGGACGAGCGGGTCGGTGGACTCCTTCGCTACGGAATTCCCGAGTTCAAGCTGGAGAAGTCGGTGCTCGATCTCCGTCTTGGTCAGCTCGAGGCGGAGGGAGTGCAGTTCCGTACGGGGATCGACGTCGGCGAGGACATCACCGCTGAGGAGTTACGCGTGGAGTTCGATGCCGTATGCATCTCGACGGGAGCGGGGGTAGCCCGCGATCTCGACGTTCCCGGCCGGAAGCTCGGCGGAATTCATCTGGCGATGGATTTTCTCACGTCCCAGAATCGCCGGCTCGAAGGTCGTGAGGTCGTGGGAGCGGACGACGCGCGCGATCGACGCGTCGTGATCATCGGCGGCGGTGACACCGGCTCCGATTGCGCGGGCACGTGCGTTCGTCAGGGAGCGCGCAGCGTCAGGCAGTTCGAGCTTCTTCCGCAACCGCCTGTTGGTCGCGCGGCGAGCACGCCATGGCCGCTCTGGCCGATGCAGCTTCGTACGAGCCACGCGCATGAGGAGGGGTGCGATAGAGAGTGGAGCGTCGCGACCACCGCGTTCTCTGGTGAGAACGGCAGAGTGCAGCGCCTCCACGCCGCGCGTCTGGAGAGGCAGGTATTCGCCGACGGGCGCACCGACTTCGCGCGCATGCCGGGGACGGAGTTCGAGCTCGAGGCGGATCTCGTGCTGCTGGCGATGGGCTTCACGGGACCGGTGAAGAACAGGTTGCTAACTGATCTTGCCGTCAATCTGGACGGTCGGGGAAACATCGCGACCGATCGCGCGCATCGTACGAGCGTGCCGGGAGTTTTCGCCGCCGGCGACGCGCACCGGGGAGCGTCGCTCATTGTGTGGGCGATTCGCGAGGGCCGCGACGCGGCGGACTCAATTAATTCCTGGTTACGGGAGAGCTAACCTAGAGTTCGAGAATACCAAAGCAGGGAGCTGGAAGGCTTGCGGCTCCCTGCTTCAGTTCTGTGGATGCCGGCGAGCGAATAATCTCGACCGAGGGCGTCCTAGTGGTGGTGCTCCTCCATCGCGATCGTGTAAGGCGCGCCAGGAGTGCATTTCAACGACGAATTCGTGGTTGTGAACATTCCCCGCGGGTTGTCCTTCCAGAACCACACGTGCAGGTCGTAGTGACGAAGGCTTGCGGGCATGATTGGCTCATGTCCGTCCATCGGACCAGCGAGCGTCTGACCGAAGATCGTGGGCACTACGCCACCGGCGGCTGCCACGGGAACGAACCATTCGGCGCCAGCAAGCACGAGCCTGTCTCCGACCGGCTCGTAAATGAGCACCTGCGGCTTGGTGGGATCGAGCTTGGGGCCGATGTTCGCCGTGTTAAGGAAATGAACGCCCATTGCACCCGGTGGGTACACGATGGAACCGTCGGTCATACCCTGCGGGAAATCCAAACAGGCGACCGTCGAGAAGAATCCGTCCTTCACTGCGACAAAAGGATCGCTGTACTTCGCGAGAGCGGCTTTCGCTGCCTCGAGGTCCGGGGACATTGCAGCTGATTTGTTCTGCCCCTGGGACCATGCACTGGACGAAATGATTAGCGAAGCAACCAGAGCGAGTAGACAGGGCAGATAGAGT
>DASWBG010000141.1:0-5650 GCA_036390715.1 Gemmatimonadaceae bacterium
CCGACGCTTTCGGTGGCCGAGAATCTCGTGCTCGGGTGTGAGCCGAAGACGCGAGGGATCGTTCTCGATTACAAGCGCGCCGCGGACGATGTGCGCAAGCTCTCGAATGAGACCGGCCTCGTCATCGCACCCGAGAGACTCATCTCGGATCTTTCCGTGGGCGAGGCACAGCGAGTCGAGATCCTGAAGGTGCTGTTTCGCGGCGCCAGGATTCTCGTTCTCGACGAGCCGACGGCAGTTCTATCGCCGCCCGAGGTTCGTGAGCTGTGGACAGTGCTCCGACGCCTGCGAGACAATGGGGCGACGATCGTTCTCATCACGCACAGGCTCGATGAAGTGGTAGAACTCTCTGACACGATCACGGTGATGCGAGCAGGTCAAACAGTCGAGCGCATCAAGACGTCGAACACCACTCCGGCGGAAATCGCGCGCCTGATGGTCGGTCGCGAAGTCTCGCTCTCCGCCGGGAAGCGAGTTCAGCCGAGCGGTCGCGCTGCCGGGCCGCAGTCCGATAAGGGACTCGAAGTGCGGAACCTGAGCGTCACAGGATCGCGCGGCATCCGCGTGATCGACGGCGTCAGCTTCAGCGTGAAGCCCGGCGAGATACTCGGCATCGCCGGTGTCGAGGGAAACGGACAGACCGAGCTGATCGAGGCGCTCGCCGGTCTGCGGCCGGTTTTTGCCGGCGACATCCTGATCGATGGCATCGACATCACGCGCCGCAGTGTCGCGCAACGCCACGATGCCGGCCTTTCACACATTCCGGAAGACAGGCACCGACGCGGACTCATTCTCGAGTACACCGTCGCCAATAATCTCATTCTTGGAGTTCAGAAGTATTTCTCGAGCAACGGCATTATCGATCGCGGCCGCGTCATGGAAAACGCGATGCGGGAGATCACGTCTTTCGATGTCAGGCCGCCCAACCCGCTTCTCGCCGCGCGCGCGTTATCAGGTGGGAATCAGCAGAAAGTCGTCGTCGCACGAGAAATGGGACGGGGATTTTCTGTCCTGCTCGCGTCGCAGCCGACACGCGGGGTGGATGTCGGGGCGATCGAGTTCATTCACCAGCAGCTGCTGAATGCGCGCGCCCAGGGGAAGGGAATCCTTCTCGTCAGCGCGGAGCTCAACGAAGTGCTCGCCCTATCCGATCGCATCGCGGTGATGTATCGCGGCAAGTTCGCGACGGTGATGCCCGCCGCTGACGCGAGCGAAGAAGTGCTTGGCGAGTACATGATCGGCACCAAGAAAGGCAACGCGGCGTGAGCGCGTCGTCGCTGGCTGGGGACACGCAGCCGACCTTTTCCGCAGCGCCGTGGCGAGAGCGCGCCGAAGAAGCACTGATTCCTCCACTCGTAGCGCTACTCGTCGCACTTATCTGCGGCGACCTTCTGATTCTGAGCTACGGTCAATCCCCGGCGGCTGTGTACAGGCTGCTGCTCGAAGGAACGTGGGGCAACGCCTACGGATTCGGACAGGTTCTTTACAAGGCAACCACTCTCGCGTTCACCGGTCTGGCCGTTTCGTTCGGATTGCGTGCGGGACTGTTCAACATTGGAGCAGAGAGCCAGCTCGCGGCGGGAGGATTTGCTGCCGCTCTTGCGGGGCTCGCCCTCCCCGCCGGTACGCCTCTCATCTTCGCACTTCTCCTCTGCATGATCGCCGCCGGGCTCGCGGGTGGAGTCGTCGGATCGGTGCCGGCTTATCTCAAGACCAGATTCGGCGCGCACGAAGTGATTGTCACGATCATGCTCAACTTCATCGTGCTGGCGCTACTCAACTGGTTCATCGCCGGGCACCTGCACGTGCCGGAAACACTTCACACTCCGGAGATCCACGCGGGTGTGCTGCCGAGGCTCGCCGACATCGATTCGCGGTTCCACGGATCCGCCGCCAATCTGGCGCTGATCGTGGCCGCGCTGGTCGCGGTCGCCGTGTGGTTCTATCTCTTCCGCGCGCGGGGTGGATACGAGCTTCGCGCAGTCGGGCTCCAACCGCCAGCAGCGGAGTACGGTGGCATCAGCGTCAACCGGGTTTGGATGCGCGCGCTCACACTTTCGGGCGTCATCGCGGGGATAGGCGGAATCAACTACGTCCTCGGCTACAAGCACTATTACGAGGACGGCTTCGCCAGCGGCGCGGGATTCCTGGGAATCGCGGTCGCACTGGTTGGACGCAATCATCCATTCGGGGTCATCGTCGCTGCGTTTTTCTTCGCGACCCTCTCGCAGGGCGGCCTGGCAATTCACGCCTTCGTGCCGAAGCAGATGATGGATGTCCTCCAAGGTGTCGTCATCATCGCGGTGGCTACAGCCGTGCCTGAGGTGCGACAGATTTTGCGCGGCGCCCGCGGCCGGAGCGATGCGTGAATCCGATTTCGTTCGTGACCCAGATGATCCGGATCGCGATTCCGTATCTCTTCGCCGCAAGCGGTGGAGTCGTGGCGGAACGTGCCGGCATCGTCAGCCTCACCCTCGAGGGGTTCATGCTGAGCGGCGCGTTCGCTGCCGTGCTCGGCACCAACTACTCAGGAAGTCCGTGGGTCGGCGTGCTGTGCGGGATGGTGGGGGGATTGATCTTTTCGCTCATTCACGCGGTCGCTACCATACGGTATCGGGCTGACCAGGTCGTCGTTGGAGTAGCGATCAACCTGCTGGCGATCGGTGTCACGCGATTCTTTCTGAAGCTGTTCTTCGCCAGCTCGTCAAATTCGCCGCGCGTGGCCGGCTTTGGCGGGAACATCAAGGCGGCCGGATTTGACAATCCGTTGCTCTGGCTCGGGATCCTTGTCGCGCCATTCGTTGCATTCGTGATTTACAAAACGCCCTTCGGCTTGCGTGTGCGTGCAGCGGGCGAGCATCCCGAGGCGGCCGAGAGCGTCGGAGTGAGTGTGACGCGTGTCCGGTACCTCGCGGTGGCGATATCCGGGATCCTGGCGGCGCTCGGTGGAGTATATCTCGCGCTCGACCAGCATCAGTTCACGGACCAGATGACGGCTGGCCGTGGCTTCATCGCGATATCGGCCGTGATCTTCGGGCGCTGGGATCCCGTACGCGCCGCGGCGGCCTGTCTGTTGTTCGCGGCAGCAGAGACGCTTCAGATACAATTACAGGGAAGTCACGCGATCCCATCACAGTTCATCGAGATGATTCCATACGCGCTTACGATCATCGCGCTCGCCGGAGTAGTAGGCAGAGCAGTTCCTCCTGCCGCGCTGGGCAAGGTGGAGGACTAGATGGCGTTGCGCGCGAGGGCGTGGGCGATGAGCGGACGAATGTCGAAAGTCGCGAGTGGCAAGTTGTTCGTACTGATCATCACGAACTTTGTGGACATGGTGGGATTGCTGATGATCATCCCGCTGATGCCATTCTACGCGCTGGAGATGGGAGGCGGCGGGTTCGAAGTCGCCATTCTAATGAGTGCGTTCACCGCGGCGCAGCTGCTCAGCGCTCCGTTATGGGGAAGATTTTCCGATCGATACGGCAGACGCCCCGCTCTTCTAGTCGGACTCACCGCGTCGTGCTTCGCTTACATAGTTTTCGCGTACGCGACGTCGATCTGGCTGCTGCTACTTTCGCGCATCGTTCAGGGCGCTGGTGGGGGCACGGTCGGCGTCATTCAGGCGTACGTTGCTGACTCCGTCGAGCCCGACAATCGCGCCAGGGCACTCGGTTGGCTTTCTGCCGCGACAAATGTCGGGGTTGCGATCGGACCCGCGCTGGGGGGTATGGCGCTCAGGTTTGGCCGCAGCGGACCTGGTCTCGCCGCCGCCAGCCTGTGTCTCGTCAACATTTTCTCCGCCTGGAAATTTCTGCCCGAATCACGTGACATGACAGAAGCGCACGACAAGAAGCCCAGTGCATCACGAACCGTGATCGCTCGCGTTATCACTCATCCCAGCGAACGGGCGCCGCGGCTGATCTGGATTTATGCGATCGCAATGGGCGCGTTCTCGGGATTGATGGCGATTCTGGCGGTATTTCTTCACGACAGATTCGCCGTCGGTAAGGACCAGATCTGGATCTTCTACACCTACGTCGGTGTCATTTCGGTCGTGGCGCGCTTAGGCATCCTTGGAAGGATGGTCGATCGATACGGCGAGGCGCAGCTGTCGCGAATCGGACTCGCTCTACTCGCGACGGGGCTCGCGACGCTTCCACTCGCGCGCGGCTACTTACTCCTGGCGATCGCGGTCGCGCTGATTCCACTCGGCACCGCGTTCACATTTCCCTGTGTGACGTCGATGTTGTCGCGCGTGATCTCGAGCAGAGAGCGCGGGCTGTACATGGGAGTGCAGCAGACGTTTGGCGGATTGTCGCGGGTGATAATTCCTCTCTGGGCAGGCTTTTCCTACGATCACCTCGGGAAAACTGTCCCGCTCTTTACGTCGGCAGCGCTCGTGTTCGGGACGATTGTGCTCGGGTTCGGGATCGACGACGGAAGAAAGGCGGCGGTGCCCGTCGCATCCCCTTGAAGTGTCAATCGCGGCCGCCTACTGGATTAGTTTTAGACCGGCAAGACTGGGCTCGAGGTCGTTCGGTTCAAAGGCGGTAGTCCCCACGCAGACGATCAGGGATCTTCCCGGCTCGACGCGAGGTATGCACCTCGTTTTGACGTAGAATCCCCTCTGATGAAGAGCCGTGACGCGATATTCCCTGATACCGGGTTTCCAGCTCAGGTTCTCATCGACGACTTTCGATCTGATAAAGCCTTCTCGAACTCCTTGGGTGAACTTCCGAAAGGCTGTCTCATCCAGCTCCACAAATTTGGTCACGTGAATTGTGAGAACCTGTCGTTTGACACTATCGCTAAAAGCCCAGCCGACATTGTCCGGCATTTTGGCGAATGCTTCATCCATCTGGCGTTGATACTGAAGATTGGTAGTGAAGCCCGGACCGGGATGAGGCAGCACGAACCCAAACACTGGGTGCCGGATTGTCTGCGCGTCGATCTGTAGTCCTCTTCGTTCGGCATCTGTAACGATCGTATCGCCAGACGCTGGGCTGGCGGGACGGTCTTGAGCGACCAGGGTTGCACAATTGGCGACGAAAAGCGTGGCCATCGTCCAGAACGCAAGCCTCGCTGCACCGGCTCCAGTCCTCGCTTTACGAAAAGCCCGGGCTATCCCGTACACGACGAGTCCGATCACTGCGAAGACGAGGCCGGCGCCGATTACCCTACCGATCAAGTAGTCAGTGTCCCTGACCGCCGGTCTCGTGCGCAGCGATGAAAGAAAGGCCGTTAAGGCAAGAAGAACCCCGGCTCCGATCGCGAAAAGCCAGGCCGATGTCGTGGTGCGGCTGGAATCGGGCAGTGACGGGTCCATGCTTTCCTCCGCGTTTTGTAGCAAGCTGGATATTCCTTCCACAGCCCGTCCTGTGCAAGGCCGCCGGGTTATTGAAGCCGAGTTGAATCACCCAACTCGCGGAGCGCCTTCTCCACTTCCTGGACGTGACCCGGAACCTTGACCTTTGGAAAGATCCTCGCGACTCGCCCTTTCTTGTCGATAATCACCGTGGTCCGCTCGATTCCCATGAACTTGCGCCCGTACATGGATTTCTCCTTCCACACTCCGAAAGTGTCCGCGAGCTTGTGACCTTCGTCTGACAGGAGTCGAAACGGGAGATTGTATTTCGCTTTGAACTTGCGG
>DASWBG010000142.1:0-4192 GCA_036390715.1 Gemmatimonadaceae bacterium
GCATCGCCCGGACGGAGCAGCGAGTAGATCTGCTTCAGCGCCTCTTCGTCGGTGTGCGTCGGATCCTTGGCCAGCGTGTTCTTGATGAGCATCGACTCGGCGCGTCCCGATGTTACGAAGACCTGCACCTTGCTGATCTCGTTCTTCCGCAACTTGCGAATGAGCGTATCCGTAAGCGAGTCGCCGACGTCGCCAATCACTTCTCCGCTTTCGGCGTTGACGGCATCGACCGCGATGATCCGTCGCGACGGGCGCTCACCGCGCTCGATGGCATCTATTTCGTCGCGGAGATCGATCGTCGTGTACGACGCGAAAACCTTGACCTTGTCGATGGCGAGTCGGCGGAGGCGGTTGAAGACCTCTTCCGTCAGCTCGTCGCCTTCTTTGACAACCAGCTCGGACTCTTCGCGCTCCAATGCCAGTCGCGCCTTCTTGGTCTTGAGCTTCGGAGCGTCGGGGTTGTGGGCCGTACCGGCGAGCGTGATGTCCTCGGCGATGATCGCGCCGAGCACTTCGCGCTGGTCGACTCTCGACTCGCGCTTCTTGACGAGATCGAGCTCACGCACCGCGAAGAACAGGCGCAGAATTTGTGAGTTCGTGCCGTAGCCAAAGGCGCGCAGCAGTGCAGTCGCCGGGAACTTCTTCTTCTTGTCGATGTGCACGTACACGACGTCGTGGATGTCGACGGTGAACTCGACCCACGAGCCGCGGAACGGGATGATGCGCGCCGAGATGAGGCGCTGGCCGTTCGGGTGTGTGGACTCCTCGAATACGACGCCCGGGGAGCGGTGGAGCTGGCTGACAATGACGCGCTCTGCGCCATTGATCACGAAAGTCCCGAGTGGCGTGAGGAGCGGAAGCTCGCCGAGATAGACTTCCTTCTCGATGATGTTCTTCGGCCTCTTGCCTGCTTCGGTGGTCTCGAAGACGATGAGCTGGAGCGTTGCCTTGAGCGGCGCGGAGTACGTCATGTCGCGCTCGATGCACTCGGCAACGGAGTACTTCGGCTCGCCAAGAGCATAACTCTTGAACTCGAGCGAGAAGTTCTCGTGAACGTCGGTTATCGGGAACAGGTCCTTGAAGACGCGCTCGAGTCCGATGTCCTCGCGGTTCTGCGAGGCCGCGTCGAGCTGCAACAGCGACTCGAAGGCGCGGGTCTGGATGTCGAGGAGATGGGGCATTTCCATCCCCTGGTCGAGCTTGGCAAAAGAGATCTGCTTCATCAGTTCAGGCATGAATCACCTACAGGCGCAAATAGCCCCGCCCCCGTCAGCCGCGAAATTTTCGCGGATCCGGAGCGGAGCGACTTCAAAACTTCAGTTGTGGTACGAGCGGTTTGTCTTGGATTCATCATCGTCGCAGTGAGAGTAACGGCGCGGGCCGGCGGAGAGGGCGAGCCGTCTCCGTCGACCCAGCGGTGTTACTTCACTTCGACGGCTGCTCCCTGCTCCTCGAGCTTTGTTTTCATTGCTGCTGCTTCGTCCTTCGTCACGCCGGCCTTTACGACGCTCGGCGCACTATCGACCAGGTCCTTCGCTTCCTTGAGTCCCAGGCCGGTCAGCTCGCGCACCACTTTGATGACCTGAATCTTCTTGGCACCGGCTTCCTTGAGCGTAACGGCGAACTCGGTCTGCTCTTCGACTGCCGCCGCCGGGCCCGCACCAGCGCCACCAGCTGCCGGAGCCGCGCCGACTGGCGCCGCTGAAATCGTAACGTTGAACTTGGTTTTGAAAGCTTCCACGAGCTCGGACAGCTCGAGAACCGACATGTTGCCGATCGCTTCGAGGATCTCGTCCTTGCTCATTGTTGCGTTTGCCATTGTTGTTGTTCTCCCGGGAAAAATTAGGCGCCTTCGCGCTGTGACTTGAGCGCGTCGAGCGCGCCTGCAAACATGTATAAAGGCCCGGTGAGCGCGCCGACGAAGGCGGCCATCGGTGACTGCATGCTGGCTGCAAGATCGGCCAGCATTTGCTCGCGAGACGGCAACGAAGCCATGCGCTTGACCTGCGCATTGCTGATCGCCTTGCCCTGGAGCAGCCCGCCCTTCATGGAAGGCCTGTCCTCGAACTCCTTCGCGAATTCCGTGAGCACTCTCGCGGCAGCTACCGGATCCTTTCCGACGACGAGGCCGGTTGGACCCTTGAGCTTCTCACCGACGAGACCGCTCTCGTTGACGGCACGCAGAGCCAGCGTGTTCTTGATGACCACGTAATCGACGCCCGCTCTCTTGAGTCGGCGGCGAAGCTCGGTCATCCGCTTCACGTTGAGTCCGGTGAAATCGGTATAGTAGAGCGATTGGGCGCTCTTCAGCTTGTCCCTGAGCTCGGTCACGAGCTGTTCTTTCTCTGCTTTCTTCATCGCTCGGTCCCCGTAGTCCGGTAGGGGGTTATGTCGATGTTGATTCCGGGCCCCATCGAGCTCGAGATAGCGACATTGCGGATATAAACACCCTTCGAAGTCGACGGCTTCGCGCGTACGATTTGTTCCATGAACGCCTTGAAGTTCGACTCCAGAGCCTCGGGTGCGAACGAAACCTTGCCGATCGCGGCGTGGACGTTGCCCGCCTTGTCGACGCGGTACTCGATCTTGCCGGCCTTGGTCTCGCGAACTGCGCGTGTTACGTCGAACGTCACCGTGCCAGCCTTCGGGTTCGGCATTAGTCCGCGGGGACCGAGGATTCGTCCGAGCGCGCCGAGCTGACCCATCTGGTCGGGCGTGGCGATGAGAACATCGAAGTCCATCCAGTTTTCCTTGATCTTCGCGATGTACTCAGTGCCCACATAATCGGCTCCGGCTGCCTCGGCCTCTCTCGCCTTGTCTCCGGCGGCGATGACGAGAACACGCACCGTTTTACCGGTACCGGCAGGGAGAACGACAGTGCCACGCACGGCCTGATCGGCGTGCTTGGGATCGACACCCAGACGGACCGCGATCTCTACGGTCTCATCGAACTTCGCGAACGCCACCGACTTGACGATGTCGATCGCCTCTTTCGGCTGATACCTCGTCTCTGGGTTCCGCTTCTCGGCGGCGACCTTGTACTTCTTGCCGTGAGTCCTCATCAGTCCTTCACCTCGATACCCATCGAGCGCGCGGCGCCGGCGACCATTGCCATTGCCGATTCGATCGACTCGGTGTTGAGGTCGGGGAGCTTAATCTCGGCGATTTTTCTGACCTGCGCCTTGGTGACGGAGCCGACCTTGATGCGGTTCGGCGTACCGGAGCCCTTTTCAACTCCTGCTTCCTTCTTCAGCAGGACGGCCGCCGGGGGCGTCTTGGTGATGAAGGTGAAGGATTTGTCCGCGTAGATGGTGATTTCGACCGGGAGAATCGTATCCTGGCCCTGCGTCCGAGCGTTGAACTCTTTGCAGAAGGCCATGATGTTGATTCCCTGCGGGCCGAGTGCGGTCCCCACGGGGGGCGCCGGGTTCGCCTTGCCTGCAGGGATCTGCAGCTTGACGAAACCAACTGCCTTTTTTGCCATGATACTCCTCAGTGATTCTAGTCGCGTGGCCCAGGTGTATGGGCTCGCGTCCGACTCCCACGGTGTGATTAGAGTCGTAGTGGTATCCGACTGTGCGCTCCTCGCCTCATCGGCCGCCCCGCGCAAGGGCCATCACCTGCGGCGGGAGTAACGCCGCTGTGACTTCAGATCTTCATTTCATTTTGCGCGGGGATCTTGGACCCGCGGCGTTCCTTTTTTTCCTTACCCCGGATCAACCGCTAAGGTCATTCCGGCACAGCCTGTAAAAGTAATCGGTGGGTGGCCGATTTAGTACCCCTTCAATTGCAAATAATCCAGCTCCACGCTGGTGGGCCTGCCAAATAGCGAAACCGACACCCTGACCTTGCCCTTGTCGGTCAGGATTTCCTCGACCGTCCCGTTGAAGTCCGTAAACGGCCCTTCGGTGATCGCCACCGCCTGGCCGACCAGGAAGGGGATCTCCTCTTTCACCTCTTCGGGCACCGAATCATCCGCCACGCCGAGGAGCCGGTTGACCTCTTCGGGGCGGAGGGGCTGCGGCAGCCGCTCGTGGCCGACGAACTTGATCACGCCCTGGATTCCGTTGACAGTGTGCGCCGTCTCCTGGTCCATGATCATCTCGACCAGCACATAGCCGGGGTAGATCTTACGCTCGACGTTCACCTTCTTGCCGTTCTTGATCTCGACCGCTTCCTGGGTCGGGACGAG
>DASWBG010000143.1:0-4230 GCA_036390715.1 Gemmatimonadaceae bacterium
AGTGAACTGCGTCAGCGCGGGCATCTGCAACGGAGGAAGCACGATCACGATTCCGAGCGCCAGCGCCAGCACGACGCCGATCTTTACGAATGCGGAGAGATAGTCACGCGGCGCGAGCAGCAGCCACACCGGAAGAACCGAGGCAAAGAAGCTGTACGCCATTATGAGCAACGCGAGCGTCTGTCCCGTGAGAGTGAACGTGGGTGCCAGCGTCGGATTCGATGCTACCCACCTGCCTGCAAGCAGTGACACCAACAAGAGGACGAGGCCGATCCCGCTTGCCTCGAGTACGGCGTGCGGCCGAACCCAACGCAGATAGACTCCCATGATCAACGCTGTCGGGATTGTGAGCCCGATCGTCACGACGCCCCAGGGACTTGCCTTCAGAGCGTTCACGACGACCAATGCGAGCACCGCGATCAACACGATCATGATGCCGAGCACCGCGACAAGCGCGGTGTAGCCGGCGACGGGACCGATCTCTTCCTTCGCCATCTGGCCCAGCGACTTTCCGTCTCGTCGGACGGACGCGCACAGAATGACGAAATCCTGGACGGCGCCGCCGAGGGCGACGCCGATGATTATCCAGAGCGCACCGGGAAGAAATCCGAATTGCGCCGCCAGCGTCGGTCCAACGAGTGGGCCAGGTCCCGCGATCGCGGCGAAATGGTGGCCAAAGACGATCCAGCGATTGGTCGGCATGAAGTCGCGCCCATCGTTGAGCCGCACCGCTGGCGTGGGACGCGCGGGATCGAGCGCGAAGATCCTGCTCGCGATGAAGTTGCTGTAGAAGCGATACGCCACGGCGTAGGTGCACAGCGCCGCCACCAGCAGCCACGCCGCGCTCACCGGCTCGCCGCGCGACAATGCCAGCCACGCGAGGCTCGCGGCGCCAAGTGCCGAGACGATGGACCAGATGATGATGCCGCGGAGTCGTCGCATCAGAGCGCTGTCCACATATGCGATGAAATTGAGTATGCGTTAACTTTCCCCGCAATCCAACCACACCCGTTGCGACCCATTTTTCTCATCGCTGTCGCCGCGCTTTCCTTTGCGTGCGCTTCCAAACCTCCCGAGACCGACGCTTCTCCGGTCCAGATGCGTCCGCTCGAGCGCATGGCCGGGCAGGAGATCCTGGTCTTTCCCGTTCAGTTCCTCTCCGGCACCGACACCCTCGGCTGGCAGCAGCAGATACCGAATCGAGCCGCGTTTCTCTCCGCTCTGGACGATCAGATCGAAGCCACGATGGTCGCGCGCGGACTTGGCCGGTCGTGGACGTTCGGTCGTGAGGTCGAGCGCGCCTCGAAGATGAACAGCATCCTGATGACCGACGCCCGTTCGCTCTCCGCCGAATGGCTGCGCGGACGTGTTCTCCCCGAGACGACTGTGCGCGATCCGCTCGCGTCGCAAGTACGTGGACTCGTCGGCTTGAAGGGATCGCGCTACGCCTTGCTCCCCGTCGAGCTTCGATTCGAGAACCGTAGCGCTGGTACGGGCGTTGCGATTTTGCGCGTCGTGATGATTGATTCCCGCATGGCTCTGATCCGCTGGGTGCGCGAAATCGAGAGCGATCCAATGAAGACGCTCTCGCCTGCGCTAACAGCCAGCGTCGCGACACATTTCGCCGATCTCGTCGTCGCGCCCTGACTCTTCGGCGCCCGGGAGGCGGAAGACATGACGACCGTCTTCCACGTCTCCGATCTGCACTTTGGCTGGCCGGCTGTTCCTGAGCAGATCGAGGCCATCGAGGAGATCATCCAGATGAAGAAGTACGACGTAGTGGCGATATCGGGGGATCTCACCCAGCGGGCAAGGTCGGGCGAGTTTCAGAGAGCGGCAGCCTTCATCCGCGACGCGAGAAAGGTGAGCAGCGTGATAGCCGTTCCCGGCAACCATGACGTCAAGTGGTGGCGCGCGCCCCTCGGCTTCGGCGACAAGTCGAAGGTCTACGAGAATTACCGCCGGTTCATTGACAAGAATCTGGAGCCGGTGCTCCACGTTCCCGGCGCAACGTTCGTCGGGATCAACACGGCGCACGGCGTCACGCGCCGCACGTTGACATGGAACCTGCGCGACCTCTCCATCATCGGCGACATCCACAAACACCAGCTCGACCAGGCCAGCGGGCTCTTTGACAAGGCACCTCCGACGGATGCTCGCGTGATTGTGATGCATCACAACCCCGTGAGGGGAGAGCTCTCCCAGCGGCACGGGCTAAAGAATACGCAGAAGATTCTCGGGGCTTTCGCCGAGATGGGTGTCGATTTAGTGTGTTGTGGTCACGATCACCAGGAGTCCGTGCACTACATCGAGCACACGAGAAAGGGCACGGTGATCTCGACGGCGGGCACGGTGTCGAACAGATCACGCGGAGGGCGGCCGTCTTCGGTCAACGTCATCGACGTCGAGCGCGAGACGATCGATGTGACGACGCACGTGTGGTCGAAGGAGCAGCGCACTTTCGTGAAGGGTCCTCACAAGCGCTTCAAGCGATCTGAATATGTGGCCGCTGAGTAATCGCGCCCAGCTCTCGCTGGATCTCGATGAGGCACCTCCGAAGAACGCCGAGGAGCTGCGAACGCGGCTCATGCGCCTCGGGCTTGGCGCGCACTATCGGGTGAGGCTCACGACGAATCGAACGGTCGTCGTCAGCTACAGCGGCGGCGAGCTCCGGATCCATAACAGCTTCCTCGGCGCCAACGAGGAAGTGTGGAGGGCAGTCATCGTGTTCGTGCACGGCCGGACGCGCGTCGTCCGAAACGAGGCGCGTCGAAAGATTCTCCAGTTCCCGGTGCCGAGGTCGAGTGGTGCGCCGCGACGGAAGCGTTCACCGGAGCGCACGAATCCAGTCGACCTGCCGTTCATTCGGGAGCTCTCGCGCTGGCATGCCGCGTACAACGATGAGCGATTCGGCGGAGCGCTGCGAATGATTCCCATTCGCATCTCGCGACGGATGAAAAGTAGGTTGGGGCACTACTCTCCGGCGGGCGAGGGCAGTGAGGCCGAGATCGTCATCAGCCGGCGCCACATTCGCCGCGACGGGTGGGAGGAGGCGCTGCACACGCTGCTGCACGAGATGGTGCACCAATGGCAGGACGAGCAGGGGTTGGTCGTCGATCACGGATCGAGTTTTCGGGCGAAGGCGAGGGCGGTCGGGATCACCCCTCTCGCGTGTCGGGCGGTCGCTTAAGATCAACGGCAAAAGGAACAGGTGCCACCTGCCAGTAGTGCAGATGCCAGTTTCCAGTTCACAACGTCGGGACGTCCCTAAGCGCGATTCGTTGCATAGGCAAAGGAATAAGTTGCCATCGCGCCACGGAACTAAGTCGGGGCGTATTGAACTAGCGACTACCAGCTACGCTACTGACGTCTGGCACCCGTTCAGTTTGCAGTTGACGTCTGGCACCTGTTCGGTTTGTAGTTAACGTCTCGCAGCCGTTCAGTTGCGGTTAACTTTCCCAAATGACCGATTTCTACAACCTCGACAGCGTGCTGTCAGAAGAGGAGCGGGCAGTTCGCGACATGATTCGCGCGTTCGTCGATGAGAAGGTTCTCCCCATCATCGGCGACTGCTACATAGAGGGAAGATTCCCCAAGGAGCTGGTGCCCGAGATGGCGCAGCTCGGAATGTTCGGCGCCAATTTGCCCGATGAGTACGGGTGCGCCGGCCTCAACAACGTCGCTTACGGGCTCATTATGCACGAGCTCGAGCGGGGCGACTCGGGCGTGCGCTCGTTCGCTTCCGTGCAGGGCGCACTGGTGATGTATCCGGTCTACGCTTTCGGTACTGAGGAGCAGAAGCGTCACTATCTCCCGAAAATGGCCAGCGGCGAGATAATTGGATGCTTCGGGTTGACCGAACCCGATTATGGGTCGAACCCTTCGGGCATGATCACCCGCGCGCTCGTGCAAAAAGACGGAAGCTGGGTCATCAATGGCGCGAAGATGTGGATCACCAACGGATCCACCGCGCAGGTCGCGATCATCTGGGCCAAGACAGGAGACGACAAGAGCGACAAGTCGATCCGCGGGTTCATAGTTCCAACCGATGCGCCGGGATTCACGGCCAAGGATCAGAAGGGGAAGCTCTCGCTTCGCGCCTCTGACACGAGCGAGCTGGTGCTACAGGATGTGAGAGTGCCGGCGACGGCGTTGCTCCCAAAGACGGGCGGCATCAAGAGCCCTCTCATGTGCCTGACGCAGGCTCGTTATGGAATCGCGTGGGGCGCG
>DASWBG010000144.1:0-2962 GCA_036390715.1 Gemmatimonadaceae bacterium
TGGTCGGGCAGGGTGGCGGAAAAGATCCGGCGAAGAGCAATTCCTTTCAGGCGGGACCAACGCTCGAATACACCTGGACTCCGCAGCTCAGGACGACTGGAGCAGTCGGATATAAGTCGGTCGGGGGTGCGCGCTTCGCAAGCAGAGAGTCTGCGCCCTATCTAAAGCTCGAGTTCTCGTATTCGCCATAATCGACGAGGGCGTTCAGCGCGCCAGCATTTTCTCGAGGTGCCCCTTCACCTCTGACCACTCCTCGTCGAGGATGCTGTAGTAGATGCTGTCCCGGTAGCGTCCGGTCCACATCAGCGTGTGCTTCCGAAGAATCCCCTCCTCTTTCGCTCCGATGCGAAGCATTGCCTTGCGCGATGGCGCGTTCAGCACGTCGGTCTTGAGCTCGACTCTGACGCAGTGAAGCTTCTCGAATGCATACGTCAGCATCAGATACTTCGCTTCAGTGTTGATGACGGTCCGCTGCCACGGGCGCGCGAGCCAGGTCCAGCCGATTTCAATTCGACGGTTTGCGGCGTCGTAGTTGCCGAAGCGAGTGCTTCCGACAACCCGTCCCGAGGATCGCTCGATCGTAACGAACGGTAGACTCGTTCCTTCGCGCTGGAGCGCGAGCGCGGAGTCAATGTAGCTTCGCATCTCCTCGGCGGTCCGAATCATGACGATCGTAAGACGCCAGATCTCCGGATCGAGTCCGACCTCAGTGAGCTGCGCATGGTGCTCGAGCGTCATTGGCTCGAGACGCACGAAGCTCCCTTCGAGGACTACCGGCTCGAGGTCGGCGATTGCTCGCGACACTCAGCTCGTGGGCGGAACTGGAACAGGCGGGACGGGCGGTGTCAGCGGAACCACCGGGTGCTTCAGATGGAATCCCGTCGCCTCCTGATACGCCCGCGCGACCGCCAACAGCTTGGGCTCCTCAAACAGTGCGCCCAGGAACGTGAGCGAAACGGGAGTGCCATCGTCACGAAACCCGTTCGGTAGGATCACCGCGGGATGACCGGTTAGATTCGTGGCGACGAGCTGCGAGAGGTTCGCGGCACCGGTGGGAGTTACGATCACATCGACTGTTCGCATGAGATCGTCCCACTTCTGAATCGCGATGGAGCGCAGACGATTGGCGTTGACATAGTCGACGGCGGGAATGAAGCGCGACGTCCGGAACGAGTTCGGCCAGTCGAACTTTCCCTGCTGAACGAGCTCATTGTCGCGATTCGATCTGGTGAGGTCATCGAATGCCGCAGCGGCCTCCGCGCTCAGGATGATGCGCATGGCATCGTACGGAACATCCGGAAGATCGACAGGAATCAGATTGATCCCTAGCCGCTTGAAAACATCGAGGGCTGCGTCGTCGAATTGTTTCGTCGCGTGCAATGTCCGTTTGGCGTCTGTCGGGTCTATCTGCGGTGTGTCGAACGCCGACTTCACGTATCCTACGCGTAATCGTTTCGGCGAGAGGTGCGCATCCCAGTGATACGCCGCTGAAATGACACTGTTGTCCTGACCGTCGGGTCCGTAAATCGCGTCGAGCACGATCGCGCAGTCCTCGACGCTCCTGCAGATGGGACCGAGCTTGTCCATCGTCCATGAGAGCGCCATCGCGCCGGTTCGCGGCACCCGGCCAAATGTGGGCCTGAGCCCTGTTGTCCCGCAGCGCGTCGATGGAGAGGAAATCGATCCGAGCGTTTCGCTCCCGATGGCGAACCCGACGAGTCCCGCGGCCGTCGCGGAGGCGGGACCAGCGGACGATCCGCTGGAGCCCTGATCGACTTTCCACGGATTCTTGGTCGTGGCGCCGAACCAGATGTCGCCCTGCGCGAGCTCGCCGAGCGTCAGCTTGGCGACGAGCACGGCACCGGCCGCGTCGAGCCGCTGCACCACGGTGGCATCGGCATCAATCACCTGCTCCTTAAACGGACCGGCCCCCCACGTGGTCTTGTAACCGCGAACGGCGAGGAGATCTTTCGCGCCCCACGGAATCCCGTGCAGTGGACCACGGTAGTTGCCGCGCTTGATCTCTGCGTCGGCGGCGTGCGCCTGAGCGAACGCGCGGTCCTCCGTAAGTGAGATCACGCATCTCAGAACCGGATCGTACTTCTTGAGTCGCGCGAGATACATCTGCGTCAGCTGAACGGAAGTGACGCGCTCACGACGTACCAGCTCTGACAATTCGATCACCGGGAGAAACGCGAGATCGTCGAGGTCGGCCGGAACAGCGCGATGAGCGACCTTGCTTCTCACCATCGGCCGGCGTGCCTCGGGCGCGATCTTTTTCCCCGGCGGCAGCGGGTGGAACACGATGGCGGGACTTACAGAATTCGGCAGCGCGACCTTGTGCAGGGCCTCGATTCTCTGTTCCTGCTGCTTGAGACCATCGAGCATCAGCTCCCGCTCGGCCGGATCGAAGTGGATTCCTGCCACTTCCTCCGCGCTGGCGATGGTGTCGACAGTGATCTCCGCACCGGCGGCAAGCTTCGCCCAGAGCACGCCGGGGAAGAGGGTCGAGCCGAGGCCGACGCCCGCGAAGTAGCCCATGAAGTGACGACGGTCCACAGCTGGAATCATGTCTGGAGTTCCTCTCTGAATTCTCAATAACTGCAACTGAACGGGTGCGAGTCGTCAGTGGTACAGGTGCGAGTCTTCAGTTCACTACGCCCGTACTTTACTAAGCGCCATTCTTGACACAAGCGGTGGATTTAATCGCACGGAATTACGTCTGGGCGTAGTGAACCGATAACTCGCCACTACGCTACCGACGACTCGCACCCGTTCAGTTGCCGTTCCTTAATTCACTCCGAGAAAATGCACTTTGCTAGACCTGCGACTTGGAGAATGCCGGCTCGCCGTCGAACTCCTGTAGCTTCTCGATGTGCATCCAGCGGTGCCGGGCGCCGATCGTGCCGAGCAGGGCGAGAATCTCGACGTCCCCAAGAGCCGTCGCCGGGTCCCGGAGTAC
>DASWBG010000145.1:0-2553 GCA_036390715.1 Gemmatimonadaceae bacterium
ACCTTCGAAATCGCGAAGCCGACGTGCACGACCACATAGTCACCCACGCCGGCGTCGGCCTGCACGTACGAGAGACATACCTCGCGACGCACGCCGCCGAAGTCGACCACGCCCATCGTTAGGCCCGAGTCGCTATGGAGCTCGACGATCTTGCCGGGAATCCCAAGACACATTGGACGCCTCTGCGCGCGATTGTGCCGATTACATTCGCGTAAAGCGAAACACCGAACGTCCGCGCGAATACCACAGAGTGACAGTCACCAATGTATGCCTGCGGTCGCTTGTGTCCAGCGCGTATTTGCTATTTCCCGGTGCTGGATAACGGGCCAACGCTGTAGGGGATTCGGCTACAGTTTCAGCCGGATTCCACCACACTCCTATCGCCAAAAGTCTGGTTGACAGCACCAGAACGTCGGCACAAACTTACGAGAGGAATTTGCGGGAACTATCGTCGGGTGTCGTCCACCACAGAGACGCGACTCGCAGATCGTCCGCGGAAGCCGCGCATGGCACGGTTCAAAGAGGGAAGGTCTATATGAAGCGATTCAACCGCATTAAGCGGACGTTTCTCGCTCTCGCCGCGTCGGCTCTCGCCCTGACATGCGTTTCTGAAAAGATCGTCTATCGAAGCGGTACCAATTTCGCCGCGCCGCCGGGCGCCGCCGCGAATTTTATCGGGTACTACGACGTCGCGAACAAGCAGACCGTTTGTGGGTCGTGCCACGTCGACTACCAGACGCGCTGGGCGGCGACCAAGCACGCCAGCGCGTGGAGTGACCTTCAGGGGAGCGGCGCGGCGACCGGTGTTTGTGAAGCCTGTCACAGCGTTTCCAATCTGGGGAACGGGATCGCCGACACCGCGGTGGCTTATCGCTCGACGAAGGACGTGCGCTATCACGACGTGCAATGCGAGAGTTGCCACGGAGCGGGCCTCACGCACGCGAGCAGTCCTACCTCCGCCAACCGGCCGCTGGCGTCGATCAAGGCCGATACCAACGCCACAAACGGCTGTGGTGAATGTCACACCGGGGTGCACAATCCATTCGTCACTGAATGGAAGATGACGAACTCCAAGGGTCTGTCACATTCCATCGTGCAGTCGGGAACAGTGGGGAATACCGATCCGACTTGCGTAGGTTGTCACACTGCCCAAGGTGCGCTCAACAGGTTCGGGGTCACCGAGAACTATGTTGAGAAGGTCGCGAACAACGCGCTCAGCGCGGCGAACGCGTTGCCGCTCGTGTGCGCTACATGCCACGATCCACACGGTTCTCCCAACTCGCACCAACTGCGCTTCTCGATCGGCGCTGCCGACGTCGATGACAATCTGTGCATGAAATGCCACCAGCGCCGCGCGGATCCGTCGCAGGTCACGACCCGCAACAGCGTCCACTCACCCGAAGGGCCTACGCTCCTCGGACTTGCGGGTTGGTTCCCTCCGGGCATGAGCGCTGGCGATTCCATCATCGGTACCCATGGCACGCCCTCCAGAAACCCCGACCTTTGCGCTACCTGTCACGTGGCGCGCAACACAGCCAATGATGCGGCAACTGGCAAGTTCGTCTTCCAGAGCACCGGCCACCGGTTCATCGCAGCCCCGTGCGTGGATGCCAACGGCGTCCCGACGGTCGCGCAGTCGTGCGACATAACCGGGAAGACATTCCGCTCGTGCGTCTCCGGCGGTTGTCACGCAAGCGAAACGGTAGCGAGGACTCTGTACATGACCGACTCGACGCGCATCCTCCAGCTCGTCAACTCGGCGAACTCGGCGATCGCCAAAGTGAAGGCGCTCAAGCCTGCCGACTGCAACCTTGGCGGACCGACCTACACGTCATGCCTCGGCGCGCAGTTCAATGTTTCGCTGGCGCAGTCGCCCGGAGGATTCGTCCACAATCCATTCCTGCTCGAGCAATTGCTCGTCGCCTCGATCAATCAGCTTCAGGTCAGCTACGGCGTGACGCCGAGTGTTTCGGTACCGCTTTCCCTGCAGTTTATCCTTCCGCCGCGGGGACACGAAAGTGGCGGAGTACCACGGTAGCCGGGCTACCAGTGGGTGGGTTGACGTAGCCGACGTAACCGACGTAGCGGACAGCGGGGCTGGGTGGATCGTAGCATTTCCTTCCGGCCCCGCGTGATTTTATCCCTTGTGTAAACCACCCCGAATGACTGACCGCCGATGATCGGAGCGTTGGCTCTGCTCCTGCTGCAAGGTCCGGAGACGCGGTACGCGGGAGGCGCGTCCTCGAAGATCGCCGGCACGACCGCGCTCGCGGGTAAGTTCACCCGCTTCCTGATGACGACGGTTCCGCAGTGGGTGCAAATCGCCGGGGTCCTCATCGGCGTGCCCGTGGGCATCATCGTCGTGTGGCAGGCGTGGAAGCACCGGCGTCAGCTCTGGGCGTGGTGGCTGGCGAGGCCGACACCAGTCAAGCTCGCGCTCGTTGGCACGGTGGCCTTGGTCGGCGTGATCGTGGGAGGCACCGGGCTATACGGCTACAACTACATGATGCATGACAACGACTTCTGCCAGTCATGCCATGTCATGGACAAGGC
>DASWBG010000146.1:0-4470 GCA_036390715.1 Gemmatimonadaceae bacterium
GCCTGTGCGATTCCAAACGCAGTTCCGTCGGGCGACATCGCGCTGACGCGAAAATCGGGATGCGTCCACAGCATGGCGTGGCTCATCGTCGGATCGACCTGATCGACGACACCGACGAGACCCTCGGGCGCGATCACCGGACTCAGTCTGCTCACACCCGCTCGCGAGCCGGCGCTGAGTATCACGGTGGTCTCGTCCCTCACTCCGCGGCCGTGCAGGGCTTCGGTCGGTATGAAACCCCAGCGGAGCCGGGAGCCTAGGCCGATGATTTTTCTCAGGCGGTCATTCTCGCCCTCGAGCGAGACCGTTTTCATCGCGTTGAGCGAGAGACTGTCGATGCTGGCCTGTTTGGCGTCCGCCTGGAGCAGGGACTGGCGACCACGCTCGGATCTTTCCTGGAGCATCACGAGCGGAGCAAGGAAGGTTCGCCGCATTCCGGTCGCCGCGGGATCGCGCAGCGTGTTCGGAAGAGCACGAGCCGCGAGCGCCAGGACGATGCAGGTAGATAGAACGATTAGATCGAGCCGAGAGTTGCTTCTTATGGCGCGGGCCAACTTTTACCTCAAGTCGCTAGGACGGACCAGTATTTCGCCTCATCATCAAGTATACGTCCGCAACCACGCACCACACAGGTCAGAGGATCCTCGTCGACGTGGATCGGGAGACCGGTTTCCTGTGACAACAGGACATCGAGGCCGCGAATGAGAGCGCCACCGCCCGTCATCACGATGCCGCGATCGACAATGTCGGCGGCGAGTTCCGGCGGTGTGATCTCCAGCGCGCGGCGCACCGCGTCGACGATCTGCTGAATGGGCTCCTGCACCGCATCGCGGATCTCCGACGAATGCACCCGCACCGTCTTCGGGATGCCTGATACAAGATCCCTGCCCTTGACGTCCATTTCCCTCTCATCGCCGACCGGAGCCGCCGATCCGATCTGGATCTTCACCTGCTCGGCGGTCGATTCGCCGACGAGGAGGTTGTAGTTCTTGCGCATGAACTGGACGATCGCCATGTCGAGCTCATCGCCACCAGTGCGGATCGACGTGTCGCTTACGATTCCCGAGAGCGCGATGACGGCGATCTCGGTAGTACCGCCGCCGATGTCGATCACCATGTTGCCGGTTGGAGTCTCGACCGGAAGTCCGACGCCAATCGCGGCTGCCATCGGCTCCGCAACCATGAACACTTCCTTGGCGCCAGCGCCAAGGGCAGAGTCGCGCACGGCGCGCTTCTCTACTTCGGTGATGCCGGAGGGGACGCACACGATCACGCGCGGCTTCACCTTGAAGACATGGTTCTCGATGATGAGGGCGAGAAAATATCTCAGCATCTTCTCGGTCACGTCGAAGTCGGCGATGACGCCGTCCTTCATCGGGCGTACGGCGATGACGCCTTCGGGAGTTCGCCCGAGCATGCGCTTCGCCTCGAGTCCGACGCCCTTGATTTTTTTCGTCTCGCGGTCGAGTGCGACGACTGAAGGCTCGTTCAGCACGATCCCTTCGCCCTTCACGTATATCAGTGTATTCGCGGTGCCGAGGTCGACGGCAATCGCATTCGCCGGGAAGAGGGCACCCGGCTTAAAGAATGGCCAGCGCATTAGTTCAAATATGAATCGGGTGGAGTAAACGGCAAGCCAAATGCCTCAGCGACAGCGGGATATGTCACTTTTCCGTCTACGATGTTGAGTCCTTTCTTCAGAGCTGGATTTTCCTTGAGAGCCTGCTTCCATCCCTTGTTCGCTATCTGCTTCGCGTATGGCAACGTTGCATTCGTAAGTGCGAGCGTCGAAGTCCGTGGTACGCCACCAGGCATGTTTGCGACTCCGTAGTGGATGATTCCATCCACTACGTAGGTTGGGTTCTCGTGCGTTGTAGCCTTGATGGTCTCGACGCATCCACCCTGATCGATGGCGACATCGACGATAACCGCTCCCGGCTGCATAGTCTTCAGATCTTCACGGCGAATGAGTCGCGGTGCGACAGCTCCATGTATCAAAACCGCCCCGACGACCAGATCCGCGGTGGAGATCTGCTCCAGGATGTTATGACGATTGGAATAGATGAGTGTGACGTTGGCCGGCATCACGTCAGACAAATAGCGCAGACGTTCCAGGCTCAGGTCGAGGACTGTGACCTTCGCCCCCAACCCGGCCGCCATCTTTGCTGCATTGATGCCGACGATCCCGCCACCCAGAATCACGACTTTGGCCGGAGCGACACCCGGAACTCCACCGAGCAGGACACCGCGGCCGCCGTAGAGCTTCTCGAGGTATTTGGCGCCCTCCTGTACGGCCATCCTGCCCGCGACCTCCGACATCGGAGTCAGCAACGGCAGCTCATGTGACGGCTCCTCCACCGTTTCGTAAGCGATGCAGATGGCACCGCTCTTCAAGTGCGCGAGAGTAAGCTCCTTGTCGGCAGCGAAGTGGAAGTAGGTGAAAATCACCTGACCCTTCTTCATGCGGGCCCACTCGGGCTTGATGGGCTCCTTCACCTTCATGATCATGTCGCTCTCGCGCCAGACCGTGTCGGCGTCGGCACCGATGGTGGCGCCGACGGACATGTAGGCCGAATCCGGAAACCCGCTTCCGTCGCCTGCCCCCTTCTCCATCATCACAGTGTGACCAGAACTCACCAGAGATGCCGCGCCAGCCGGCACCAAAGCGACACGATTCTCGTTGGTTTTGATCTCCTTCGGAACGCCGATCTTCATAAGTAGTTCAGGGTGCTCTTTTCGGTAGTTGAGGGACAGCGTGACGGGTCACCGTCGCGCTCACGCCGCAACCTTGGGACCCAGGCTCACGAGCGTTTGCCGCCCCGGTTGGTAGTAGGTTTTGCAAATTTCCGCGACCGTCTTCATGTCGATCGCGTCGACCAGCGCCAGCACTTCGTCGAGCGTCCTGTACGGCTCTCCGTAGAGCTCGACTCCAGCCGCCCGATACATCCGCGATGTCGGGCTTTCCAGAGACAGCGTAATCTGTCCTTTCAGCTGACTTTTTCCAGCAGCCAGCTCGTCCGCGCTCAAGCCGTTCGCCGAGAGATTCTCCATCTCTTCGTTGATTGCCTGGACCGCCGCGCGAGCGGTCTCGGGCGCCGTGCCGACGTATACGCCGTGTGTGCCCGCATCCTCGTGGAAGGATTGGAAGGAGTAGACGGAGTAGGCGAGACCAAGCTCTTCCCGGATGCGCTGAAAGAGGCGCGAGCTCATGCCCCCTCCGAACAGCATCCCGATCATGCTCATCGCATATCGCCGCGGATCGGCGTGCTCGAACGCCGGGCTGCCGATCACGACGTGGGTCTGGGCTGTATCACGCTCGAAATGCACGGCGCTCGGCACTTGCACGATTGGAGCCGGAGATCTGAGAGCGGGCAGCCCACCCCGCGGAATGTCGGCCCACCCAGTGGCTTGCAGTGTCTCGAGAAGTGTGTCGTGTTCGACATTTCCGGCGGCGGCGACCACGACCTGCTCCGGATGGTAAGCGCGCGAGTGAAGAGCGCGCAGGTCGCCCTGATCGAGCGCGCCTACGGTCTCTCGCGTTCCAAGAATCGAGAACCCGTAGGGATGGTTGCCCCACAGCTGAGCGTTGTGCAGCTCGAACACGAGGTCGTCGGGAGTGTCGTCGACGGTGCTGATTTCCTCCAGCACGACCTTTCGCTCGAGTGCGAGGTCCGAGGCGCGGAGGACCGGGCGAAAGACGAGGTCCGCCAGAACATCGGCGGCCTGCGGCAGATGCTCGTCGAGAACCTTGGCCTGATAGGCCGTGTGCTCGCGGGCGGTGTAAGCATCGAGTGAACCACCCAAGGTCTCCAGGGCGAGCGCGAGATCCCTGGCGCTTCGAGTGGGCGTGCCTTTGAACACCATGTGCTCGAGCATGTGCGACACGCCCATTTTCTCGGGGCTCTCGTGCAGGGATGCGGCGCGAACCCATGCCCCCAAAGAGACCGACCGTACTCCCGGCATGTGCTCCGAGAGTACGGTCAATCCGTTCGAGAGAACCGTGCGTCGCAGGTCAGATACGGCGCACTGCGCGGCGAGGGTCACTCGCGCGAACGTCCCCCGCTGCCACCGCGAGACCCGCTGCGCGGACGGCGGGGCCTGTCGCCACGATCCGAACCGCTCCCGGACCCTTCGCTTCCTCCTCCGCCGGCGCCTTCGCTCTCCGCACCCACTCCCGCAAGGTGCCCTTCACCGCCACCTGAGGACGAATCTCCCTCGGGTTTCGGCGTCAGCGCCTTCATCGAAAGGCGCAAGCGTCCACACTCATCGCGCTCCAGAAGCTTGACCTTTACGCGGTCTCCCTTCTTCACGACGTCTTCGGTTTTCTCTGTCCTGCCGTGCTTGAGCTCGGAGATGTGCACCAGACCTTCTGTTCCAGGCATGATCTCGACGAACGCGCCGAACGCAGTCGTGCTCTTCACGGTTCCTTCGTAGGTATCGCCGATTATCGGCTCGGCGGTGAGCGCCTGG
>DASWBG010000147.1:0-24799 GCA_036390715.1 Gemmatimonadaceae bacterium
GGGACCTGCCACGACGAAGCCGGCGACGACTCAGAATCCGAGCCCCGCGACAAAGCAGGACGTCCAAGCGGGTACCCGCGACTTCGGGCAAGAGATCAGCAACAACGTCCAACAGCAAATAAACGCCGCGCTTTCGCGGGCAGCGGCGGCACAGGACGCCGCAGCCGCAGCTCGGCGCGCTGCAGCAACGACCCAGGAACCGGTGTTGGCACCTGCGCCACCGACGCCACCAGGGCGCACGATTACGTTCCGTGGGCGCGACGGCACTGAAACGCTCACGCTTCCACCGCATGCATTCGATAACACGATTCCGCAGCAAGCGGTTGATATCTCAATTGGATTTTTCCTGACCATTGCGATCATCATCATCGGGCTTCCGCTTGCCCGCGCCTTCGCGCGACGCATGGACCGGCGCGGTGGAACGGCGCAGGTCTCGAACGAGGTCTCGTCACAGCTCGCTCATCTGAATCAGGCCGTCGACGCCATTGCGCTCGAGGTCGAGCGAATCTCGGAAGGACAGCGCTTCACCACGCGCCTTCTTTCGGAGCAAAGGGACGCGGCACGCCAGACGCTTCCCTCCGGGCTTAGCCGGTAGCATCAGCAGTGAAGGCTCGTGATATCGCGCGCGTAATCAGCGCCGCGTCGCTCGTGTGCGCGCTGACGGCGTGTGGGGCGCGCGCACATATCGTCGCCAGAAATCCTGCTCTCACCCTCGCGCCCACCTGCGCCAACGCTGTTCCGGTTTATCCGAGCAGCGACAAGGTCCCGTACGACTACTATGAAGTCGCCATGATCACAGCTCAAGCCAACTCGGTTTACAACGGCAATGGCGACATCCTCAAATCGGTGCGTAACCAGGCGGCACGAGTGGGGGCGAATGGCGTCGTGATTGATTCACTCGGTGCGACGCACGCAACAGTCAAGGTCCTCGGTGCCGCTCTCGGCGGTCATGACGCCGAGCGTAAGGCGAGCGCGATCGCGATATGGATGCCGAGCGACACAGCCCGCGTGCGCGAAGCATGCAGGGGGTAGTGAGAGCGGTCGCCTGTCTTTCAGTAATCGCCGCGGCAGGCTGCAAGGATAGCGCATGGACTCCGATGGGGAGCGCGGAGCTGGTACTTTCGGATATAAAGAACGGCGGCGCGCCGGAAGTCTCGAAGCGAATCGATTCCGACGAGAATTTTGGCAGATCCGTCACGGCCGGCATCGCTACCGGCGATAGCGTGTGGCTCCGGGTCGCCGATCAGCTAATCCCCGCTTCCGCCTCCGCCGAAGCAACGCTGTCGATCGCGCTCGCTTCTGCCCTGCCCCGTTCGCCCGACAAGGTTCTGGCTTTGCTCGGGCAGAAATATCCGATAGAGGAGGTGTGCGGCATGCCATTTCTCAGGGCCGATTCGGCGGAGGTAATGACCTACCACGATGAAGCGATAGCCGCACTCGGACGCGTTCGCGCTGCTTGGTTGTCGCCTACGCGGGATGCCTGCCGCACCGCTCTCGATGACGCACGCGTCCGCCGGCTCGAGCGTATCAACCCATCCTATGTCGTGAAGAACAAGCCCGTCGTGCCGCCGCGCCGCCCGCGTAAGCGGGCGATCAAGCCACCGCAAGCGGTTACCCCAAAAGACACTAGCTCGTCCGGTTGACGGCATTGAAGCCGCCCGGGTTGTTCGGGACTGCTTCGCTGCGTAGACTGGAATTAGCGTCTGTACAGCGGCCGACCGGCCGACGGCGGGCGCTCCATTAACCAGGAGTCGTTTTGAAGCGTTCACTTTTCGTTGTTGCCCTCGCGGGCACGGCGCTCCTCTCGCTCCCGTTTGAGGCGCGCGCACAAGTCGCTAACCCGGTCCACTTCGGCGTTGCCGCGGGCGCGGCGATCCCGACAAGCGACTTGTCAAACGGTTTCAGCACGGGATTCAACGGCACCGTAACACTTGGGTTGAGCCCAACCATGATTCCGCTGGGTATTCGGATCGACGGTGCGTACAACCAGTTCGGCATCAAGGGTGGCGGGGGCAATGCGCACTTTACAAGCGTGACCGGTAATCTGGTGTACGAGATACCCTCGACGGGCGTCTCGCCGTATTTGATCGGCGGCGCCGGCTGGTACAATGCCGCGATCACGCTGACCGGCTTCGGCAGCGGATCGGATAACCATTTCGGCTGGGACCTGGGTGGCGGCGTGAAGATGCCACTGAGTGGCTTCGACACATTTCTCGAGGCCCGGTACAACCAGGTTCAAGGCAACGGTGGATCGCTGAAGTTCATTCCGGTGACGTTCGGAGTGATGTTCTAAGGGTTATCCACCAAAGCAAGAAGCAAAGCGGGAGAGGGCGAACAGCTCTCTCCCGCTTTTGCGTGCTCCCCTGTAACCGGAGCGCGAATTCAGCCATAATGCATGGATCGTTTCTCGTGAGTTCCGGTGGACCACGATCGAATCCAGAGCTGAATGCGCATTCTAGTCGTTGATGATGATCGAGCGATAGTGAAGCTGATCTCGCGCGTGTTGCACGACGAGGCATACGCCGTAGACACGGCGTCCACCGGCGAGGAAGCGCGCACGCTGGCGCTCGTAAACGAATACGATGGAATTATTCTCGATCTGCAGCTCGGAGACCGGCACGGGTTTGAGATTCTTCAGGAGCTGAGGCGGAACGGACGCCACACCCCCGTGCTTCTCTACTCCGGGCGCGCCGACACCGAATCCATCGTTCGCGGTCTGGACGCCGGTGCCGATGATTATGTCGTCAAGCCAGTCTCGAACGAGGAGCTTCGCGCCCGCGTACGAACCCTGATCCGAAGGGGCGCCGGCAGCTCGCGCGTCGGCGAGCAGGCCAATGCGGGCAATCTCACGTTGAATCGCCTAACACGCCGCGTCACGTGCAACGGTAAAGAGGTGAGCCTCACATCCATGGAGCTGAAGCTCCTGGAGCACCTAATGCTCCGAACGGGCGAGACCGTAACCAGAAGCGAGCTACACGACAAAGTATGGGACATGCACTTCGATCCCAGCTCGAATGTGATCGATGCCCACGTCGCCCGACTGAGGAAAAAACTGCAGAAGGCGGGGGCCACCGCAGGCATCACAACTCGGCGGGGAATGGGGTTCGTACTTGAGGCCGTAACTACTTCCGCAGACACCAGTTAGGGACATCGGCGACCCTGACGGAGCCGTCATGGTCGCTTAACAAAGCCGTCACAGAGGGGGGTGCATATTGTACCTCACAAGAAAGCTTACTGACTGGGCTGGTGCTCACGATACTCTGAGGCTCTGCAAGATGGTTCGACTTCGCTGCGTGTTGACTGGAATCGTACTCGGAACGGCGCTGATTTCACGTGGCGCAATCGCGCAGGGGTCCTCGGTCAGCCTCACCCACGTCGTGAGTGTCACGGTTCCTCCACGCGTGAAGGTCCAGGTCAGCAACGTAGCACCAGCCGTTCAGACCGCAGCGGGCGTATCCTCGAAGCAGACGCCCACCGATGGTCTCGCCTTCAGCATCAGTGCGACGCAGTCGTGGACGCTCTCGATCAATTCGGCCGGCAAGACGTCCAATCTGAAGTGGTCGCATGATCGGAGCTCGGGCTTTGCAACGGTTAGAGGACCGGACGCGATGGTGGCCTCCGGCACGATTTCGCAGGTTCCCACCGCCGCCAATGTCTTCTTCCGCAACGCAGCTGAGTCAGTTCACAGCGCCAACGATGGTTCAGACACGGTCACTCTCACCGTTGCTGCACAGTAAGCTGACGCGATTGCGAGTGTTTTGCACCGAGCTGTCGGCTGCAATCAACATGTAGCGCGCTTCAGATCTCCAAGAAAAAACGCACCCTGGGTCGGGGTGCGTTTTTCTTTGGTGCGTAGCGCGCGTTATCGCGTGAAGAACGAAAGCCCGACCAGGACGCCGATCTCGTTCGTCCCACCACCGCTGAAATCGCGGATGTAGTTGGCTTCCATTCTCGTCGCGAGGCGACGATCGGCAAAGGGAAGCTTCACCCCGACACCGACACCCGCGTTCCCGCTGTTGGTGCTGCCCCCACCGGTCACACTAATACCGGTGACTCCGGCGAATGGACGCAGATAGATCCCATTGCCCACTCGATCACCGTGGGGTAGGAGGAGCAAGCCGAGTTCAAACCCGTACGTCGTGACGCCGCCACCATTGGCATGCAACGAATTGATGTTGAACCTCGGCTCGATCTCCGCTTTCTCGTTCAGGAAATAGCCAAGCCGGAAATCCTGCACCGGAAGAGCGACGTGGGTGAGCGTCGGACTGGCGAAGAGGAAGCTTACACCGCCATCGATTCCGAGCTCGATCGGGCCGGATCGTTGCGACGAGCGCTGTGCGCTGGCCGCAGGGGCTGCGACCGCAATCGCGAGAGCACTGATTACTACGAGTCTTTTCATCATATGAGAGGCGAAAGAGTTTGGAAGACAGAGGCGAAAGAACTTCAGTGACCGCTGGACCGAGTGACCCCGCCCTAGCCGGCTGTCTGACGATCCGACGGCCGCGATATCACAAATTCGCCACTCCGTGAAAAAGGGCCTGACCACGCAGTTCCCAACGTTACTGGTCGGGAACTGGCTCGTCGTCTTGTCGGCGAGGTCTGTCCGGGCCTGAAAGGTCGGGCATAACGCAATAGGCCTCGCATTACACAGCGTCCTAAGAGTCCGCAACCGTGACTCGATTGCGGCGCACTCTCGAACAAGGAGAAGCTTTGAAGCGTTCACTGTTCCTCGCGATCGCAACGATCGCACTCGTCGCAGCTCCGCGCGTTTCGAATGCGCAGCTCGGCGTACTCAAGCCGATCCAGCTTGGCATTGCTGGCGGCGCTACTCAGCCCATGAGCGACCTGAAGACCAGCGCCGATATCGGTTACAACGGTACCGTTGCAATGGCCATCAACCTTCCGTTCATCCCGGTTGGTCTGCGCGTCGATGGCGCGTACAACCAGTTTGGTCAGAAGGCGGGTGTTCCAGCCAAGCTGGCCGTCGCGAGCGCGACGGGTAACGTCGTATGGCGTCTGCCGAGCATCGGCATCTCGCCGTACCTGATCGGCGGCGCTGGACTGTACATGCAGCGCGCAACGCCGACTGGCGGGACCGCAACGACTGATAACCACCTCGGCTGGAACGCCGGCGCTGGTATCAACCTTCCGCTGGCTGTGTTCAACGCCTTCGTCGAAGCGCGTTACAACAGCTATTCTGTTACTGGCGGCACGGTGAAGTTCGTTCCGGTTACGTTCGGAATCATGTTCTAAGCTTTTCGGCTCGAAGTCCGAGCCGCGCAGTAAGAAAAAGGGGGGAGGGCTAATTGCCCTTCCCCCTTTTTTCTTGTGCAAACTGCTCAATCTGATCAGTTGAACTGGCGAAGCTGAACCTGTGAGTTGTTGAGATACGTGCCGTAGAATCGGACGAACTGTCCGCTCCGAAGGTTGTTGAACGTGTTCGTGTCGTTGCTGCTCAAGTTATTCGGCAGCGTCACCGTCAGAGTGTTGCGGTTGCTAACGTCGATCGTGAACACCCCGTTTCGCCTATCCACCTGCCGAACGGTCCCTTGCAGAAGTTGCAAGTTCGATGAAGAGCCATTCGCGCTTCCGGTCACGGACTGATCGACCTGAACGTAGTCCGTATAGTAGCTGTTGCCGTTGGCCTGAACGCGGGCCGTGACCTGGTCTCCGTACTCCAGAGCTGTCGGAGAATACTTCTGATTCTGATAGACGACCTGCGTCTGGTTGTCGTAGCTCACGGGGATGGTTTGGCCATTTGACTCCTGAATCGAGATCTGCTGCGAGCGACTATCGACTCCGCGGATCGTGCCGCTGAGCTGACCTGATTGTTGACCCGATTGCGCTCCGCCGCCAAGCACGCTGCCCAGAATGTTTCCAAGCTGGTTGCCGGCGCAGGCGCCAAGTGAAGCAAGCATCAGCGCCGCCCCGGCGCCCATTCGTATTCGTTGGATCGTTGACATTTGCCCTCCTGTGGACGACTTCATAAAGAGCAATCGCGGGGCCTGAGGGCCGACTCTATCTTTGATCCCCATGAAAGAATTCCCAGGGTGGCTCATACTGGCTCTAGCGACTCTCGCTGCATGCACCGGATCCTCTTCCGAGAATGCCGGAACACTCTCTTCGACCGCGACCACATCCACGACCCCCTCGAATCGTGTGGCGGCAGTGCATCCGGCGGTTGCGGCCGCCGCCGCACCGGTCGGCACCGGCTGCCCTCGCACCGGCAAGTGGGCGCTTTGCAGTGTCGAGAACCGGCTCGTCCAATCGGGGTTCGTCGTCAGGCGCGTGAACGGTGAAGCTCCGCACCGAGCTGGTTTCAGCGTCGCACCCGCTGTCTACACACTCGGACGATCGCGCCTCGAAGTCTTCATTTATCCGAGCGACTCAATGCTTGCAGCCGATGTCGCGAAGATGGATACGATCTCAGCGGCTCCGCGCGGTGCGAAAAACCCCTGGCCATTTTTTTCGCCTACGTTCGTCCACTCCGGAAATCTCGCCGCTGTTTTTCTGACCGATAACGCGACCCAGGCGGAGCGATTGACCCTGGCTCTCACCGCCGGCGCGCCCCAACCGTGATCTCCCATCACCGGCTGATAGCACCGCCGCCTTCGTCGACGCCAGCGGATCTTACGCGCTCGCTCGGCCGCCCGCGGGAACTCCCCGACGATCTGCTCAAGGAGGCATCGCTCCGCCTCGGAATCATGTCACTGCTGTTCGCCGTGCTGTGGATAGTAGGGCTGACGGCCGGCCATCTCGCTGCCCGGGCTCTCTACCCCAACAACCCGATATGGAAGCACGTGGACATCACCGATGTGATCGGAGTTGCAAGCGCGATCCTCTCGGCGTCCCTCTTCGTCTACACGCGAAGAGGAGAGCGAGATCCGCGGTTCATTCTCGATCTCGGCTTGTGGTTCCTGGTGTTCACGGCGCTCGCTCTCGGGCTCGTGTTTCACTTGGGGCCGGCCGGAACTGACTCAATTCTCCCCGAAATCTCCTGGATCGGAGCGGTCGTGCTGATGTTCGCTGCGATGGTGCCAACCACGCCACGAAAAATGCTACTGGCGGGGATCATCGCCGTGTCGATGAATCCGATCGCGATGCTGATCTCGAGAGCCCAGGGCAAATGGGAGTTCGAGCCATGGAGTCGAGTGCTACTGATGCACTATCCGGATTACATCCTGGTGGGCGCGGCTGTCGTCATCACTCACGTCATGACCAAACTCGGCCAGCAGGTGACAAAGGCGCGCGAGATGGGCAGCTATCGGCTCGGAGAGCTGCTCGGCCGTGGAGGAATGGGAGAAGTCTACAAGGCTACCCACAGAATGCTCGCGCGTCCGGCAGCGATAAAGCTGATACGGACCGAAACGCTAGGCGCGGTCGACGAAGAGGCTGCGAAGCTCGCGATCACACGCTTTCGGCGCGAGGCGGAGGCAGCGGCGAATTTGCGATCGGAGCATACCGTCGAGCTATACGATTTTGGAGTGACAGACGACGGCACTCTTTATCTCGTGATGGAATTTCTGAACGGGATGGATCTGGAGACACTGGTTCGTCGGACCGGTCCGCTACCCGCCGGCCGCGTGATCCACATTCTGCGGCAGGTGTGCGATTCGCTTGAGGAGGCCCACGCGCTTGGGCTCGTGCACCGGGACATCAAGCCGGCGAACATCCACCTGGGGCGGGTCGGGCTCCGCCACGATTTCGTTAAAGTGCTCGACTTCGGCTTGGTCAAGGAGGTGTCGAAGGCGAGCGTAGAAACCTCATTGGCGACGATTCCCGGTCAGATGGCGGTTGGCACGCCCGCGTACATGGCGCCCGAGATGGCGCTCGGAGAGCCCGTTGACGGACGCGCTGACATCTATGCGCTCGGTTGTGTTGCTTATTATCTGATCACCGGCCAGCTCGTTTTCGAGGCGGAGAAGACCTTTCAGATGATCGCCAAGCATTTGCAGGCAGAGCCGATTCCTCCGTCGCAGCGAACCGACCGGCCGGTTTCGCCGGAATTGGAGAGCCTGATCCTGAGGTGCCTCGCCAAGGACTCGAAAGACCGCCCGCAGAGCGCGGCACAGCTCGCTCAGGCCCTCGACTGGATCCCGACTGACGCCTGGGGCGAGGAAGAGGCGAAACAATGGTGGGCGGCTCACGACCGGCCGCAGCCAGAATCCCCACAAGTCCGGGACCGCCCCCTGTATGATGGGTCCCCGATTGTGACGGATTCGGCAATCCCCCGAGTCTAGTACTCACAAGGCCGGTTCCGTCGTGGCTACACTCGGAAGGGAGCGAGCTTGAACGCAAATCGTCAGGAGGAAAGAGTCCGGAACGCTGCTGTCGGGAGACAGGGCGAGCCGCTTTTTGCCGATGCATTTGAGAACGCCCCCAACGCCATGGCGCTTATCGCCGCCGATGGATGCATCATTCAGGCGAACCGCTCACTCTGCCGCATGCTCGGCTTTACGAGAAGTGAGCTTCACGCGCTGAGCTCCCGTGACATTACGCACCCGGACGACTTCGAGACAGAAGTCGAGCAGAATCGTCGACTCGCAGCGGCGGATATAGGGCGCTACGAGCTCGTACAGCGCTATGTCCGCAAAGACGGCCAGGTGATCTGGGTGCGTCTCTCCGTTTCCGCCGCGCGGCGAATGCCTGGAGGACCCGTGTACTTCATCGCGCAGATCGAGAGCGTTCCTCCGCAAAACTCGGCCGATGCCGGCGACTCCCACGACGCATGGCTCGCACGGTTTGCGGATGCCACCCTCTCCGCATTTCACGAGATCGGTAACAGTCTCACTCCGCTGATGCTGAACGCCGAGATGATCCTTGAGGAGTCGAAGAGGGTCGACATCCGGGAGTCCGCGCACCAGATATTCAAAGCGGCTCGTCGCATTGCGTTTACCCTGCGTCGTCTGCGCAGCATTCAGGATTGCCAGCCGGTGGCGTATCTGGGTCAAAGCCGGATGCTCGATCTGAGAATGGTGGCTCCGCCTGGCAGCGAGGCCGTCCTGCGGGGGGACAATGCGGCAGGGCCGCAATCACGCGTGCTCAAGGCGTAGCTGAAGTGTGGGGCGGTTCCGCCCGAAATGGCTGGACAGAGTTCGGCACTCTCAACAGAATTTAGCTCCCCACTTACTGGAGCTACTCAAATGCAGCCCCGCATTTATTCCGCAGCTCTCGCCGCCGCGCTTGTGCTGCTGCCGAGAGTAATCACCGCACAGCAGGCCAACCCGGTTGCGGACGCATTTCGTGACTACGCACACGAGTCGGCCAAGAATCTCGTAGCGGCCGCCGAAGAATTTCCCGCCGACAAGTTCTCCTACAAACCGACCCCAGCCCAGATGAGCGTCGGCGATATCGCGGCTCACCTCGCCCAGGGAAATGACTATCTCTGCGGGTCAATCGGTGGGATGAAAGCGCCAACGCGCTCCAAAATCGCCGGGACCGACAGCAAGGATGCTTTGCTCGCGCGACTTCGTGAAACCTTCGCCTTCTGCGACCAGGCGCTTGCCTCGCTCAACGACTCGAATCTCGGGGAGCAGCTTCCCTTCTTCGGCGGCCGCAAAATGTCACGCGCGGCTATCATGACGCTGACCACCGGCGATTGGGCTGACCATTACAGTCAGTACGCGAACTATCTTCGCTTGAACTCGATGTTGCCGCCGACTGCCAAAAAGCCGGCGATGTAGCGACTTACCGGCGCTTTCGCCGCTTCTTCGACTCGACAGCGCGGAGTGCGCGCTCTTCCGCCGGGTATTCTCGCGCTGTCGAGTTGGAAACCTCTTTCGCCACTACATCCAGATCCGGCTGTCCGATCGGCCCGGCCTCGTCCGCGGCAATCTCGCGTGGGGACCGGTGCTGACTGACAGGATGCGGATTGGCTTGGGTCGATTCGCTCGGGTCACTCATAGATTTCTCTTCATCCGCCGTCATTTCTCAGCGTCGCAGGTACGTGCCCACGGAATCATATCCAGTCGCGCGAAGGGAATGTCTTTACCCGTATCCTCGCAGCGGCCGAACTTTTCCGGAGTCTGGTAGAGTCGCTCGAGCGCGGCGTCGATCTCGGCGAGCTCACGCGAGACACGCGTCGCGTTCGATGCGTCCAGCTCCTGCTGCATCGTGTCGGTTCCGCGGTCGGCCATGTGGAGCGGCATTGACGTCAGGTCGCCGGCACGGTCCTGCTCATCGCCATCCGCATTCTCGGCCACGGATCTGCTGAGGGTACGTTGCGCCCGGACGCGCTCCTCCAGGAGACGCTTTTCGAGATGTTTTCGCTGCGTTGCTGAAAGTGCCATGATGCGTTTCAACCCCTAGGAAGCGATTGCCGACTTGATTCGGGGAACATTAATCGGTGGAATCGCCATTGCAATCGGCGACGGCAGCGAAGTTTCCAGCGCAATCGGAAGTGTCAGCGTGAATGTCGAGCCGACTCCCTCAGTGCTTTGGAGTGTCAGATCACCGTGCATGGCTCGGGCGAGCTCCCTGCTGATCGAAAGTCCAAGTCCGACGCCTTGTTGCGTGGCGGAGGTCAGATGTCTGTCGATCTGAACGAACGGCTCGAATACGCGGTCGATGTCGACCAGGCGAACACCAACGCCGCTATCCTTTACGCGGATTAGAACTACACTTCCGTCGCGATCACACGAGACGCCAATGTTGCCGCCCGTGCCAGTGAACTTGATCGCGTTCGTGATGAGATTGAGCAGAATCTGCTGGAACCTCTCGGCGTCTGCTGCCACGACCGTTTCGTGCTCGCACGGGGCGACAGTCAGTGTCAGTCCATTTGCTTTCGCCTGTAGTGTGCACAGCCCTTCGACTTCGGCGAGCATGGGTTTGACTGGAATGGAGATCACGTCCAATGGTCTCGCCCCTTCGAGTCTCGCGATCGTGAGGATGTCGTTGATCAGTCGCAGAAGGTAAGCCGCGGCTCGCTTGATCCGGCCGAGGTCCTTGCACTGCTCCGGATTGATGACTCCGCGAATTCCCATCTCCAGGATCTCGGTGTAGCCTGAGATCGCGTTTAGCGGTGTGCGAAGCTCATGGCTCATCGCACGCAGAAACATTGTCTTGGCATTATTCGCGTGCTCGGCCATCATGCGTGCATCGCCAGCCTCAGCCAGCGCAGCCGCGGCAGCGATGCGAAGTCTCACGCGATCGAGAGCCTGCGCGCAGTAGCGGGCCACCGTATCAGCGAAATGCCTGTCGAGAACGGTGAACTTGCGCGGACCGGCAAATCCAAATGCCAGAGCACCGACCGCGTGACCGCCGATCTCGAGCGGAAGAAATATCCACGCGCCACGCGAGGCGATCTTGCTGACGCTTTGAAATGCCGGATAACGGACGAGCATCTCTTCGAACGATTCCAGATAGATTGCGCGGCAATGCTTTACCGCATCGTCGTACGGACCGATTTCCCGGGGAGGCTGCGTGTCCTTGAACGAGCACATGATCGAATCGAGCGATCCGGATTCGCGCAGGAGCGCGAGCCCCTCTTCTCCTTCCGTCGTGACGACGACCGCGCCCGAATCGCATTCGAGGGCGACGATCGCTTCGCGGAGAACCGAATCAGCGACGCCGTCCTGCGTGACGGTATTGCCGAGCGCCGCCGTAATCTTCTGCAGGCGCGCCAATCGCGCAGTCGCGGCATCCGCCAGCGATTGCGCTGATGCGATCTCGCGAGTGTGGCGATCGAGCTGCTCGTTGGCGGACGAGAGCGCCGCGAGAGTCCCGCGCAGCTTATCCCCATATGCTTTTAGCCGCAGCTGACTCCTCACCCGCACAACCAGCTCCGCACGATCCACAGGTTTGGTGAGAAAGTCCTCGGCTCCGGCGTTCAGCCCGAGCATCCTCGCCTGGCTATCGTCCAGTGCCGTGAGCATGATGATGGCGATGCTGTTGGTGGCCGGGTCGCTCTTGATCTTTCCAGCCACCTGGTAACCGTCCATGCCCGGCATCATGACGTCGAGCAGAATGAGGTCAGGCGGTTGCACAGCGACGATGGCGAGCGCTTCCTGACCACTCGCGGCGGTCAGCAGGACAAATCCTTCGGCCGTCAACATGATTTCCAGCAGTTCTCTGTTCTGGAGCTTGTCGTCGACGATCAGAACCCGCGCGGGGCTTTCGGCGATCTCGGGGTTGGGGTTCATCCTTGAGTCGCTTTCACGTTCCAGCCGGAACTCTTGCCAGGTGCGCCGAGATGGTCGCGAGGAATTCCCGGTACGCGAGAGGCTTGGCGATGTAGCCGTCACACCCCGAGGCACGAATGCGCTCTTCATCGCCCTTCATCGCCAGCGCCGTGAGTGCGATTACCGGAATAGAACGGGTCGCATCGTCGGCCTTGAGGAGCGCAGTGGCTTCGAGTCCGTCCATCCCGGGAAGCTGGATATCCATCAGGATCAGCTCGGGCCCGTCGCGTGCCAAGGTCAGTCCCGTCTCAGCATCCGTGGCGAGGACCACAGTGTGGCCAGCAGATTCCAGCAGAAATTTCACCAACTTCATGTTGGCGACGTTGTCCTCGACGACCAGAACAGTTGCCATGTCAGGCGACCGCGTGGCGTCCCGACATCGCCCGCCGGACTTCGGCCATGAAACGGTCACGGTCGAAATCTGCCTTTTCCATGATCGTAGCCACGTAGCCATTCAGCTTGCTCCGATCTTCGGCCGTAATCCGCTTGGCGGTGACCACCATGATCGGAATGTGAGCCGTTTCAGGATATCCGCGAAGCGCCTCGACCACGTCGAAGCCGTTCACCTCCGGCATCATCAGATCCAGCACGATCAAGTCCGGGAGTTCGAGCTTCGCGGCGTCGATTGCTTCGCTGCCGCCGTACGCGCGGATGACGCTGCTGGCCAAGTCCTGAATACGGGCGGCGATCAACTCCACCGCCTTGGGATCGTCATCGACCACGAGGACTTTGAGGGTCTCGCCCGGCGAAAGGGGCAGTAGACCGAGCTCAACGAGCGAGTCGTACAATTCCTTACGAGATATCGGTTTTTGCATGACCGCCGCGGCCCCTAGCGCGAAGCCCTTGTTTCGATCCGCGACAATGGAGATGATCACGACCGGGATGCAGCTGAGGGCCGACACCTGCTTGATGCGAGTGAGAAATTCCCACCCGTCCATCGTGGGCAACATGATGTCCAGTGTGATGAGCGACAGCGGCTGCTGAACTGCGAGAGCCAGCGCTGCCTCGGCCGTGGCGGCGTGCAATACTTTGAAGCCTTCCGCCTCGAGTTGCACGCGGATAAGCTCAGCGGATTTGAGGTCGTCTTCAACTACCAACGCGGTGCGAAAACCCGGTAGAGCCTCAATGGGCGATGGGATTGGTGCGCTTACCGGCGTCAGTGCGTCTTGCTCCTCCGCCCGAAGTGGCAGCCAGACCGTGAAGCACGTTCCTTCGCCAACGGCACTCTCAACCGCCACAGTTCCACCGTGCAACTCGGCGAGGAGCTTCACCATGGCCAAGCCAAGTCCCGTCCCTTCAAATTTTCGCGCCAGGCTGGCGTCGATTTGGCTGAAAGGCTTGAACAGGTGCTCCAGCTCCTCGGGCGAGATCCCGATACCGCTGTCAGTAACGCTGATCTTGAGAAACTCCGTGAACTCGCTGTCTGCGAGCGGAAAGCTTCGACCAGTTCCCGAACCGGCGAGCTGTCCGACGTCGGCGCGGGAGACGCGGGCTGCATGCAGGGTCACCCGACCCCCATCGACCGTGAATTTGACGGCGTTGGAAAGGAGATTGTAGACGATCTGCTTGACCTTACGTCCGTCGGCGCGAATAGAGCCCAAGTCTTCGGTCTCGTCCATCACGAGGGTGATGTGGCGTATCGCGGCTTTCCCTCTGATAATCGACAAGCTGTTGGCGAACAGAGGCGATAGCTGAACTGGCTCGAGGTCGAGCGACATCTTGCCGGCTTCCACCTTGGACAGGTCGAGGATGTCGTTGATCAAGGAGAGCAGATGCTTGCCGCTCTTGAAAATGTCACCGATGTAGCCTCGCTGTTGATCGGTCATGTCGCCCATTAGACCGTCCCCGAGCACCTCGGAGAAACCGATAATGGCGTTCAGCGGCGTCCTCAGCTCGTGCGACATGTTGGCGAGGAATTCGGACTTCATCCGGCTTGCGTCTTCCAGCTCGATGTTTTTCTGCTGCAATGTCTGCTCAAAGACCTTGAGCTCGGTCATGTCACGCGCCGCGGCGAACACGCCTTGCAGCTTCCGGTCACGGTCATGGAAGGTGCTCGCGTTGTACGATACCACCGTGAGCGTGCCATCTCTGGCGCGCGCAGTGAGCTCGTAGTTGGTGACCTTGCCTTCCATCAGAACGCGATTGATTCCCGCCTCAGCGCGGCTCGAGTCCGTGAAGTAGTTCTTGAATGGAGCGCCGATCAGCTCGTCGCGCGTGCAGCCGGTCAGGGCCTCCATCTGCTTGTTGACGTCAGTGATGATGCCGCGTGGATCCGTGGTCATCAGCGCGTCGATGTTGGACTCGAGCAGCGACCGGTTGTAGAAATGCTGGTCGCGCAGGCGCTGATCGAGCTTCATGCGCTCGTCTTCGATCTGCTTGCGGGCGGTGTTGTCGGTGCCGATCAGCAGGTAGCCGATTATCGCACCCTGCGCATCGCGTAGCGCCGTCACAGAGACCACCGCCGGAAACCGGCTTCCGTCCTTACGGAAGTACGTTAGCTCGTAGATGTCCTCGATCCCGCGCGAGGCCTTGAATACCAACGCCTCGAAACCCGGCGCAATCGGCGTTCCCAGCTCGACGCTGAGCGCCTTGGCGCGGGCGATCACTTCCTCAGGATCAGAAATGTCGGCGGGCGTGATCTTGTTCATCACTTCCGCCGCGGTGTAGCCGAGCATGCGCTCGGCGCCGACGTTGAAGATCTGGATGACGCCCTTCGCGTCGGTGGCAATGCTGGAGAAATTGGCGCTGTTGAAAATCGCGTTTTGCAGTGCGCCGGCCTTGAGCAGCGCGTCTTCCGCCAGCTTGCGGGCGGTGTTGTCGGTGCCGATCAGCAGGTAACCGATGATGGCGTCCTGTGCATCGCGCAGTGCCGTGACCGAAACGACGGCCGGGAACCGGCTCCCATCTTCGCGGATATAGGTCAGCTCGTAGATATCTTCGATGCCACGAGACGCCTTGAAGACCAGCGCCTCAAACCCGGGAGCAATCGGGGTTCCGAGCTCCAGGCTCAAAGCTTTTGCGCGCGCGACCACTTCCTGCGGATCGGAAATGTCCGCGGGCGTGATCTTGTTCACTACCTCTTCGGCAGCGTACCCCAACATGCGTTCGGCGCCGACGTTGAAGATCTGAATCACGCCTTTCGCGTCGGTGGCGATGCTCGAGAAATTGGCGCTGTTGAATATTGCGCTCTGGAGAGCCCCGGCATTGAGCAACGCCTCTGCGCGGGTGACGTCCTGATTGACGTCAGCCCCGTTCTCGGTCCTTCTGTTCATAAAACGCATATGTCCCCGGTTCCTCTTTTTGTCCGATTCTGGCGCTCTACGCGCCTAACGTTTCGAAGACCGGGTGAAGCGTCCGAATAAATTGCTCCACCCTTCAGTACTCGTCATCCACGACTGTTGGTTCGCCGCACGAAGTCGCTGCTCTGTCAGGCCGACTGTGCGACGTACACGCGGCTTGGCCCCTAGATCGGCCTCGTTGATCATTGCCAGCGTTTTTTCTTTCTTGAGCGCTGTCGCATTCGCGTCCGGATTCTCGCGCGGACCAAACAATTTTTCTCTGAGCTTCATTTTCAATCCCTGTGTTCTCTGGTGGACAATCAGGCGGACGCGATGGAAGAACTTCTCGCGTCAACAATTCCCGGCCGGGGTTGATCCCATATCCCAAGCGGCTGAAGAGCGTGCTGCGAGATGAACCCGCAGTGTTCGCAAACGATCATGACCGCGGGGATGGTCGTCCTTTCCTCGCTATTGCGGTCCATCGTCGCCTGCACTTCAATGCGGGAGTACTCACTCACCGTCCATTGGCTGTCGCGGCAGCGCGGGCAGCTTCCCGCGCCGCGAGCTTTCAGAGCGGCGACGATCCGGTGCTTGTCGTCGGCCGAAATTCCCCTGTAGTTGTTCATGGTATTCCTCGATAGGTTGGTGAAGTAGCTGGGAAGCGGCCGGTGGCCGCATCGACGGGGGTGTGAAGGGGTGGAAACGACTCTAGATCCCGATGGTTGGGATGCTCAGGGAGATCCGCCCCGGCGGAGACGACTACCGGCTGGTACGCTTCCACGCACCACGCGACCGCCTGCCTCGAGATCGCTCGGAGCGTGTGGGAGGGAAACGGCAGCGGGTGACGAGGATCGGTCTTCGCGAGCCGTACCATTTCGCGAACTTCGACGACGATTTCAGAGAGCGAAAGTCCGCGCTGCTGCTCCTCGGCTACCTTCGCTCTAACCGAAGCGCGAAGGGTACTTATGAACGCAAAGAGCCCTTCGTCGTCCCGCGAAACGAGATCATCGGCCGACCCGGCAATGGAGTCTTTCATGAGCGCCCCTGGCGGAGAGAAAGGCGTCGCCAGTAGCGCCGGGATGCTGCCTCGCCATGGAGGCAGATCGGAAGTGCGGGCTGGTGGGAACCTCCCGCACACGATCATCTGATGATCTGCCTTTAAATCTAATCGGTATGTTTGGGAAAAAGGGTCAGCGAGCGGGCTCAGCTACATCCTCGAAAGTCCGTGTGGCTGCATCCTTGCTATCTACAACACCGCTGCCGGACACCCCATTCGGCGAGGCAGCACAGCCGCTAATGGCGGCGCTCTCTGCCTCGGCGCTCACGTGACGCCTGCGCAGTCATAGTGAGGCAAAATGTCAATTACGGAAATGTTGATTCGAGCTCGGGCGGCGGCTGCCTTTAACTCGCTCGAACTCGATTCTGAGAATCTTGAGAGCAGAGAGGACTGCGTGCGCAAAGACCTCGCACGCCGCCTGAACAATATCTGCCAAAATCTCTCGAGTGGAGATTTCGAGGCGCTCGTCATGAAAATGACACGCGAGCAAATGAGGGGCGAGGGCGTCACGAATGGCAGGCTTCGCCCGTGTTGACTCTCTCCGCCACGCGGGAAGTGCCGCGCGACGGGTTTCTCAGCTTGCCAATCACACATTAGGGACGCTCAGTCACCCGCACAGTTGAATACTCGTGCGTTTGCGGGATAATTTGTTTGTCATGACTGAAACCGGATCCCGTACGCTTTCCAGCTCCGCTGGTTCTCCCGATGGCCCGCACGAGCGCTGCCTCCCCGGCGCGGGCGTTTATGAACTCGTCAGACAGGGATAAGGACACGCCGTCTCGGAACGAGCCGCCGGCGCAACAAATGGCGCGCCGTCTGATCAAGAGTAACCGGTCGCAACGGACGGAAGGCCACACCGCTGCGCGTGCCGCCGCCTCCGCCTGCGACAAGCTCTATCGTGAGCTTTCGCGATGGGTCGGTCCCGACGGCTGTCACGCACTCTTCACGCGCGCGCTGGCGCAAGCGCGGATCGATCACCCGGCATTGGAACCGATTCAGCTCCACGCTCGATCGGATCCCTATATCGACGGTGTCGCAGAAACCATCATCGCTCACGGAGATCCCGCGACTGCCGCGGGCCTCGAGGCGATGCTCGTCCACCTCATCGAGCTTCTCGGCAGACTCATCGGAGACGACATGGCAATGAAACTGATCGAGCGTAGCGTGGCTGCATCCGAACGCGGTGATCCAACTTCCGACAGGCGGGAGGAAGCGTGAGCGGAAATGGACAAGACCGAGCTGTGATTCGGAGTCTTCCTAGCGGAGTGCCGGGCCTCGACACGGTACTCGGTGGCGGATTGCCGGAGTTCTCTTTCAATCTGATCGCCGGCGGACCGGGTTCGGGGAAAACCACGCTGGCCCACCAGATAATGTTCGCGAACGCGAAGGTCGAGCGACCGGCGTTGTATTTCACTGTGCTCGGCGAACCGACTCTCAAGATGCTGCGGTACCAGCGGCAGTTTACCTACTTCGATCCTGAGCTGGCCGGATCCGCCATTCAGTTCATCAACCTCAGCGCCGAGGTCATGGAACGGAACCTGACTGAAGTTCTGCAGCGAATCGTTAGCGAGATCGAGCAGGCCAAACCGGGAATCGTCGTCGTCGATTCATTTCGAACGATTGCCGGCCAACAACGTCCTGATAAGGCTTCAGCGTTCGACCTCGACCAGTTCGTGCAGCGTCTCGCCCTTCACCTGACCACGTGGGAAGTAACCTCCTTCCTTCTCGGTGAGTACGCCGCCGAGGAGCAGCGAAATCCAGTGTTCACCGTGGCCGACGGCATACTTTGGCTCTCGCAGGCGACGGATAGGAATTCCGTTGTTCGCAAGCTACAGGTCGTGAAGGCGCGCGGCCGCGCGCCGATGCCCGGCCTGCACACCTTTCGCATTAACGACGATGGGCTGCAGATATTCCCGCGGATTCCCGAGCAGACGCGCAACCGGGCGCCGTCGAAGCGGGAGCGACTGTCGACGGGAGTGCCAGGGATGGACGAGATGATTGGAGGCGGAGTTATCGCCGGCGACGCGGTGATGCTCACCGGACCCGCGGGAAGCGGCAAGTCCACGGTCGCCACGCAATTCATGATCGCTGGATTGTCGGCGGGAGAGACCGGAGTAATAGCGGTGTTCGAGGAGTACCCGGAAGAATACATCGCCCGTGCCAACGCTCGAAATCCCGAGGTCGGCACGATGATCAAGGAGGGCAAGCTGGCGGTAATCTACCTGCGTCCGCTCGATCTCTCTGTCGATGAAGCCCTCTTTGCGATTCTCGAAGCGGTTGACCGGCTCGGGGCAAAACGCGTCGTTATCGACTCGCTCTCGGGGTTCGAGGTCGCGCTCGCCCCGACCTTCCGCGAGGATTTCCGCGAGTCACTTTACCGGCTGGTGGGAACGTTGACAGCAACGGGCGTCACAGTATTCATGACTGCGGAGGTGTCAGAGGCATTCTCCGAGGCACGCTTCACAACGGAGAAGGTGTCATTCATCACCGACGAGATAATCGTCCAGCGGTACATCGAGATGGAAGGAGCGCTTTGGCGCGTGATGGCGGTGATCAAGATGCGCGGGAGCGACCACACCCATCAATTCAGGCTGTACGAGGTCACGTCCAAGGGAGTGGTTGTGGGCGGCTCACTTACAGAGTACGATGGAATAATTACGGGTGTTCCCACTTTGCGCGCGAAACCGACTAAGGCAAAGCGAGGCAAATAGCTGGAATGAGATCCAGAAAGCGGCCGGCTCCCGTGCCCGCAGCCGAACGTTCCATCCAGACGGCGTTGCGGCGGACCATGCAGCAGGCACCACTGCCATTTGCGATCACGCGGGGTGCGGAGAATACACTCGTGTACGCGAATTCCGCATTCTGCCGTATGGCCGGAGTCGTCAATGGTGACTCGTTGGGCGCGCCAATCGGCAGTGTGTTCACCGGGCCCGAAGGACGAGCACTGAGCACACTTCTCGATCGTGCGTTTCGCGATGGTGTAGAGCTTCTGGATGAACGCGTCGACGCCGTGAGTGGAAGAGCGAGCGGCTGGCAATGCAGTGTGTGGCCCGTGATCGCCCACAACGGGCGGACTGAGGCTCTCGGCATCGAGATTCGGGAGTCGGGCTCGCCGGACGCTGCGCTCGACCTTCAGCGGCAGGTCGCGGAGCAGATGCTCCTCGGTGCGTTGCGGGAACGCGGTCTCGCCGACGATGCCGAGGCCGCGCGTCGCCGCGCCGCCTTCCTCGCTGAGGCCGGCCGCCTGCTTGCCGAATCTGTGGATCAGTCCAGCACGCTCGTCGCCCTTACCAAGCTCGCGCTTCCTACGCTCGGCGCGTGGTGCATTGTTGACATTCTCGAGGAGGGTGACGCCATCCACCGCCTCGGCATCTACCACCCCGATCCGGAAAAGCAGAAACTCGCGCAGCAGCTGGAAGAAACCTGGACCCCCGAGGCAGACGACCCGTTCGGTGCGCCCGCGATGCTGCGGGAAGCGCGCACGATCGCCATCACCGGCGACATCGAAGCTACGTTGGCTGATACCGCGCACAGTCCGGGTAACCTCCACATCCTGCGTCAGCTGGGGATCGGATCGCTGCTGACCGTGCCGTTGATTGCGCGAAAGAGACTGCTGGGCGCCATCACCTTTGTCAGCGCGGAGCGCGGCGTGTCGTACAGCCGGGAGGACGTGCAGCTCGCTGAAGACGTCGCGAACCGAGGCGCGCTCGCGCTCGACAACGCGCAGGTATACGACCTGGCCCTGGTGCTACAGCGGAGCGCCGAAACCGCTAACAGGGCGAAGACAGCCTTCCTTGGGGCGATGAGCCACGAGTTGCGCACACCACTCAATGCGATCGGCGGCTACATCGATATTCTCGACATGGGCCTGCGTGGACCTGTGACGCCGGGACAGCACGCCGATTTCGCACGCGTGAAAACCAATCAGCAACACCTCTCCCTCCTCATTACCGAAATTCTCAACTTCGTGCGCGTTGGAAGCGGACATCAGCAGTACGCACTCGGTGAGATAAAGGCTTGCGATGCGATGCGGCACGCGGTCGAGCTGATCGAGCCCCTCTTTGGGCAGAAGGGTCTCAAGTTCAACGGGGTCGGCGGAGATCTGGACACGGTTGCACGCGCGGATCCAGAGCGAGTGACTCAGATTCTGGTGAATCTTCTCTCGAATGCCATCAAGTTTACCCCGCCGGGCGGCGAGATAAGTGCCAACTGCGGATCCACAGCCGACACCGTCACGCTGCAGATCGGGGACACGGGAATCGGAATTGCCGAGGACAAGCACGAAACCATTTTCGAGCCATTCATGCAGTTGAAGGAGGGGCTCACCGATAGAGAGGGGGGAGTCGGGCTAGGACTGGCGATAAGTCGCGACCTCGCCCGGGCAATGAACGGTGATCTCACTGTTGAAAGCAGTGAAGGAAAAGGTGCCCGCTTCACCCTTTCGCTTCCACGCGCCACCGAACAGCACGAACCAGAATAGAAATCTCGGGGAGACCGGACGCGAGTTGCGGGTTTCCCCTTAAGTAGGTACGCTTAGAAGTCGACCAAGACCACACCAGATGGTCGGCTGATACTCCTTTCGCGCTCCTGGCGACGCCCACCATTTCGGCATCGCCACCCTGACAAAGCCTCCTCTCCATTCAGACTCACACACCCCACAATCTACGCACGTAGATTTGGCGCGCTTTCGCCTGGACCTGCGCGAGGCTGGCATCGAGGACATCATCGGTTCTCTGATCCAAACGTTCGTGCAGGATGCCCCAGCGCGCTTCGCGGCTCTGGAGCAGGCGGTGAAAGAAGGAAGTGCGAAAGCGATCGAAAGCGCGGCACACGCCTTCAAATCGGGCGCAGGTACTATCCGCGCCACTTTTCTCGCTGAGGGTCTTGGAAAAGCCGAGGCAAGGAGCCACGGAGGAAACCTCGAATCGATGAGCGGGCTGCTCGAGCAGATTCGCCATGAATACCTCGCAGTCGTGAGCGAGCTCGAGGCGACACCGCAGAAATGACAATCGAGCTGCGACCAGATCGTGCCGGTCGCTGTGGGTGGACTCGCTCCTCCAAAATGATCAAGGGCGCAACGCTCGAGATCCACAAAGGCGCGCCGCAGTCGACGGGCACTCTCATCTGGACAGGGCGACTAGATTAAGCAAAGCTGCGTCTTCGGACGCCCGATAATGGCTGAACGGCTCCAGAGGAGGCAGGAATGACACAGCCCGCAACCCCCGTGCACACCCCGGCGATTCTCGGCGCCGGCACACGCGCCCCCGACTTCGCGCTCAACGCAACACCTGACCAAGTGCTCCGCCTGAGCGAGCTTCGCGGGCGCCCAGTCATCCTTGTCTTCTATCCGGCTGACTGGAGTCCGGTGTGCGGCGATCAGGTGGCGCTCTACAACGAGATTCTTCCCGAGTTTCGCGAATACGGCGCCGAGATTCTCGGCATCTCGGTCGACGGTGTCTGGTGTCACGCCGCCTTTGCGCGAGACCGGCATTTACATTTCCCGCTTCTCGCTGACTTCGAGCCGAAAGGCGAGGTCGCGCGGATGTACGGTGCCTACCGCGCAGAGGAAGGCACCAGCGAGCGTGCGCTGTTCGTGCTCGATGGCGATGGAATTATTCGCTGGAGCTATTGCGCCCCTATCGCCGTAAACCCGGGCGCCGACGGCATCCTCAACGCTCTGGAGTCCCTCACCAGCAAGTCGGCCCCAGCCAAGGCGGAATCATTCCGTGGTGACGCCGCGGAGATGCGGCCATGAGCGACGGTGAGCTGACCCCACCCGTGAGCGAGCGCGACCACGCCGCCGGCCCACCGGACGCTCCGGTCACGCTCGTCGAGTACGGTGACTACGAATGTCCCTACTGCGGAATGGCATATCCAATCGTGAAGCGAGCGCAACAAGATCTCGGGAACCTGCTCCGTTTCGTATTCCGCAACTTCCCACTAGCCGAAAGTCATCCGCACGCGCGTCTCGCAGCCGAGGCAGCCGAAGCAGCGGGGGCGCAAGGAAAGTTCTGGGAAATGCACGACATGCTGTACGAGCACCAGGACGCGCTCGAGGCTGAAGATCTCATGGGCTATGCAAAGTCGCTCGGGCTCGACGTGCCGAAATTCGCGCACGACCTGGAGGCCGGGACGTACACGAAGCGGGTGCGCGATGACTTCCGAAATGGTGTGCGGAGCGGCGTGAACGGCACGCCGACGTTCTTTGTGAACGGAAGCCGTTACGAGGGGTCGTGGGCGAACGAGAAGGCTTTCATCCATGCACTCCGCGAGGCGGCGCAGCAGCTGGGTCGAGCCGCACACACAACCGCTGACGCAAATGGCTAGTAAGTCCGCGAATCAGTTGCGGGCGAGAAGGAGCAACACCGGCAAGAGCACATCGAATTCTTCCGATGGCGCACATCCTCTCATCAGGAAGGTGCTCACCGCGAAGCCCCCCATTGCGGAACTGATCGGGTTTGAAGTCGTAGAGATCGGTGACGGTCACGCAGTTGGATCACTGCAAGCGGGTCCACAACACGCCAATCCCATGGGTACGCTGCACGGTGGCGTGTTGTGCGATGTGGCGGACGCGGCTATGGGGATGGCTTTCGCATCGACGTTGGCGCCCGAGGAATCCTTCACCACGATCGCGCTGAGCATCAACTTCTTCCGTCCCGTCTGGCAATCGCGGTTACGGGCCGAGGCCCGTGTAATCAACCGGGGAAAGAAGGTAGGCTATCTGGAGTGTGAAGTGACCGACCAGGACGGCAAACGGGTCGCTAAGGCGAACTCAACTTGCTTCGTCTTGCACGGGGAGCAGGCGAAAGAGCGATAACGGCAGTGTACAAGCGAGATTGGCCCGCGCACACGATCACGCTACTTGCGGATCGTTGACCCTTTTGGTCGCCACTGAAAAGAAGCGAGTGGTATTCGGCCACGCGAGTCGAAGCGAATGCCTTCACGCTCGAGTAGGCGCCGCTGCCGCGAGCCGTGATCCGCGGGCAGGCTGATTGCGCCGTGCGCATTCACAACTCTCTGCCACGGAATGGGCCGCCCTTTGGGCACGGCGTGTAGCGCATAACCCACGAGGCGTGCTTGCCCAGGCATGCCGGCAAGGCGTGCTATCTGTCCGTATGTAGCTACACGGCCACGCGGTATTCGTGATACCACAGCGTAGATGCGAAGATGCAAACCCTTGGATGCGATGATCGCCATACGAGGTACTGTAAAATCGCGAAGACAGTGAGGATAGTTGTTACGCCCTCGTTACAAAACGGCCAATTTGTAACGACGCGTGAAGGAGCATTGCGCGAGAGACCCGTCGCGCCAATTTATGGGCATGAAAGAAGAAGACATCCGAGAGGCTCAGCTCGACGAGGATCACCACACGCGGCTGCGCTACCTGTCGTGGTTTGAAAAGGTCGACGATAAATGGGAACGCCACACGGCAACTCTGCGCGCGGGTGAAACCCACCCGATCCTCAACGCTCGGAAGTCCCTGGAGAACAATTCTCGGCTGACGTGAACTCCAAAGCCGGGGTCAATCCATCCGGCGGTCCGGCGATCAGACTGACGGTGTGAGCGGCGAAGCTACTGGGCTGGTCTCCACTGCCGGATTAGGACGCTCTGGCTTCCGCCACACCGGCCTCTGGAAAGCCGGCCGCGCCTCGATCGCGAGAAGCTCCGCGTAATAGGCTACGATCCGCGCCTGAACTGACTGCTTCGTGTCGTTCGCCGAAGCCTCGAACGGAGCGTAGCGCGTGCTCGTTCCGTTATCGAGTCGGAACCACCACCATGGCCGCATCCCCGACTTACCGGGTACCTCGACCGTACAGATGAACTTGTGTCCCGCATCGACGAACTCGAAGTCCTTCAACACTTTCTCTTTTGTCGGCATGATGCAATCTACCTAAAGGACCGGCAGGAAAGGCTGCTAATTCGTGAGCGGTTGATGCCCAGGCACATCGAATACTGAAGCAGGCAGCCGAGAGCTTCGCAGATTATTCGCAGGGAGCTTTCATATAGCTCTCTGCTTCGGTTTTGCAGATGCAGGTTGGGCGCATCCAGCCATAATTGGACACACCGAGTTGAGGTACGGCGCACGCAATCTCGGAACGTTATGCAGCGCTCCAGAGGCCCAACTATCCCCCCGCCCGAGCAGCCCCCGAACCGGCGTTTCCAGCTCAACCGTGGCTCGTCAGACTTGAAGCATTAGTACGCGCCGGGTTTTTCGACACCCATTAGTCAAGTACGTCCTACGTAACAACGGCGCGAACGCCACACCTCTTCTCGAGGTCGATCAT
>DASWBG010000148.1:0-6580 GCA_036390715.1 Gemmatimonadaceae bacterium
AATACGTGAAGATTCAGGCGCTCGGAGAAAGAGAAGACTCTGCTGGGGGTCGATTGTCGTAACTGCGCGGCAAGATCACGCGAAACGTCGAACCCTGGCCGGGTTTCGTCGCCAATTCCAGGCCGGCGCCGAGCAGCTCACATAGCCGCTTCACAATCGACAGACCCACGCCCTCACCAGGCTGCTGACTTTGTGGCAAAGCTTCCGATGCGGAGGGAAGCGTCTTGGCGGGAGCGATGTCGCGTCGCCGGTCCGGGCTCGCCTCTTTAGCGTCATTTGCCACTTCCGTGGCGCTATGAATTTCCTTGGCCAGCGGCGCGGAGTCGATTTCGTCGATGCCCGGACCCGTGTCCTGGACTGAGAAGGTCCACCGGTCGGTTTCGCGCGTTTTGTCGAGTCCCCATGTGATGGATACGCCACCACGTTGCGTGTACTTCACGGCGTTGAGCAACAGGTTTTGAAGGATACGCAGAACTTTGGCTTTATCGCCCTCGACCGGCAGCGTGCTAGGGCCATCCATCTTCAGAAACAGGCCGCGGTCCGTGGCCGCCGCCTGCGACGCGGTGCAGAAATCGCGCAGGAGAATGGCAGCATCGAATGTGGTGAGCTCGCGCTGTTCGTGGCCGGCGTCGAGGCGGGCCAGACTCAGCAAGTCATTCAACATCTCATGCAGGGATATGACGCTCTTGCTGAGCATGTCGGCGACTTCGACTCGCTCCGGCAGTTCCGAGCCGCCAGCGTTGAGCAGTGTCGCGGCGCCTTTTACGACTGTGACACTGCCCCGCAAGTCATGCGCTGCGGTGCGCCACGCTTCGGCGCGCGAGTGCTCCATTGTGTGGAGCGCGGCAAGCGCGTGTTCGAGATCGTTGACGTGCCCGGCTGACTCCGTCTGTTGGAGCTGCCCGTACTGCGTCGCGCTTCCGGTGACACCGTCGGCACACAACTGTGCCCACACTTGACGTGCTGTCGGCATGACGCTCGGCTCAAGGAACGGATGAGCAGCGGCGTAGCGTTCCAATTCGGCGGCGACGCACATCTGTAGGTATCCCCACTCGCGGATCAGTTCGCTCAGTTGATAGCCCTGCTGCCAGCGCTGCAGACCGTGCTCGGACACCTTCTCGGCTTCGATCTGTCGGTCGAGTGGATCCGGCTCGCCTGGCCACGCCTGAATCGTGTGCGCGAAGCAGTCGAGAACGGCGGGGATGTGATCGTTGAACTGGGCACGCGACAGAGATGACGCGATGTTCTGCCTTGGAGCAGCCTCGCCGTAGGCGCGCCACGCTTCGAGAATCGCGTCGCGTCGTTCGAGCAATTCCGAGGCGAGAGCGCTCAACTGCTCTCTGGCGAGATTTGCAGGAAATACAGTGTGAATGTCTTTCACCTTGCGGTGATCTGGATCGATCGATCCTCGTGCGGACATGAGAGTTCCCTTCGAGTTTTTTCGTCTGAGCCGGAAAGCGACTCGTCGCGGGACCAGACGATGTGGGCTTCACCGATCAGGCGTGTACCTGATTGAAGTGCAAGAAACGATCCGTACGCTAATTCCCTGCGACGACGCCCACGGGTGGGTTGATCGCGATCCAATTGACGCGTGACGATTCATTGGCGGTCATCGAGGTGTGCGACACCGGGGAGGGAATCCCTTCGGACTTCTTGCCCTACGTGTTCGAGCGGCGCTCACAGGCGACCGCCAGGCGCTTCGCCGGTCTCGGGCTCGGGCTGCCATCGTCGTGAAAATGCACGGCGGCTCAGTCACAGCGGCAAGCGCGGCAGAAGGAAGGGAGCGACGTTCACCGTCCGGATCCCCTGTGCTGAATGATCGATGATCGCCCGCGCATCCTCATTGACCAGGCTGACCGAGCAGAGTCGCCGACGGTCCGGTGGCCGACCTCGAAAAAGAAACCGGAAGGTCGCTCAACGCCTCGATAGGACGAGCCCTGTTACAAATCGAACCGGCGACCTCCTGAAATCATGTCGAAGAAATTCACGTAAGTCATTGAACAATCGTGAAGGGAATCTGGCGAAGTAGACGCGAAGCTAGACACTCACATTTTTCGGTGCGAGCTCGAATTCGCGCTAAGTGATTGATGGAAGTGGTGGAGCTGAACGGGATCGAACCGATGACCTCCTGAGTGCGATTTCCGCGTTGCTCTCGAGACATACCGCGGACACCTCCAGATTCAGTAATTTACATCCATCTGGACCTGTCCGGATACGTCTGGCGAGAGCGAACTAGACGCGGAAGTAGACCCTTGAGATCTCATCGCTATGGTCGGGCGCGGCGCTCGGCGCACTCGTTTGTTGCCGAACGATCTCGCGCGGCTGTCTTCAAACTCCAAATCGGATAGCGCCTGATGCGACGCACGCCGGACTCGCCGGCGATCGACAGCAATCGATGATCGCGGTTTGCGCGATCGATGATGTGGTTGCTGCGGTGCGCGACGGAATCAGCCTGCAGCCTTGAAGATCTTGACCGCGATCAGCGCAGCGGCGACGAAGTCCACCACGAGGCAGAACGGCGGCCACCATCGCGTGTTCGCGACGAAATGCGTGCGCTCCTGCCAGGTGTCTTTGAGCCCGTGGGCGACCAGACCGATCACCACGAGCCATGGGGCCCATCTGATCGCCGCAGCCCCGATGATCACAAAGGCGGATGCAACCAGGACTTCGACCACGAGCACGAGGCGACGGCCATCGGCTACCGCAAAGCCGATGTAGATCGCAGCGATGAGCACTAAGCTGAGCGACCAGACGACAATGGGCTCGAGCCACCAGAACGCAAGCGGCGAAAACGCCTGAAAGACGCCGAAGGCGACGCCCCACAGAACCGGTTTCGTCCACGACTGTGCCGACAAAGGTTTCTCGCTACCTGGCGTTTCCCAGATGCGCGACATCAACGGACGACTTCGAAGTGCCCCATCATGCCCGCCTCGTGATGCTCGAGGATGTGGCAGTGGTACATCCAGCTGCCCGGACGGTCTTCCGGGATCCACGCGATCCGCACGGTGCTCTTAGGCGGAAGATTGACGACGTCCTCCCACGAGCGGAACGCCGGCGCTTTTCCGTTGATCGACAGCACCTGAAAAAAGAACCCGTGCAGGTGGAATGGATGATCCATGCGCGACTCGTTCACGACGTCCCACACCTGAAGCTCGCCCACCTTGACCGGCTTGTCGTGGTGGTGCCTCTCGTCGTTGACAAAGAAATCGGCGAAGCGGAGCAGACTGGGTCTGACCTGGAACTTCACCGTCCGATTTGGCGTCGCTGTGGCGTCCGCAATCGGATCGATCGTCCGTAGCCGGGACTTCACGCTCGCGATCGACGGTCGCGGCGGCGCGACGTTCAGTGTCCCGAATCGCTCCGTGTTCCGTTTCTTCACCGTCATCCGGCTGTATTTCAACGATTCGACGGCGAGCACCTGACCTTCTTCGAACGGACCGACCAGAATGTCCACGCGATCGGCCGCCGGCAGCAGCACCTCCGTGACTTCGACAGGCGCTTCGATCAGACCGCCATCTGTGCCGATGATGCGGAATGGTGCGCCTCCGATGGACAGCCGCACGTAACGCGCACTCGACGCGTTGATGATTCGCCAGCGCTCGATCTGTCCCGCAGCGATGGTCAGTTTGGGCTCGGCCTTGCCGTTGATCAGGCGGAAGTCGCCTTCACGGCCGTCGTGGCGCTGTCTCCACCCGCCGAACTTTGCAAGGCGGCCCTTCTTGTCGGCATCGACGTCGTCGAAGACGAGGATCTGTTCACGATCGACGATCGGCTCATCGGCGCCGCGCACGATGAAAGCGCCGTACAAGCCTTTCTCGAGCTGTTGCGTCTCGTTCAGATGCGGGTGATACCAGAACGTGCCCGCATCCGGTGGCGTGAACCGATAGGTGAACGTTTCACCCGGTGCCACCGGGCGCTGCGTCGCCTGGGTTCCGTCCATCGCTGAGGGAATCCGCAGACCGTGCCAGTGGATCAACGTCGGCTCGGAGAGATGGTTTGTGAACTTGATCTCGAGCGGGACGCCTTGCCTGGCCTCGATGATCGGCCCCGGCACCTGGCCATTGAATCCGTAGCCGGAGATCGTGACGCCCGGAGCGACGGTCCATTCCGTTGGTTTCGCTTCGAGGGCGACGCGGATGACTTCTGGATCGTCGGCTTTCATCTCGACAGCTGATGTTTCGGCGAGAGCTGCGGGTGGGATGACGTGGCAAGCGTGCTGATCTTTCGGTTCCATACTTTGTCTCCTGAGTTGTTGGTCGTGGTAACCGTTTCACATCTACAGACGCGCGCTACCGATCGGCATTACAGATCGGGCAGACGATTCGCCCGGACGAGACGCTCCCTTTTTGCTTGGGGAGCGAGATTGTACACGTTCGTGTCGAGCGTAGCTTAGCGGACCGGCAGGTCGCGGCACTGAGACGTGTCCGTTGAGGTGACGTAGACTTCGCGGCGCTCCTCGCTCATAGCAATGAATGCCCCGGTCCTCTTGCTGGTGGATAGCGACGACTCAGCCCGTCTTCGAGTCGAAGAGGCGTTGACTCGGCGCTTCGGGTCCGACTACGAGATCCGCACCGCGCGAGATGCCGGCGACGCACTGCCCATCCTGAAGCAGCTGAGGGACCAGAGTCGCGACGTGGCACTGGTCGCCGCGAGCCTGGACTTGCCCGGGATCGACGGCGTCGAGCTCCTCGCCCACGCGCATGCACTGCACCGCAGGACTACGCGGCTTCTTCTCGTCGCCACAGATGAGTTTCATACCCGAGTTCCGTTCTCGACACTGCCTGTCTTGCGCCGGGCAACGGCTCTCGGCCTCATCGACCTCTGGATGGTGAAGGAGTGGGTGACGCCCGAGGAGTGGTTTTACCCGGAGGTGCAGGAGGCGCTGACGGCATGGACACTTGCCAACAAGCGGCACTTCGCTGTCTACCGGTTGGTGGGCGATCGCAGGTCACAACGCAGCCACAATATCCGCGATCTCCTGAGCCGAAATGGCGTCCCATTCGAGTTCTACGCGGCGGATTCCAGGGACGGGCAGGATCTCATTCGGGAGTTCAGCATCGATGCGACCCGTCTTCCTGCAGCCGTCCGTCACGACGGCACAGTCGTGCACGATCCGACCAATGCCGAGCTGGCCGCATCTCACGGCATTCAGGTCAGAGCTTCCGCCAGCGTCTACGATGTCGCGATCGTCGGTGCAGGTCCGGCCGGCCTGGCGGCTGCCGTCAACGCCGCTTCCGAGGGGCTGAAGACTGTCATCGTCGAACGTCAGGCGATCGGTGGACAGGCGGGCACGAGTTCCCTGATCCGCAATTACCTTGGATTTGAGCGCGGCATCAGCGGCGGCGAGCTCACCCATCAGGGCTGGCGACAAGCGATATTTTTCGGCGCCGAGTTCGTCTACAACACCGCTCTGGCGTTAGGCCGCTCCGGGAACGGATATGACGTGGCTCTCGCTGACGGTTCGAACGTCCGGGCTAGTACCGTAATCATTACTACCGGCGTCGCCTACCGCCGCCTCGACGCGCCCGGCCTCGACCGCTTGATTGGATTGGGCGTCTTCTACGGCGCCGCGACGGTCGAAGCGCCCGGGATGGCCGGCGAGACCGCATTCGTCGTTGGCGGAGCGAATTCGGCCGGGCAGGCCGCGCTGCATCTGGCAAAATTCGCCGCACGCGTTGTGCTGCTCGTCCGCGCCAGCTCTTTGCGCGCCAGCATGTCGGACTACCTCATCACGCAGTTAGGAGCCACGGCGAACATCGAAGTACGGTTTCAAACGCAAGTGGTCGCCGCACAGGGCGATTCACGACTGGAGAGCCTGACGATTGAGAATGCCGGCGGCCAACGAGAGACGGTCAACGCGGCCGGACTCTTCGTCCTGATTGGCGCAAGGCCGCATACCGAATGGCTGGCACCTGGGCTCCGCGTCGACAACGAGGGCTTCATCCTGACTGGGAGAGACCTCCCTGCCGAATCCTGGCGACTGGAACGGCCACCACTGCCGTTCGAAACCAGCCTGCCGGGAGTGTTCGCCGCGGGTGATGTCCGCCATATGTCGGTGAAGCGGGTGGCCGCGGCCGTCGGCGAGGGCTCCGTCGCGGTCGGTTCTATCCACCAATATCTGGCGGAGCGGATCGGTTCATCGCGGTAGTGATCCGCGCGCTCGCGCGGCGATGACGACATCGCGGATTGCTTCGACGGATCCTGCCGAATCCGTCTCATTCTCGATGATCGAGGTGTGTGTTGCCTGTTGGAGCACGCGCTGCACGCCGTTTGTCGACAGTCGCTTGAGCTCCGCTTGCAGCGGCATCCATCCTTCGACAGAGTCGCGCGCCGCCGTGACGACGACGAGCGGACGGTCGCCCAGACTCTTGAGCTCGAGCGCCTGGCGCATCGCTACGGGCGCTTCGGCCCACTCGTCGCGCTGGCTGCGCGCCATGCTCGGCGTCGGCCAGAACGCAAGCTGTTCGTCGCGCGACCGCTGCGGCAGACTATCGAACGCGTTCCGGTAGGCAAGCCTCCCGATGCCGAACCGTGCGAGCGAGGGGAAGAGCGCACTCACGCGCCGATAACTCTCATAGAC
>DASWBG010000149.1:0-8256 GCA_036390715.1 Gemmatimonadaceae bacterium
CCAGGGCGAGTCGCGCGAAGTACGCGAGCTCCGGGACGAGAATCTCAAGCTCAAACAGATCGTGGCCAATCTTCTGCTCGACAAACAGGGGTCGACCGACTTCCTTAGGAGGAACTAGCAGCGCCCGCGCGTTGCAGCGGAAAATCACCCACGCCATATTCTGCTCGCCGCTCGGCGCGTGCCGTCGCCAGCGCCAGCTTCGCGTCCTCTTATGCAAAAGGCTTTCCGTGACTACTGACGTCACCACCTTCGATGCGATCGTCGTGGGCTCGGGGATCTCCGGCGGCTGGGCAGCCAAAGAGCTCTGCGAGAAGGGACTCAAGACACTGGTACTCGAGCGCGGGCGAAATGTAGTCCACATCAAGGATTACCCCACGATGAATCTCAACCCGTGGGAGCTCCCGCATCGCGGCGCGATGTCGCGTCAGCAGCTGAAAGAGAATCCGCTCATCAGCAAGGCGGCGGGATACGGCGAAGACACGGCTCATTTCTTCGTCAAGGACCGCGATCACCCCTACGTCCAGGAAAAGCCCTTCGACTGGATCCGTGGCTACCAGGTCGGCGGGAAGTCGATAATCTGGGGGCGCGCCTGCCAGCGGTGGAGCAAATACGAGTTCACCGCGCCCGAGCGACAGGGTTACGGCATCAACTGGCCGATTGGCTACGACGATGTCGCGCCCTGGTATTCACACGTCGAGAAATTCATCGGGGTGTGCGGAAAAGCGGATGGACTCGAGGCGATGCCCGATGGCGAGTATCTACCGCCATTCGACTTCAACTGCGTCGAGAAGCATCTCAGCGACAGCGTCCGCGCGCATTACGGCAACCGCTACGTGGTGCAGGGGCGATGGGCGCATCTCTCGCAGCCGAAGGAGATCCATTTACAACAAGGGCGCGGCACCTGTCAGGCGCGCAACCTGTGCATGCGGGGTTGCCCCTACGGCGGCTACTTCAGCTCGAACGCATCGACGCTGCCGTGGGCGGCAAAGACCGGAAATCTCACGATTCGTCCCGACTCCGTGGTGCACTCGATCATCTACGACGAGGCGAAGGGGAAAGCGACCGGCGTGCGGGTGATCGATGCGCATACGCACGCGATAACCGAGTACCACTCGCGGATCGTGTTCATGAACGCGTCAGCGCTCAATACGAATCTGATTCTTCTCAACTCCAAGTCGAAGCGATTTCCCAACGGGCTCGGCAACGACAACGGGCTGATGGGAAAGTATGTCTGCCATCACAACTACCGCACTGGAGCAAGCGGGAAGATCGCGGGCTTCGAGGACAAGTATTTCTACATTCGAAATCCGACCGAGTGCATCCTGGTCAACTTCCGAAATCTCGGAAAGCAGGAGATGGATTTCGTGGGCGGCTACACCACGTTCACAGGAGCGTATCGCGAGCGCGGTGAGCCGACGGCGGCGCGCGTGGGCGGCGAGTACAAGGAGGCGTTGTCGCACCCGGGCCCGTGGGGGATCTACATGTACATGCAGGGCGAGACGATTCCGCGGGCGGAGAATCATGTGCGCCTCCACGAGTCCGAGAAGGATCAGTGGGGAATTCCGCGGCTCGTCACGTCGGTCGGGTACGACGACAACTCGGAGAAGATGATTCGCGACTGGCGCACGGAAGCCAAGGCCATGCTCGAGGTCGCGGGCTGCCACGACGTCCAGACGCACGACAACCATCAGGCTCCGGGACTGGACATCCACGAGATGGGTGGCGTGCGAATGGGAAGTGATCCGAAGACCTCGCTCCTCAACAAGTGGAACCAGCTGCACTCGGTACCCAACGTGTTCGTCACCGACGGCGCGTGCATGACGTCCACCGGCAACCAGAGCCCTTCAATCCTGTATATGGCGCTCACGGCCCGTGCGGTGAACCACGCCGTTGAAGAGATGGGGAAGCAAAACCTGTGAGGTTTCTCTTATGCCTCCGATGAATCGGCGCGAAGCGTTGAAAGCGACGACTGCCGTCCTGGGCAGCGTGTTTCTTACGTCGAACGGTTTCTTAGTCGCGTGCGCGCGAGACTCCAACCGCGCGGCGGGGAAAGTTCTGTCGGTGGACGACCAGTCGCTGATAGAAGAGATCGCCGATACACTGCTGCCTACGACTCCGTCATCGCCGGGCGCGAAGGCGGCAGGCGCTGGCGCCGCAATCAACTTGTTGCTCACGGACTGTTACGAGCCGGACCAACAACAGCGAGTTGTGAACGGATTAAATGAGTTTCGCAGCATGTGCCGCAAGCGCTGCGGCGATAACTTCGCATCTCTTTCGCAGAAGGAGCGGGAGCGGGTGCTGCGCGAGATCGACGCTGAAGCACAGAAGGCCGGCCCCACACATTACTTCGGACTGGTTCGCGAGCTTTCGCTTCAGGCCTATTTCTCTTCCGAGATCGGGATGACGAAGGCGCTGCGCTACATAATGGTTCCCGGAAAATGGGTGGGCTGTGTGCCGCTGTCGCCAGGGCAGCCCGCGTGGGCATGAGGTCACCCTGGAAGCGACTCGCTGTGTCGATCTCTTAACCCCGACAAGAATGCCTCAAACGACCCCTCGCTGCCCTAAATGCCAGAAGACGATGGAACGTGGGCACATCCCCGATAGAAGCCGCAACCAGGTACACCAGACGGGGTGGTCGCGGGGTGCGCCGGAGCGCCAACGCTTCTTCGGAGGGATCAAGTTTCGCGCGAAAGAGCAATTACCGCTCACCGCGTTTCGATGCCCGAGCTGTGGTTATGTCGAACTCTATGCGCCGTCCGACTGACCATAGCAGCGTGGCACCCAGGAACGGGTCGTGTCTAAAGTAAGAATCGGAATCGTCGGCTCTCGCTTCCAGGCGGATTGCATTGCAGCATCGGTCAAGGCGATGCCGGAGGAGATGGAGGTTGTGGCCGTTGCATCCCCGACGAAGGGGAACGCGGAGGCGTTTGCGCGGCGCCACGGCATAGGAGGTTTCTATTCCCACTACCGCGAGATGCTGCGCGACCCCGCGATCGAGATGATCTCCATAACGGCGCCGAATCGGCTTCACGCCCGCATCACGATCGAGGCCGCCGCAGCTGGAAAACACGTTGTTTGCGAGAAACCGCTGTGCGTCACGCTCGAGGAAGCCGACGCGATGATCGACGCGTGCGCGAAAGCCGGTGTCCTTCTCCTCTACGCGGAGGAGCTCTTCTTCGCGCCAAAGTACGTGAAGGCGAAGCAGATGGCCGATGAAGGAGCGTTCGGCCGCGTTCATCTCGTGAAGCAGGGAGAAAAACACTCTGGTCCGCACTCCGACTGGTTCTGGGATGTCGAGCAGTCCGGCGGCGGCGCCCTCATGGACCTCGGCTGTCATGGCATCGCCTTCTGCTGGTGGTTCCTCGGCAAGCAGAAAATGAAGAGTGTGTACTCGCAGCTCTCGACCCAGGTGAATGCTCATCGCACAAAGGCGGACGACGAAGCCATTACGATCATCGAGTTCGAGAATGGCGCCATCGGCATGGTCGAGAACAGCTGGAACCGGCCGGGTGGAATGGACGACACCATCGAAGTCTTCGGCGACAAGGGACAGACCTACGCCGACATGCTGATGGGCAACGCGCTCCCGACTTACTCCGAGGTCGGATTCGGATATGCGGTGGAGAAGGCGTCGTCCACCAAAGGTTGGACGTATCCTGTTTTCGAGGAGCACTGGAATTACGGCTTCCCGCAGGAGATGCGGCACTTCGCGCGCTGCGTGCGCGGGAAGGAGAAGCCGATCTCGGATGGCGAAACGGGACGCGTCGTCATGGAAGCAGTTTACGCGGCCTACGCCTCGGCCGGGCTCGGCAAGAAAATCACGCTCCCCTTCCGCCCAAAGGGAATCGCCAAGCCAATCGATCTCTGGAAAAAGCCGGAGCTCGCACAAGCCGCGCTCTGAATGCGACTTGCCGGCGCGATCGACATCGGCGGGACCGCCATCAAGATCGGGATTGTCGACGAAAACGGCACGATCATCAGGCGCGAGCGCGTCCCAACGAGCCGCGATGGAGAGCCCGTAGCACTGGTGAACGCCATCGCCGCGTCGCTTCAACCCATGCTGGATGCCGCGAAAGGTGAGAAAAACCCGACGTCCGGGATCGGCGTGTCGGTCGCGGGTTTTCTCGATCCCGAACGCCTCGGGATGATCCACAACGCCAACCTTGTGGCGCTGCGCGAGTTCCCGTTGCGGCGCACTCTGGAAAAGCGATTCTCGCTCGAATGTCCGCTCGAGGTCGACTCGAACGCCGCTGTCGTGGCCGAGTATCGGTACGGGGCCGGTCGAGGGTCGACGCGGTTGCTGGGTGTGACTCTCGGGACGGGGCTTGGCGGCGGAGTGATCATCGATGGACAGTTGCTCCGCTACACTGGTGAGTGCGCGGGCGACATCGGACACATCATTGTCGAACGCAACGGCCGTCGTTGCACCTGCGGCGCGCGCGGCTGCCTCGAGGCGATGGTCAGCGTGGCCGCTCTGTCGGAACGAGGCGGCGGTCGCACGGTCCGAGAGATCATCACCAGCGCGAGAGAAGGAGATCAGGCATCGCTACAGGCTCTGTCCGAGACCGGATGGTGGCTGGGACTTGGATTGGCGTCCCTGTCGCCGCTCTTCTCGCCCGATACAATCGCGGTCGGCGGAGGAATCTCCGCGGCAGGAGAGCTTCTGCTCGAGTCCGTGCGCGACAGTTACCAAACCCACGCCCGCCCGGAGTTCCGCGATCACACTCGAGTTGTCGGCTCGTCGTTCGAGGGATGGGAGGGACTGATTGGTGCGGCGAGTCTTTTCCTCGATCCACTCGCGTAGCGATCCATGCCCCGAGCTCCGGTGCGCGTTTTTTCATCTCCTGATGCAATCGGAGTGCAAGTAGCCCATCTCGTGCTCACCCGCATTGAGAAGGCACGCTGGGGCGACAAGCCCTTTGTTCTCGGATGTCCTACTGGTCGGACGCCGCGGCCAATTTACGGTGCGCTGGCGAGGCAGCTTTCGGAGAAGCCAGAGGATTTGAGTCATGTCGTGCTCGTGATGATGGATGAGTACCTCGTAGCAGTCGCCTCGGGATACAAGTACGCGTCGGCCAGGGAGCCATGGTCCTGCCATCACTTCGCTCGTGTCGAGATCGCCGACCGCTTGAACGCATCACTCCTGGCGACACAACGGCTGCGCGAAGAGTCGATTTGGTTCCCCGATCCTCGCGACCCGGCCGCCTACGACCAAAGAATTGCCGACGTCGGAGGAATCGATTTCTTCATCCTGGCATCCGGCGCCAGCGACGGACACGTGGCATTCAATCCACCGGGCAGCGCTCGCTCGAGCCGAACGCGGATCATTCAGCTTTCAGAGGACACACGTCGGGACAACCTCCAGACTTTTCCCGCGTTCGGGACACTCGCTGCTGTGCCCGACCACGGAATTAGCGTTGGCATCGACACGATTGCATCGGCGAAAGAGAGTGTGATGATCGTCTGGGGATCCGGGAAGCGTCTGACTCTGACTCGAATGAAGAGCGCCGACCGCTACGAGCCGGGTTGGCCAGCGACCGTGATTCACGAGTGCGCTTTAGGAGAAATACTCGCTGATACGGACGCCGCCGCACCGCTGGACGCTCGTTGACGCTCGTTGAGGCGGCCGTCGAAACTCTCGATTCCGCGCTGGCTGCTGAGCGAGCCGGCGTCGACAGAATCGAGCTGTGCGACAATCTGAGAGTTGGCGGTACGACGCCAGGCGCGCGATTGATACACGATATCGCCGAGAGAACGCGGCTTCCAGTGTTCGTGTTGATTCGACCGCGGGCGGGCGACTTCGTCTATTCGGACGACGAATTCGTTCAGATGATTCGTGACACCGAGCTGGCCAGAAGGTTGGGTGTCGCTGGAATCGTCACTGGTGCACTTACTCCCGATGGTCGCGTCGACGTCAAGCGCACCCGCACTTTGGTCGAAGCGGCAGCGGGGCTACCTGTGACATTCCATCGCGCGATCGATTCCTCGATTGACCTGCCGGCCGCGCTGGACGAGGTGATCGAGGCGGGGGCGAGCCGCGTGCTCACTTCAGGCGGCGCGGCGACGGCAGTGGAGGGTGTGGACCTCATTGCGGCGCTGGTTGTTCAGGCACGGGAGCGGATCACTGTCATTGCAGGCGGCGGAATCCGGGAGCACAACGTGCGCGATATGATCGCACGGACAGGAGTTCGTGAAGTACACGCTCGGCTTATCGACGAAGGGCAAATGCGTGGACTCGTCGACGTCGTGAGAAAGCAGAAGTCGCCCGGGTTATCTGGGCGTTAAGGGCATAGCGCCTGAGGTGCGCGGTTATCATGTTAGAAAGCAGTTGCCCACCCGCTTATTTTAGAAAGCAGTCAGCATCTGCTTAATGGAACCGGAGGAGTACGAGGATGTGCCGGAACATCAAGACGCTCGCCAACTTCGAGCCGCCCGCGACCGACGACGAGATCCGCGCGTCATCGCTTCAATTCGTCCGAAAGCTCAGCGGGACGACGAAACCATCGCGGATAAACGAAGCCGCCTTCAATCAAGCCGTCGATGAGGTCTCCGCGGCTGCGCATCGATTGGTCCACTCGCTACACACCAACGCCCCGCCGCGAAATCGCGAAGTTGAAATGCAGAAAGCGAAGGAAAGGTCGCTAAAGCGGTTCGCCTGAAGCAATAAGGCTCAGCTCATTTCTTCGAAGGCGATAATCCGGGCATTGGCTCGTCCGCTGTCGGTCCATATATCGATGGAACCGGAACATCGATGAGCCGCAGATAGACAGTGAGCTGGCCCCGATGGTGAACCAGGTGATTGATCGTCTGGCGCACGATCACTGCGCGCGGGGCCGTGAAGAAGACCTGGTCACCGCGCTTCAAGGACCAAGGCACCTGAAAGTCTGAGTCTTTCGCGGCGGCAATGGCCTTGCGCGCTTCCTTGACGTGCTTGTCAAAAGTCTTGAGAAGATCTTCAGTCTTCTCGTAGGAGTATCCCGGGTAGCTGCCAAGATTCAACGAAGTTTGTGTCACGGCGTTGGTGATCCAGCCCGGCATACCCGACACCAGCTGCGTGAGATGGCCGAGCGAGAATGATTTCGGGTGCGGCTTCCACTGGCCCTTGTCGGTCGGGACCCGTTCGACTACCCGACGGGTCGTGGCCATCTCCTGATCGAACTCGGGTAGCAGGGTGTCGGCGATGCTCATATGATCTCCGCGAATCGGTTCATTCGTTGAATCCGGTAATACGATGGCAGCGCGGGAACTGCAACTGCAACTGAGTCTCACCCATTCATCCGATACCGGCGCCGCGGGAAACCAGCGAGTGTGAGGGCAAGTCCCACTCACAAAGGGTTGCATGTCACCAAAATCAGAAAATGGTTCAAGCACGCTGGTAGAGCTATCCTCGCAGCTTGCGGCGGCAGTAGAGACCGCGGGTAACTCTGTCGTCGCGATTCACGCGCGGCGCCGCATTCCATCGAGCGGAATCGTCTGGCGCGACGGAGTCATCGTCAGTGCCAGCCACACCGTCAGGCGCGATGACGAGATCCCCGTTACGCTCCCAAATGGAGACTCTACTGTCGCGACAGTCGCCGGACGCGATCCGGCGACAGATCTGATCGCTCTCCGCATCAAAGGCGCGAAATCGCACGTCGCGCCGAGAGCGGATTCCAGCTCGCTTCGTGTCGGCTCGCTCGTGCTCGCTGTCGGACGACCCGGTCGCAATGTGTCTGCCAGCTTCGGCATCATCAGCGCCGTCGGTGAAGGATGGCGCAGCTGGCAGGGTGCTCGCATCGACCGTGTTTTCAGACTCGACCTGTCCGTGTACGACGGATTCTCGGGCGGACCGCTCGTCGATGCGTCCGGTGCCGTGCTCGGACTCAACAATTCCGCGCTCGCTCGCGGAACTCCGATGGCGCTTCCAGCGAAAGCGGTCGATCGCGTTCTCGACGAGCTTCTCGAAAGTGGTCACGTTCGGCGTCCGTTCATCGGGGTGGCCGTCCAGCCGGTTGCACTATCCGCTTCCGTCGTGAAGCAACATAAGCTTGAGCACGACAATGGTCTTCTGATCGTGTCGATCGCCGACGCGTCCCCGGCTGACAAGGCAGGAGTGCTGCTGGGCGACGTCCTGCTCGAGGCCAACGGGCAATCCATCGCCCGCCCTGACGACTTGCTCGACGCGCTGTCGAGCGTTGAAAGCGGCGGCGCGGTGACGCTCAGGCTCCTGCGCGGCGGTACGATCAAAACCGTTTCCGTTACGCCTGCCGATCGCGG
>DASWBG010000150.1:0-3370 GCA_036390715.1 Gemmatimonadaceae bacterium
CCGTCGTCGACGTAGGCAGACTCGTGAATGAAGGGCTTGGCCATTCTAGACGCCGGCTTCCTTTGGAATCCGGGCGTGCCACTCCTGGAGCGAGAGAACCGAGGGCGCGCGTGAGCGGAGCGAGAGAATCGCGTCGCAAGCGGCGTTGGCCGCGGAAAGGGTTGTCGTGTAGGCGACGTGGTTCGCTATCGCCGCCTGGCGCATGGTATAGTCATCGCGCTGCGACTCCTTGCCGAGTGGTGTATTGATCAGCAGCTGCACATCCCCGTTCAGCATCATGTCGATGCCGTTCGGGCGACCCTCGTGAATCTTGAGCACGGTCTCGACGGGGACGCCGCGCCCGCGTAGATGCTTCGCCGTCCCGCCGGTCGCGAACAGCTTGAATCCCATTTCCTGAAACCGTCTCGCGATCGGTGTGACTGACCGCTTGTCGGAATCGTTGACCGTAATGAAGATCGCCCCGTCGGTCGGCAGCGCGTTGTCGGCCGACAACTGCGCCTTGCCGAACGCGCTCCCGAACGAGTCCGAGATCCCCATCACCTCACCCGTCGACCGCATCTCGGGTCCGAGGATCGGATCGAATTCGCGGAATTTGTTGAAGGGGAATACGGCTTCCTTGACCGAGATGTAGGCCGGCGTCACTTCCTCCGTGAAGCCGATGTCATCGAGCGTCTCGCCCAGCATTACTCTGGCGGCGATGGCCGCGAGCGGAACGCCGATTGCCTTCGACACGAAGGGCACCGTTCGGCTCGCCCGCGGATTCACCTCGAGCACGTAGACCAGCCCGTCCTTGATCGCGTACTGAACGTTGATCAGACCGACCACGTTGAGCGCCCGCGCCAGAGCCACTGTGTGCCCGCGCATCTCCTCGATGTGCTCTTCGTCGATCAGATAGGGCGGCAGCACACAAGCGGAGTCGCCGGAGTGAATACCAGCGTCCTCGATGTGCTGCATCACTCCACCGATCACGACGCGCTCGCCATCGGAAATCGCGTCGACATCGGCCTCGAACGCATCCTCGAGAAAGCGATCGATCAACACCGGCTTGTCCTCGGACACGCGTGCCGCGCGCTCGAAATAGTCTTTCAGTGAGCGCTCGTCGTAGACGATCTCCATCGCGCGGCCACCAAGCACATACGACGGGCGAACCAGCACGGGATAGCCGATCCTCTCGGCCGCGGCAACAGCTTCATCAAGGCTCGTGGCGGTGCCGTTGTCCGGCTGGCGGATTCCGAGACCCCGCGCGATCGCGTCGAACCGCCTCCGATCCTCGGCGATGTCGATCGCATCGGGCTGGGTGCCTAGAATGGGAACTCCAGCCTTCTCGAGTCCGCGAGTGAGCTTGAGCGGCGTCTGACCGCCGAGCTGCACGATCACGCCGAGTGGCTGCTCGCGCTCGACGATATCGAGGACGTGCTCGAGAGTCAGTGGCTCGAAGTAGAGCTTGTCGGAGATGTCGAAGTCCGTAGAAACGGTCTCGGGATTCGAGTTGATCATGATCGTCTCGTATCCCTGCTCCCTGAGCGCCAGCGCAGCGCGCACGCAGCAATAGTCGAACTCGACTCCCTGTCCAATGCGGTTGGGCCCACTGCCAAGAATCACGACTGACCGTTTGCCGCTCTTCGGAGCTTCGCTCTCCTCGTCGTAGCTGCTGTACAAGTAGGGCGTAGCGGACGGGAATTCACCGGCACACGTGTCGACCATCTTGTAAGCCGGGACAATCCCAAAGCCGATTCTCCGGGCGCGCGCTGCTGTCTCGACTTCTCCGCGCAGGTCTGCAAGCTGTCTGTCGGAAAACCCCATTCGCTTCATTCGCCAGAGTGCGTCCGTGTCGACGCTCCTGAGCGCTGCGAAGGCTTTCTCCGCCTCCAGCAGCTCCGTCATCTGGGACAGGAACCAAGGATCTATGCCCGTAAGCTCATAAACGTCGTCGACAGAGATTCCGGCGTCGAGCGCACGCTTTATCTGATAGATGCGTTCAGGTGTCGGCTGCCTCAGCGCCCAGCGCAGGCTCTCGACGGAATCGTGTTCGAGACGATCGTCGGCGAGCGTCTCCGCGACGGTCCAACCGGGACGTCCCGTCTCGAGCGCCCGGATCGCCTTCTGGAACGCTTCCTTGAACGTACGGCCGATAGCCATCGACTCGCCGACAGATTTCATTTGCGTCGTGAGTCTGGGATCCGCCGCCCGGAACTTTTCGAACGCGAATCGCGGACACTTGACCACTACGTAGTCGAGCACCGGCTCGAACGAGGCTGGCGTCGTGCCGGTGATGTCGTTCGGGATCTCATCGAGACGGTACCCGACGGCGAGCTTCGTTCCGATCCGCGCGATTGGAAATCCGGTCGCCTTCGATGCGAGCGCGGAAGAGCGGGATACGCGAGGATTCATCTCGATCACGAGCATTTCCCCGTCCTTCGGATTGATCGCGAACTGGATGTTGCAGCCTCCAGCCTCGACGCCGATCTCTCGAATGACCGCGACCGCGGCGTCGCGCATCAGCTGGTACTCGCGATCCGTCAGAGTCATCGCCGGAGCGACGGTGATCGAATCGCCCGTGTGCACACCCATTGGATCGATGTTCTCGATCGAGCAGACGATCACCACGTTGTCCGCGCCATCGCGCATCACCTCGAGCTCGAACTCCTTCCACCCGATGACGCTGCGCTCGACCAGCACCTGGGTCACAGGGGAGAGATCGAGACCACGGCGAATGATTTCCTCGAACTCCTGGCGATTGTACGCGATGCCGCCACCTGTGCCGCCCAGAGTAAAAGCCGGTCTGATGATCGCGGGAAAGGCGGTGGTCTCGAGGATATCGAATGCTTCGTCGAGAGTCGTGGCGATGCCACCCGGTGGAACGGCGAGCCCAATTCGCTTCATCGCCTCGCCGAACAGCCCTCTGTCCTCCGCCATGGCGATCGCGCGAGCATCCGCTCCAATCAGCTCGACCCCGTACCTCTCGAGCACTCCCTTCTCGGCAAGCTTCATTGCCACGTTGAGGGCAGTTTGCCCGCCCATGGTCGGGAGCAGCGCATCCGGCTTCTCTTTGGCGATGATGAGCTCCACGTACTCCGGCGTCACCGGCTCGATGTAGGTGCGATCGGCGAACTCCGGATCGGTCATGATGGTCGCCGGATTGGAGTTGACGAGGATGACCTCGAACCCTTCTTCCTGGAGCGCCTTCGCCGCCTGCGTCCCCGAATAGTCGAACTCGGCGCCCTGCCCGATTATGATGGGGCCGGAGCCAATTACCAGGATGCGGTGGATGTCCGTTCGTTTAGGCATACAGTTTCGGCAGGTTCACTGACCAAAGGTAGCAAATGGCTCCGACGGTGCACAAAGGCTTTGAACTACAACTGAACGGGTG
>DASWBG010000151.1:0-5039 GCA_036390715.1 Gemmatimonadaceae bacterium
CGTGCCGGTTTTCTTGAACGCCACCCAGGACCCGAGCGCTAAGGTGGGGCTGATTCTCACGCCGCCAAGCGACACCTTGAGGTCACTGCGTGGAAATCCATACTTCATGGCTCCGTCGGATTGCACCGCGCCCGGGCGACCGATGGCGGTGGTTACCGCTGCCCAATCATCTGGTCGCGAATTGGCCTGCGCTCCTGCGCCGGCAGCGAAGAAACCAGCGGCCGCCATTGCGCAAAAAAAACATCTCCGCATAAACCCTCGAAGTTGAAGAGAACCACACTCGATAAATAATGGTTCCGCAGCCGCAACATTATGGCCAACTTCCGAATGTGAAACGACCCGCCGACTGATGGACTCCCACGCCTTCCTCCAGAATCTCGCCGTAGTGCTGTGCGTGGCCGCGGTCGCGACGGTCGTGTTCCAGCGACTGCGACAGCCAGTCGTCTTCGGTTATCTGTTGGCCGGAATGATCATCGGTCCGTACATCTCGATTCCGCTGGTCGCGGACCCGCAAACTGTGCGAGCGCTGTCCGAGCTGGGCGTCATCCTCCTGATGTTCTCGCTGGGCCTCGAATTCAGCATCCGGAAGCTGGTGCAGGTGAGTCAAAAGGCGGGCGCCGTCGCGGTCTTCGAATGCACCATCATGATATCCATTGGATATCTCGTCGGGCAGATGCTCGGCTTCACGCGATTGGAGAGCATCTTCGCCGGCGCGATCACGGGCATCTCCAGCACGACGATCATCGTGAAAGCGTTCCAGGAGCAGAGGGTGAAGGGGCGCGTCACTGAGCTCGTGTTCGGGATCCTCATCATCGAGGACCTGATCGCGATCTTCCTGCTGACCATTCTCACCACCGTCTCCCGTTCGGGCGCGGTATCGCCGACGGACATCGCCCTCACGGCGATGAGATTGGCGATGTTCCTCACCGCACTCATCGGGTTCGGAATTCTGATCGTGCCTCGAGCCATTCGCGCCGTGCAGAGGCTTGGGCAGCCGGAAACCACGCTCGTCGCGAGCATCGGCATCTGCTTCGCCGCGGCGCTGCTGGCGCTTTCGTTCGGATACTCGGTGGCGTTGGGCGCCTTCATCGCCGGATCACTCGTGGCCGAATCCGGACAACAGATCGAGATCGAGAATCTCGTCCGCCCGGTGCGCGACATGTTCGCCGCGATCTTCTTCGTGTCTGTGGGAATGATTATCGATCCGAGCGCGCTGACGGAACACTGGAGAGCCGTGCTCGCGCTGACCCTGGCGGTGATTATCGGAAAAGTCCTGGCAGTGACGATCGGCGCGTTCCTCGCCGGACACGGCCGACGCACGGCGATGAAGGCCGGAATGAGTCTCGCTCAGATCGGCGAATTCTCCTTCATCATCGCCAGCGTCGGCGTCGCATCGGGCGTGGTCCGTAGCTGGTTGTATCCGGTAGCGATCGCGGTGTCCGCAATCACCACCTTGACGACTCCGTTGCTGATCAAACTCTCAAACCGGGCGGCAGCATCGATCGATCACTGGCTGCCCGAGCCGATTCAAACCGTCGCCGCGCTCTACGGCTCATGGATCGAACGCGTGCGCAATACTCCACGAGCGCCGACCGAGCGGTCGGCGACGAATCGGATCATCCGAATCATTCTGCTCGATGCCGCGGTGATCACTGCGATCGTGATCGGTGTCGATGTCGAGATCGACCGGCTAAGTGAGATGGTCGGGAACATGACCGGCATGCCCCCCGAGCGAGTGCGGTTCATGGTGGTCTTGATCGCTGGACTCATCACCGTCCCGCTCATCTATGGTCTGATCACCAGCGCCAAGGCACTCGGCAATCACCTTGCCCGGCGTGCTTTCGCCGACGCACAGAAGGGGAAGGTGGATCCCGCCGATGCCCCTCGGCGCGCCCTTGTCATCCTCGTGCAGCTGGCCGTAGTGCTCGCGGTGGGAGTACCGGTAGTTGCGATCACGCAGCCATTTCTTCCACCGAACCAGGGCGCGATTGTGTTGGCCCTCCTCACTCTGGTGCTTCTCGCCACGCTCTGGAGAAACGCCGCCAATCTGCAGGGACACGCGCGAGCCGGCGCGCAGATCATCGCGTCAGCGCTGGCGCATCAGATGGCATCGACCGACGGGACTCCGACGAGACGACGCTGCTCGAGGACGTCAACGCCGTTCTGCCTGGACTCGGTGAGCCGGTCGCGATACGGGTCGTCCCGCAGAGCATCGCGGTCGGAAGGAGTCTCGCACAACTCAATCTCCGGGGTGCTACCGGAGCGACTGTGTTGGCGATCAGGCGAGGCACGACGCAGATCCCGACCCCGCTTGGCCGCGAGGTGATTCACGCCAACGATGTGGTCGCGGTGGCCGGGGCACGCGACGCGCTCGCCGTTGCGAGGGCGATCTTCTCTCCGAGCCTCGCGCGGATTCGCGACGATTTGGAGGGTGCGGAGATCCAGTCCGAACTGGAAGCGCTGAACGACGCGTTGCTAGTCGATCAAAAGCGGACGCCGCGGAGTTTTCTCCCATAGAGTGGTGCGCGCTGGACTGCAGTCCATCCCACGCCTCCCGGTCGAGATCTTTCAGTGCGCACACGTTCCTACCATGCGGCGCTTCGCGCCGCGGCAGTTGCGAGTCCAATGGGAAGGAGGGTGAGGGCGTCCTCGTAGGCAGCGCCTCGCGTAGCAAGAGACTTGCGCGCGCCGTTGCAGTTTGCGCGCGAGGCTCGATGCGTGTAAGCGAGCTGGCTGCCGTAGAGGATGCCCTCGCCCGACTGACCGGCGAGATCTCAGAAACGCGAGACAAACAAAAAGGCCGCCTCGAAGGAGCGAGGCGGCCTTTTCGTTCGGGTGGGCCTATTCGCCCGCCGCGCGCCGACGCTTGGTTCGCCGCGGCGTCGCGGTTTTCTTCCTGCTGATCGGCACCACGCCGACTTCGGCTGCCGGCTCGAGCTCGGCCGGCGCGGCGGGCACGGCACGGGGCTGCTTGTACACCTGGCGCTTGCCCTCGTAGTTCTTGAAAATGACTTCGTCGTCGGTGATCGACTCGAGGTACTCTGGAAGGAGTGGCACCTTCCCGCCGCCGCCTGGCGAGTCAATCACGAACTGCGGAACTGCGAGGCCTGATGTCCAGCCACGCAGCGCCTGCATGATTTCGAGACCCTTCTGCACTGTCGTGCGGAAATGCTCTCCGCCCGCCACCTGGTCCGCCATATATAGGTAGTAGGGGCGCACCCGCGCCTTCAGCAGCTCGTGCATCAACTTCATCATCACCTTTGGATCGTCGTTGACGCCCTTGAGCAGCACCGTCTGGCAGCCGAGCGAGACTCCGGCTCTCGACAGGCGATCCAACGAGGCGACCGCAGCCGGGGTCAGCTCGCTCGGGTGATTGAAGTGTGTGTTCATGAAGATGGGATGGTACTTCTGCACCATCTCACAGAACTCCGGTGTGATCCGTTCCGGCAGATGCGAAGTAATGCGGCTCCCGATCCGGATGATCTCGATGTGCGGAATCGCCCGAAGCTGCTGGAAGAGGTACTCCAGTCTCCGATCGCTCAGCATCATCGGATCGCCACCGCTCATGATAACATCGCGGATTTCGGTATGCTCGCGGAGATACTGGAACGCTGAATCGTACTGGTTGAGCGGAATCTTCTCCGGATCACCCACCTTCCGACGCCGGGTGCAGAACCGGCAGTAGGTAGCGCATATCGGACTGACGAGAAACAATGCGCGGTCCGGATACCGGTGCGTGATATTGGGCACGGGAGAGTCGCCGTCCTCATCGAGTGAATCGATGACGCCGTCGACCACGTCGAGCTCCTCGACCGTCGGCACGTATTGGTTCCACATCGGATCGCCCACTTCCTTGATCTGCTCGAGAGCGGCGGGAGTGATTCGCATCTGGAAGTTGTCGAAAGCCGGCTTCAGCGCTTCGACGTCGATGACGTCATGGCCGAACTTGTCCGCCAGCTTCTCGAGACTCGCGATACTCTGATCCTTGATGATCTGTTGCCAATCGCTCATGCGTGCACCACTCCGGCCCCGTGAGGGGCGTTGTAGATGACCGGAACTTCATTGCCACCCAGACCGGACAGCCTGAGCGTCTTCACCCACCGCTCCGTGTAGTTCTCTCCACGCTTTGCAAGCGCGTGGTCGCAGATCCTTCGGATCAGGTCGGAGTAGCCGATAGTCGCGACGCCAGCCATGCGCGCGAGTCCGGCGCTCGGCGAGATGTCTGGATTCGCGTTCACCTCGAGCAGCCAGGGGCGGCCCGATTGATCGATGCGGAAATCGCAGCGACCGTATCCCTCTCCACCAACCACGCTCCAGGCGGTGCGGGCGATGGCGATGAGCTCGTTGGCAAGTTCGTCGGAAAGATCGGCGGGACAATTCGGCTTTGCGCCGAGATCCTCATCGCTCCCGGTTTCCCACTTGGATCGATAAGAGACGATATGCCACATCCCCCTCGGCATCTGGGCGAAATCGATTTCCGCGATCGGCATGACCTCGTCGCCGAGGATACCGACGTTTACCTCACGGCCGGGGATGAAGCGTTGGACCAGCACCTCGTCCCAACCCTCGAACATCGCCTCAACCCTGGCCGAGAGGGCGCGCATGCTTCTGACAACAGAGCGCTGCTCGATACCGACCGAGGCATCCTCGGCGACCGGCTTGCAGATCGCCGGGAAACCGACGCTCGCGATCTCTTCACCACGGCGCACGTGAGCCCAGCGCGGGACAGGGAGTCCGGCCCGATCGAGCACTCCGTTGACGATGTTCTTCCTCAGAGTCAGTCCGGTCGTCCAGCTGGAGCTGCCAGTAAAAGGAATCCCAAGGAGCTCGAGGACCGAAATGACCATCGGCTCGTACACAGCCTCTCCGTCGATGCCCTCGACGAGATTGAAGATCAAATCGAATTTTCCCTTTCGAACACGCTCGACCCAGCGGCCGTCGTTGCTCACGGGCACGCGCACGACCTCGGTCGCCCAATCGAGCAGCGCACTCTCCACCGCTTCGATCGAGTCGAGCAGCTGGACTTCGGGAGTTTTCCC
>DASWBG010000152.1:0-18565 GCA_036390715.1 Gemmatimonadaceae bacterium
TCCGCCTGCGCCTGCGCCCACGACAAATCGAGGGCGCGCCGTGCGCTGTACGGATCATGATACAGATCGGCCAGTTCAATCGCGCGCTCTTTTTGTTCGGTGACGAACGTCGTGAACGCGATGTTGGCGGATCCGCCGGGTGGGATCCGCACCTTCACTCGCAGCGAGAAGATCGGATCGAGCACGGCGCCTACCGTTCCCGTAAGCTCTGCGCCTTCATCGAGCGCTTCCGCATTCCTCACCGACCGACCGCGACCCACGAATTTCGCGCGGTCAGTCTCGCACGTGACCTTTCCAACAAGTTCCGATCCGGATGCTACAACGTGCGCACACCAGATCGCTGCCTCGGTCGCCGAGCGAGGGCGACGCGTGGCAAGCAGTGCCGCTTTCGCTTCCAGGAATTCCGTCTGAACGAAAAGATTGGCAAACGCTGGATGAGCGCGATCGGTGTCCGGCGGCGCCAGCACCACCTCGGAATAACTCGTCAGCTCGATCTCACGCGTCTGGAGTGACCTGTTCGTCAGTATCACGCGTCGCACTTCCGCCGCGTCGTCGGACGCAACGGCGATTTCCGTCACCGTGTCGATGTCACCATCGCGACGAATGAACGTGATGCGGTCACTGGCAAATAGAACACGGTACCACTGGGGCTCAGTCCCGGATGGTTGATGCGCCGTTGACCAGACGTGGCCGGTGCTGAGATCCTTTACGTAGCACCATTGCCCGTAGTTGTCGCGCGTGCTGTCATGACGCCACCGCGTGACGGCGAGATTTCCGTAACGGCTGAACCCGCCGCCGGCGTTGGTGATGAGAGTCGTATATGGAACGTTTCCGAGAATGCCGACGACCGGCTGCGGCGTGTGCGGCGTTTCGATTTCGCGTACCGCGGGCTTCTCCATCTCGCTCGGCACTCGCGCCACATCATCGCCTTGAACATCCTGCATCGTGAGCCGGCGCGGGATCCGCTCCTGCAGCACGAGCTCTGCCGAGCGAACGAGTGGATCCATGTGGAAGCGGCGCGGCCATATCTGCCGGTTGAGCGCATTGGTGAGCGCAACGATGCTCATGCCGATGTGATGCGCCATGAACGTGGCGACGATCGTCTTCCGAGAACCCGGTGAAGGTCGGGTATAGTCCAGCGCATCGCGGAATCCGTACGGACCCAGCGCACCTTCAGCTTCGAGGGTTGTCAGATTCTTGAGCGACTGCCGCGGCTCAACCAGCATCGCCAGCACCGTCGCATACGGTGCTACGACCAGCTCCTTGCTCAACCCGCGCTTGAGGGCGAGATCGGGGACGCCAAAACCGCGGTACTGGTACGTATGGAGCCTGTCGCGCACGGCGTACGCGGATTCCGACACGCCCCACGGCACGCCCCGCTCCGTGCCGTAAGCGATCTGGCGCCGCACGCTGCCTTTATGCGTCTGGTCGAGCAGCGTGAAGGGAAAGGTTTGCATAACGAGAGCCGGCATCAGGTATTCGAACATGCTGCCGCTCCAGGACAGCAGTGTTCTCGTTCCCGCTGCTGCCGTGAGTGAGCGGCCCAGCCTGAACCAGTGATCGACCGAGACATCATCCTTCGCGATTGCCATGAACGAGGCAAGCCGCGATTCGGAAGCGAGCAGATCGTAGTACGAATTGTCTACCGTATTACTGCCGATGTGATAACCGATCGTGAACAGTTTTCGCTTGGTGTCGTAGAGGAAACGGAAATCCATTTCCACCGCATATGCATGGGCCCGTTCCGCGATCGCCTTAAGGCGCTTGGCGTCCTGATCCGAGCAGGTCGGATCCTTCAGCATCTCGTAGCACGCCTGCTTGAGAGCGATGAGGTGTCCGGCGAAGTTACCGCTGTCGACCGTCGAGACGTATCCCGGCTCGAGCACGCGCAGCTCGTTAAGATCGTACCAGTTGAAGAAGTGGCCGTGGAACCGCCGCATCCGCTCGAGCGACCGGAAGACTTTCTCGACGCGGTCGATCATGTCCGACCGCGTTATGAAGCCGAGATCTACGGCGCTCACCGTCGAGAGAAGCTGCAGTCCGATGTTTGTCGGTGATGTGCGGAGCGCGAGAATAGGCTCCGGATCCTCCTGAAAGTTGTCGGGCGCGAGCCAGTGTGTCTCTTCCGTCACGAACTTCTCGAAGTACGTCCAATGAAGCTTGGCGTATCGCAGCGCCGCCGCTCGTTCCACATCGGTCAGATGGATCTCGCCAAGAATTGCCGGCCGGCTGAGTGCGAAAGCGATGCTTGGGCTCGCAAACCATACGAGCACCAGCGGCAGCGTGCTCATGATGAACAGAAAGCGGTCATTCGCGCTCGAGGCACTGCCGATGGTCACGTGAGCGCCGATTAGCGCACCGAGGACGAGGCACAGCGCCGTAACCGGCCACATCTTGCGCCACGTCTCGAGCTGGGAGCCGATGCCAAGTGCGCGCTCTACCTGCGATGCTGTCTGCCATTCGAGAAGATTTCTGTGGCTGATGAACAGCCTGTAGAGTGTGCGGACGATCGCGTCGGCAGATACGACGGCTTGATGCGGAAGAAACGCGACCGCCAGCGTAAACTGCTGCCCGTTCGTGATTGCGTCGCGCCCGACGGCCAGGTAGTACGCGAGCCACGACTGGTCACGCGGTGGTCGCGCCAGGGAAATCATCAGTGAGAACAGCCACGGGAACGCGATCGTTACCAGCACGATTCCCGTCCACAGTGCGACTTCGCCCGGAAGCACGAACCAGCCGACGATCAGCATCGTCAGCTGAAAGATCTCGACCAGACTACGGCGCAGGTTGTCGAGAATCTTCCACCGGGAGATCGCGGACAGGCGGTTCTGCATTCGTCCGTCCGGACCTGGGACCATTCCCTTCAGCCACCCGAGCAGCTGCCAGTCACCACGGATCCATCGATGCTTCCGGCGCGTAAAGGTCAGATAGCGCGCGGGATAGTCATCATAGACTTCGATGTCGGTCGCGAGACCCGCGCGTACCCAATTCCCCTCGATCAGGTCGTGACTGAGAAGGGTGTTCTCGGGGAATCGCCCGTGCGTGGCTTCCTCGAACGCGTCGACATCGTAGATCCCTTTCCCTGTGAAGCTCCCCTCGCCGTAGAGATCCTGGTACACATCGGATACCGCTGTCGTGTACGGGTCCACTCCCGGGTGTCCCGAATGAATCGAGGCAAAGTAGGATTTGTGCGCACTCGTGAGCGACACACCGACTCGCGGCTGGACGATTCCATATCCTTCGGTGACGCGTCCGATTTTCGGATTGTAGTGCGCGCGGTTGAGCGGGTGCGCAATCGTTCCGACAAGAAGCTGCGCCGCATCCCGCGGTAACACCGTGTCCGAGTCGAGCGTTATGACGTAGCGTACGAATCCGAGCCTGCTGGTCTCGCCAATAATCGTGGTAAATGCGTCACTCGCTCCCCCACGCAGGAATTTGTTGAACTGCGCGAGCTTTCCACGCTTCCTCTCCCAGCCCATCCACACGTTCTGTTTCGGATTCCAGAGCCGCGGGCGGTGAAAGAGAAAAAACACATCTTCGCCCGCGTTTCCGTACCTCGCGTTGAGATTCTTGATTCCCGCCGTGGCGGCGGCGAGGATCTCCTCGTCACCCGGTCTGTGCTCGGTCGGCGAGTCCGTGAAATCGCTCAGTATCGCAAACTGCAGATTCGGATCGCGATTGGCGAGGTACTGCACCTCCAGGTGCTCGAGCGCTTCCTCCACGGCGTGCACACTTCCGAGCAGCGTCGGGACGACTACTGCCGTCATGTACTCTTCCGGAATTCCGTCATCACGCAGCTCGAGCTTGGACAAGAGACGCGGCGGCAACAGCAGCGTTATGAGCTGGTTGATTACGCTGGTCCCGATCTCGCTCGCCGGAATGAGCGCTGCGAGCGCGATGACAAGTTGAATCATCGCCGACGCGCCCTCGATGACTTCGAGAATTACGCCGATAGCAAGAACCGTGAAGACCGAGATTCCGCCGAAGTACAGTGTGTTGGGGTGTCGCTGCGTCCAGCGATACAGCCATTCTCCCGGTGGCGGAGTGTATGCCACCTTCTCCTCAAGAACCTGGCGCCCTTTGTCGACGAGGAAGTAGCCAACGTGTGCGTGTCTCGCGTCGCCGGGATCGGCGAGCTTCGCGAGTGCCAACACTTCGCCCGCGATTTCCTCCTCCGGCCGCTTGACTCGTTTGGCGATGTGCTCGACGATGTGACGGTAGTGATCGCGGGTCCCGAATGTCATCGATGGGTAATGGCCGCTCGGATCCTGACGCAGAAGTTCTTCCGTCGCGCTCTGCGACTCGACGAAATCTTTCCAGTCGAGTCGCGAGATGGTGCGAAGGCTCGTGATACTGTTCGCAACCGTCACTTGCGTCAGCGCCACTCTGCGATTCGACCGCGTTGCCGCTTCTTCCGCGCTCGGCCCGTCTTCCGCGATCCACTGCTCGAGCCAGATCAGCGGCGTGAAGTTTGTCTGATACGATCGGACCTGCTGGAGGAATCGCGCTACCCACGTCGGCGTGAATGGCGGGTGATTATCGACGAATGCGGCAAGGGCTTTCGCGAGTGCCTGCGGTGACTCCTCACTTGCCTCCCGTAAAGCCGCAGCAGCCCGGTCAGCCGATTCGACTTCCTGCAGGCGCGCCGCAACTCGGAGCGCCATTCGGCGGATGTTCTCGACGAGACCCAGGCGGAGCATCGTCGGTATCGCCCACAGCTCGCCGATGCGAAGCGGAGTGACTGTCTGATACTCGCGCACGAAGAGCGTGATATTGTCGAGATCGAGGTGACCTTCCGTGTGCGCTATCAGCTCGATTGCTACTTCGTAGGCTCGCGGATAGCCGGCGAGTGATCCTGTGGCAAGTTTGGGGAGCTCCTCGTAGTAACCCTTGGGAAGACTGGTCCGGATCTCCCTGATGTGCTCCTGGACGATGTAGAAGTTGTCCAGCAGCCAGTCTCCGGCCGGGCTGATGTCCAGACCGGCCTCCGCGCCGTTGTTCAGCTCGTGATAGACGCGATCGAGAACTCCTCTCGTGTCCTCGAGGCGAAGCAGAAGAGGGCCGGCACCACGCTGTTTTTGCGCGGGAAGCAGGTGATGCCCGCGCGCCACGGCGCGCGCGCGCTCACCAAGTCGCTCGAGACCTAATACTTCACCCCGAATCGGGCCGACGAGTTCTTCGCCTGCTCCGTTTCGTGAGCGGCCGAACAAACGACTCAGAATTGTTGTTGGAGCCTTGGGCGGGATTGCTGTTGCCACGTCACTTACTCAACGCCAGAGCTGTGCCGCTTTCGGATGGAGCACACCCGCAAAATATCCCGTTTTCTCTACTCGGCGTAATAAGCCTGGATGCAGAGCGTTACCAGACGCTGGCGGACGCGTTCATACTGATCCGCATTCTGCGGGCGCAGGGACTCGGCGAGAGAGTTCCACAGCTGCTTGAAAATGACGATGAGCTCCTCGGGTTGAACGTTCTTCTCGTGCGCTTCCCGGCCGACTCTCTTCAAAAGATCGGCAAGCTCCGGCGTTGGACCATCCGGTCGCTTGAGCTGATCCGTGAGTGCTGTCCGCAACTCGTTCATCGTACTTTCTGAGAGAGGGCTCACGGATTATTCGGCAAATGGTTTCCCCCACTCTCTCACTAGTCTGCAGAGGTGGACATTTGTTCCCAAAAATATCTAAGAGGTATACTCGTCGCGCTAGAGAATCGTCAAGGTCCGTAAGTTGCCGGTAAGGTTGCGTCCTCTTTTGGTTGGCTGTATTGGATAACGTGTTGATTGTCGCGCGCGAAGAGATCGTCGCAGCGCTGTTAGGTCTAATGGTTGAGCTTCGTGGTTTGCGGCCGAGGTTCCTGGGAAGAGAGGAGTCGGTCGAGGACGCTATCACGCGAGAGCAGTTCGAGGCGGTCGTAATCGACTGTGATTTCCCCGAATGTGAACGCCTGATGAACGAGATACGGAAAACTGGCGCCCTGCCCATTCTCTTCAGTCCCTATAGATTGCAGGCAGAAGTTAAGGAAGTCGCTGCACGTCACGGCATTAGATCTTTCACGCTTCCTACCGATCCAGATACTTTCGGGAGAATGCTCGAGGCCTGATTCTCTCGCCGTCGCAGGAGTTGAAGCGCAAGAAAATCAAACGCCCCTCCATGAGGGGCGTTTGCCATCCACAACGTTAAGCCCTAACGAATTCGAATTCCGCCCATCAGTCGGAACAATGTCACGTCTGCCGGTACCGAGTATACCTGTGCTCCGAGATCGAGAGACTGGCGAAAGACAGCAGTCAATCCACCAAAAATTGCCGCGCGCGTGACCGGCTTCTCGAGCTCGACCTGCGTCCTGTCGACATTGCCATTCAAATCGGTGAACCCGACCTGGAAATGAGGATCGATCCTGTTTGCGCCGGCGCCACCGTAGAACGATATCCCGCGGCTTCCCGGAGCAAACCCCGCAGCGATGTCAGCCCCGAACATGTCGGGATGGAAGGTGTCCTTCGAGGGACTGGTCCCATAACACGGGCTTGTGGGTGACGTCTGCTGCAACTGAGATCGAGGGCAGGTGATCGCTCCTTTGACGTTTCCAAATGTGCCGTGCGCGCGGAGCATAAGGGTCGTTCCATTCGTGACGGGACCGACCGCGAAGTGGTGAGCCTGTGATACTGCGACGCTGAAAAGGTTCGGCGTTGCTCTCGCAATCGTAACCGGAGGGAGGTATGCAGCCTCGAGCGCAAAACCAAATGGGCCGCCGATCGTGATCCTGGGACGTCCGAACACTGGAGAGAGTGAAGTGTGCTCACTCTTCTGGGTGAAGCATCTGCCCGTTTGCTCAATGGTCGGATTTGGTTTGGGGATGTATTCCCCCTCTGCGCCGATCCTGACGCTGGCAGGTGGCAGCTCCTCGGGAGCTATCGCCATAGTGAACACGATCGGCGCCGTGTAGAAAGCGAGAAGTTTCCCTTCGTTGCTGCCAACTGGAACTCTGCACTGCGCGGTTGCTTCTCGCTGCGCGGCAAAGAGAATCACTCCGATGAACAAACCTCGGCGCATTATTGCTCCTGTTTCGGAAAATCCCTGGTGAGAGAGTAACGTAGACCTCGAGCCCTCGTGAGGCGACAATCACTCGGTAAGCACACGGGTCCGAGGCGTCAGCGTATGCCTGGAACTGGCGAACGCCACCCGGTAAACCGCGACGACCGGAAAGATCAACGACTTCCGGACGCTCGTGCTTTCCGGGCGTACGTCCGAAGCATGCATCCGGAGTAGAACGCTGGATGCTCTGCGTATGCACTCCACGCTTTGTTCACCCGCATCATTTCCTTGTCGTACGCCAGGAAGATCGCTGTCTTTTCGCGTGCATCATCGGCCGAGCGGTTCGCGGCCCGCGTCGCTAGCGCATAACCGACATAGTACTCCGCTTTCCACGTCTGTCCCTTGCGCAGATCATTCACGAGCAGGCCTGCCATGCGGTGATCGAAGTGATCGTGCGGATTGGCGGCAATGCTTGGATCATTCACATGGACAACGATCTCCGCGGATGCGGAGCCCGAGCCGATCAGGTTGCTGACAGTAGCCTTCAGATCTTGCCATCCATGATAGGTCGCGCTCCCATCGACAGCGGCTATTGTCCCGATTTTCTTTCCGCGTAGCCTTCTCAGACTTTGATAATCATGACGAGCGAATCCGGCGCCATTCCTTTTCCCATCTGGCAACCGTATGAAGTAGGACTCGGTATTGGCAATCACACATTTCTGGATTGTGTGTTCCGATATTTCCATCGTCGAGCAACTAATTGCGTTAGAGTCGGCCGCGGCAGGCCCTATGGCGACTCGTGTCGATTGCAACGCCGCTCGTTCCCGGGTCTGCCAATAGAGAGTGTCGCGCCCATCGTCGCCGGCGGTCAGGTAGACAAAGGTTGTGGAATGACCAGCCCTGATTCGTTTTGCGACAACATCTCCCATAAAGAGTTGCCAGTCATCCTCATGAGCAATAACGAACACATCATGCGGTACCGTTGAGTTAGATGGATATCGAACTGGAAGGAAGGATCCTCCGAAGCTGAGTATCCCTAGCTGAAGCAGTCCGGCGCCTAAGGTGCGGAGTCGTGCAAGCATAACAAGGGTCATGGGAATGATGGGGTTACTCCGTCAATCGGTCTGAGTGCGCCTCTACCTCATGCCTCGTCCCTAATACCTCGCACCTTCCACCTAGCTCTTCTCGCGGTTAAAAGTACCACCCACATAAGCAGAGCGGGCGCATTTCAATGCGCCCGCTCTTTAGATCCTTATTTACCACAGCTACTCTACTTTCACGGCCTCGACCTCAATCCCGATCTTGATCTCGTTCCCAACAACAACTCCCCCTGTCTCCAACGCCTGATTCCAGGTCAGCCCGAAATCCCGGCGATCGATCTTGCCGCTCGCGCTGAATCCAACTCGCTCGCTACCCCACGGATCCTTCGTCTGACCCTCGAATTGGACGTCAAGAGTAACTGGCCTGGTCACATCGCGAATCGTGAGCTCGCCCCTCAGCTTGAACTCCTTACGATCTCCTTCGATGCTGGTGCTTCGGAATTTGATCTCGGGATATTGCTCGGCGTGCAGAAAATCGCCCGAGCGAAGATGCTGGTCCCTTTGGTCAGTACGGGTATCGATGCTCGCTGCCTTGAGAGTCGCCTCGACCGAAGAATTCTTCGGACTTTTCTCATCGATATTGATGAAGCCCTCGACGTCTGTGAACCGTCCCTTAACGGTCGTGATCATCAGGTGCTTCGCGGAAAACTCGACAATAGTGTGCGCTGGATCGAGCTTCCAAGTAGTTTTTGCTCCCGTCGCGGGAGCTGCTTGAACTGGTGCGGTCATCGTTTCCTCTCGAATCTGGTACGGTTTGAGGCAGTTACGCCTTTATTGGGGCTAACAGCACTGGACTTACTGTGCGTAATGTAGTATACTTTAGTAAGTAACTTGTGTCAAGCACCCAAATCCGTAAACTTCTCGTCATGGCTGATTCTTCACTCCCGACTTCACAAGTATGCTCCCGCTTTCATCGGGCCATCGAGCTCATCGGTAGCCGCTGGACGGGCGCGATTCTTCAGACCCTCCTTCAGGGAAAAACGCGCTACGCAGCCATCAAGGGTGCAATCCCGGACCTCACCGATCGGATGCTGTCTGAGCGCCTTCGCTCCCTTGAGGGCGAAGGATTGGTCATCCGCAGTGTGATCCCAGACACCCCGGTGCGGGTTGAATACGAGCTTACCCGGAAAGGCCTCGAGCTCCAGAATGCTCTGAAGGAGATTGGCAACTGGGCCGAACGCTGGATTTCGCTCGAGAGCGTCGCGCACGATGAGGCCGCTGAGAAATCCAACGTTGGTAAGCACCGCCCCGCGCGCCACACCCACAAAGCTAGATCCGCATGATTTGACTGAAGGCGAGATCTCCATGACCGGACTGAAAGACGCTGAGTAAGTTTCAGCGTCTTTTTTTCTTCGTGGAGTCACACTGATGCGCACGCTGTTCTCGTCGCTCCTGATTTCGGCAACCGGTCTCGCCCTTGCTCCATTGCCGGCCGACGCACCACCGCGAGGTTTCTTCCCCCAATCCGTGCAGGCAGAGCGGGATCTGGAAGCGCGATTCAAAACGATGCCCGACGCGGCGCACATGAGAGAGGCGATGCGCCGCCTGAGCGCGCGCCCACATCACGTTGGGTCGCCGTACGACAAGGACAACGCCGAGTGGATTCTCGCTCAATTCAAGTCATACGGATGGGACGCGCACATCGAGAACTTCGACGTACTCTTTCCGACTCCAGTTGACCGTGTCGTCGAGCTCGTCTCTCCAACGACCTTCAAGGCATCGCTGCAGGAGACCGCACTTCCGGAAGATCCCACATCCAACCAGCAATCCGAACAGCTGCCCTCGTACAACGCCTATTCCGTCGACGGCGATGTCACCGGTCCGCTTGTCTTCGTCAACTATGGAGTGCCCGCCGACTACGAGGAGCTCGAGCAGCGCGGCGTTTCGGTAAAAGGGGCGATCGTGATCGCCAAATACGGCGGCTCGTGGCGCGGTATCAAACCAAAAGTAGCGGCCGAGCACGGAGCGATCGGATGCCTGATCTATTCCGATCCGAGAGACGATGGATACGCCGGTGGGGGTGTCTTCCCCAACGGACCCATGCGCCCGGCGCAGGGGGTTCAGCGCGGTTCCGTTGCGGATATGCCCATCTATCCTGGAGACCCGCTAACGCCAGGAGTCGGAGCTACAAAGAATGCAAAGCGCCTCACAGTCGCGCAGGCTGCAACCATCACCAAGATACCTGTGCTTCCGATTTCCTATGGCGATGCGCAGCCGCTGCTCGCTGCACTTGGAGGCCCCATCGCTCCAGCTGTGTGGCGCGGAGGGCTTCCCATCACTTATCACCTCGGTGCCGGGCCGGCCAAAGTTCATCTCCGCGTAAAATCTGAGTGGAGCCTCAAGACACTCTACGACGTGATCGCCAAACTTCCCGGCACCACTGAGGCAGACCAGTGGGTGATCCGAGGGAATCACCATGACGCATGGGTAAATGGTGCGCAGGATCCGATCTCGGGCCTCGTAGCGGAATTGGAGGAAGCGCGCTCTCTCGGTGCGTTATACCAACAGGGATGGCGGCCGAAGCGCACCATCATTTACGCCGCGTGGGACGGCGAGGAGCCAGGACTCCTCGGCTCTACCGAATGGGTCGAGACACACGCCGAAGAACTGAAGGCGCACGCGGTTGCGTATCTCAACAGCGATACCAACAGCAGAGGGTATTTCGAGGCCGAAGGATCGCACTCGCTCGAGAAGTTCGTTAATGGCGTTGCGATGGATGTCGAGGACCCTGAGTCGGGGGTCAGCTCGTGGAAGCGACTGCAGGCCTCGCGAATTATGAATGGCTCGCCGGAGGTTCGTCGCGATGCGCGTGATCGCGAAGACCTCCGCATCGGCGCTCTCGGTTCGGGCTCTGACTATTCGTCTTTCATCGATCACCTGGGCGTCGCATCTCTAAACTTCGGATACGGTGGAGAGGACAACGGCGGCATCTATCACTCCATCTACGACGATTTCTACTGGTTCATGCACTTCAGTGATAGTGCCTTCGTCTACGAGCGCGCATTGGCCCAGGCGGCAGGAATCACAGTATTGCGTCTTGCAAATGCGGATCTCCTCCCCTTCGCGTTCACGAATCTCGCTGAGACCGTCCAGGGCTACATAAAGGATCTCCAGTCCCTGCGGGACAGACGCGCGGAGCAAATCGCCGAACGCAATCGCCAGATCGAAGAAGGACTCTTCAAGTTCACCAGCGACCCGCGAGATCCCGTCACTGCGCCGCTGCGTCAGCAGCCCGCACCACAATTGAACTTCGCGCCGTTGCTCAACGCTCTGGATTCGCTCAATCACTCCGCTTCGCGTTACGACAGGGCTTACAGTCGCGCGGTTGCCGAAGGACGCTCGACTATCGCGAAGGGTGTCAACGAGCGGCTGGTTCAGGCGGAGCGTGCGCTTACATCAACTGAAGGCCTGAAGAACAGACCGTGGTATGTCCACATGCTTTACGCTCCAGGCTTCTACACCGGCTACGGCGTGAAGACGATACCAGGTGTCCGGGAAGCAATCGAGCAGGGACAGTGGCAGGACGCCGACCGGGAGATTGCACGTGCCGCGTCGGCGTTGGAGCGAGAAGCAACGCTCATAAGCGGAATTTCCGCGACTCTCTCGGGTGGATCCCAATGACAATATCTGGAAGCAAGTCCTGCGCGGAAAAAAACTCTTCACCTCGCGTATTCGCCGGTGTTCTTCTACTCCTGATCGGGCTGTTCACGCTCAGCGCTGCACGTCCCGTAGAACCCAACCTCCTCTCCGGATTGGTGTGGCGCAACATTGGACCATTTCGCGGCGGACGCGTTTCCGCTGTCAGCGGTGTAGTAGGGCAGCCTGGTGTGTTTTATATCGGGCTTCCGCTCGGTGGCGTTTGGAAGACCACGAGTGCTGGAACCACCTGGTTCCCGGTCTTCGATTCGATCAAGGAAGTCTCCTCGATCGGGTCGGTCGAAGTCGCACCGTCAGATCCCAGCGTCATCTACGTCGGCACTGGCGATTTGATAACGGGTGGTGGCATCAACGAAGGCAACGGGATGTACAAGTCCGCGGATGCCGGAAAGACCTGGCAACATCTGGGACTGGACCAAACCCGGCAGATTCCATCAATCCTGGTCGATCCTCGCGATCCCAATCTCGTATTGATCGCCGCACAAGGAAACGTTCACGCCAAGAGCGACATGCGCGGGGTGTTCCGCAGTACCGACGGCGGCAGGAGTTGGACTAAGACCCTGTACATCAACGACTCCACCGGGCTTCAGAAGCTGGCCTGGGCCGCGGATCATCCAGATGTCATACTCGCAACGACTGTGCGCCACTATGTCCCACCTGTGCCCATTCCGTCGCGGGGTCCGCCGGCGCCCAACGCAGCGTCCAACACGGCACTGTACAAGTCCACCGATGAGGGCGTGACCTGGAAGCAAATCACGGGCAGTGGTCTGCCGCCACTCAACGGACGTACGTCTGTGGCTGTGACAATGAATACAAATGCGCAGCGGATGTTTCTGATCGGGAACTTCGGTCTCTATCGCTCGGACGATGGTGGCTCGACGTGGCGTCAAATGGACGCCGCAGACCGCCGCGTCGGCAATGGCCAGGGTGGCTACAACTGTGGTGTGTACGTCGATCCGAAAAATCCTGACATCGTCTATACAATCAATACCTCGAGTTACAAATCCACCGATGGCGGCAACACATTCACGGGATTCAAGGGTGCACCAGGTGGCGACGACCCGCAGCAAATGTGGATCGATCCCAGCGATGGTCAACGCATGCTCCTCGGCTTCGATCAGGGAGCGACAATTTCGCTGGATGGCGGGCAGACATGGAGCTCGTGGTACAATCAGTCAACCGATCAGGTCTATCACATCTCCACCGACAATTCATTCCCATACTGGGTCTACGCAACGCAGCAGGACGCTGGAGCAATCGCTACGCTCAGCCGCGGCAACCTGGGCGAGATCACACCGCTTGACTGGAAGCCGGTGCCGGGATGGGAGTGGGGCACAATCGTGGCCGATCCGCTCGATCCTAAAATCGTGTATGCCAGTGGGAACGGCATCTCGCGGATAACGTACCCGAGCGAGCAGTGGATCAATGTCAGTCCGGACATGGATCCGGGCGCGAAGCTGCGAACAGGGTTCTCACAACCAATACTTTGGACGCCGTGGAATCAGCACGAACTGCTCGCCGGATTTCAGTATCTGATGGCGACCATGGATGGCGGTACGCATTGGGCGAAGATGAGTCCGGATCTCACCGTACCGAAGAATCCTCCACCGGCTCCGGTCCCGAGTATTCCTGGTCAGCCAGCGCCTCCGCCACGTGATGCGATCGAAGCAATATCAGCGTCCAGCGTCGCACCAGGCACGATCTGGGTGGGCACGAGCAACGCGTTGGTGCACGTCACGCGGGACAACGGCAAGACATGGAATGATGTCTCGATTCCTGGCATGTCCGATCTCGTGCGCGCAAATATCTCGGCGATCGACGCGTCGCATCAGAACGCGGCCACGGCGTACGTCGCCATGGATCACCATACCACTGGTGATTACGCGCCGTACTTGTATCGGACGCACGACTACGGAAGGACGTGGACAAAAATTATAAATGGATTGCCTACCGATGAGCCGAGTGGAAGTTTCGCGCGTGTCATAAGGGCAGACCCGAAAAAGGCAGGACTTTTGTTCGCCGGGACCGAGAGCGCGATCTACGTCTCTTTCGACGATGGAGATCACTGGCAATCGTTGATGCTGAACCTCCCGAACAGCTCTTACCGCGACATTACGATGCACGGTAGTGATCTCGTGGTCGGGACTTACGGGCGGGGAATCTGGATACTCGACGACTATTCAGTGCTGCGACAATTGACGCCGACAGTCGCGAGCGAGCCTGCGCATCTCTTTGAGCCGGCGGATGCGGTCCGCGTCCGTCGCAACGTGAACTACGATACGCCGTTTCCGCCCGAGGTTCCGTACGCGCTCAATCCACCCGATGGAGTGATCATCTACTATTCGCTCGCGTCCAGACCGTCATCGCCAATCAGCCTCGATGTGATTGATGCTTCCGGTGCGATCGTTCGCCATATGTCGAGCACACCGAGCGCACCAGTGGCGGAAGCCGCCCAGCCACCTGAGCCCAATTTTTGGCTGGCACTACCTCTGGCAATGCCGACCAATCTTGGCATAAACCGCGTCAACTGGGATCTTCGGTATGATCCACCACCCGCATTCACGCACTCATTCGAGATCAACGCCAATCCCGGCCTGACACCACCATCGCCAGAGGGGCCGCTTGCAGTGCCCGGCGTCTACACCTTGAAGCTCACAGTGGCCGGCAGGAGCTACACACACCGGGTAACGGTGAAGAACGATCCGCGCTCGCCCGCGAAGGTGGCAGACTTGCGGGCACAGCTGGACCTGCAGCTGAAATACTACGACGGCGCCAGAGTGTCGTCAGACGCTTACAATCAGATCACCACGATGCGTCACTCGCTGGCAGAGTACACGCACAGCAGTACACCGTCCGAAATAGTTACGGCTGCCACTGCGCTCGACGCAAAGCTTTCGGCGCTCGGCGGCAGCACTGATCGGGTCCGCGGCGGATTCACCAGCGGAGGTGGCACACCGCCACCACCCACTTTTGTGGCAATCAATGGCACGATGGGTCATGAGCTCACTGCCATGGACAACGGCGACATGGCCCCCACTGAACCAATGCGCAAGGGCTACATCGTCAAGTGCTCTGATCTGAAGACTGCGATTACGAGCTGGAAAACAATCAACACAACAGATCTGCCAGCGTTCAATGCGATCCTGACCAGGAATAACCTCAAGCCTATTCCTGCAAGCTCGCCGGCGCTCGCCGTTCCCGTTTGCTCTTAACACGAAACAATCAGGGCCGCCCATCAATGGCGGCCCTGATCGTTTGCTTGAGGTGTGTCAACTACTCCGAACCCGGCGGAATAGTCTGGTCAGTATGTCGCTTGATAGTTCAACCGGAAGCCTCGACCCGGTTGTGGGATGAAATCCTTGATCACTGAAAGGTTATCCCGGTACACTCGGTTGAACACATTGTCGCAGTGGATACTGATGTTGTTCAGAACACGTTGCCGTGCAAAGCGCATCCCCACTCCGAGATTCACAACGGTATATCCGGGAGTCGGTGTGTCGCCCTCGCCCAGCCGTGTTTGTTTTGCGGCGAGGCGCGTTTCGACCATGCCCATGTAGGTTTGGTCCTGGTAAGTCGCCCGCACCAGGCCTCGTAGCGGAGGTGTGAAGGGCAGTGGCACATTCTGTTTGGTATCCTCGGCATTCACATAGTCGGTGCCTGCTTTGAGCGCAAAATACGGAGCCGGCTGGACGGTGACGCTCCCGTCAACACCAAGCAATCGCGCATCCGTGGCTCCGAATTGACGCACCGGAAAACCTTGAATGGTGTCGCCGCGTAGGAATCCATAGATGTAATGAGTGATGCTGTTGGCAAAGGGCGAGATTTCAAAGGATGCGTTTGCAAAGTTTCCTTTGAGCGACATGTCCGCGCCCAATCCGGTTTCCGGTCCAAGACCCGCGGTGCCGATGGTATAAGTGCCACTCGGTGCATCGAGGCCGTTCGCGAACAACTCCTGAACCGTCGGCGCACGAAATGATCGCGCGAAGCTCAACGATCCCGTCAAGTGAGATGTAAGTTGCTGAATCCCGCCGAGTGAGGCGGTCAGCGCATTCGAAAGCCGCGAGGCATTAAGAGTCTGAAAAGCCGGGTCGGTCGATTGCGGATCCGGACGAGTCTGAATCTTGTTGTAGTCGTACCGCAGACCTGCTTGCAGGCGAGAGTTCTCCGCCACTGGATACTCTTCGTACGCGTACGCCGCAATTCCGCTCGTGCGCGAGTTGGGGCCTAGCGGTTCGTCGCCTCGGATACTCATGTTCTCAATGTTCGTCCACAGCCCTAGTGTCCCCTGAAGTTTGCCAAGCGGTTGATGCTGAAGCTGCAGTACGCCGTTGAACTGCCGTTTTTTGAAATGGGTTGCCTCCGGATCGGAAACCCCACTTGCATCCTGCGCGGTTGGAAACTCAGAGTGGTTGTAATCGTTGAAGCTTGCGTTGAGCTTGACCTGGTTCACGAATGAGAACCCGCCATTGAAGAGGCTGCGGAGCTCGATCGTATTTCGGCGCTGTGCGATGCGGGATGTAGTCGGAGGCACATTGGCAAAGTCCGGATTGGGCGGCACGCCGGGTATGCCATAGTTCACTTCGTAGTGCTTCCCGCCAATACCGATCGCTCCGAAATCGCTCTGATATGCGTAGCCGAGACCCGCTTCGCCGCTATGATCGAATGTCTGCGGCATGCGGTCCAGATTGAACACGGCACCAGTACCTGGGTCAGTGTAGTTCCCCGAAGGAATCCGGGTATTGTGCGCGTGGACTCCTCCTACTGATACTCGGAATGCCTGATTGCCCTGGCTGTAAACGTTATTGATGTAACCTGCGCCGGCGCTGTTCACTGTATTTCCTTCGATCGCAGCTGTGCCTGAAATGGGATGATCGGACACCAATGGAACGATGTCGGTGATGACATTCACGATTCCGCCAATCGTGCTGGGTCCATAGAGGATTGTCGCGGGGCCACGAAGCACATCGATCTGCGAAATGCCGATTGCCTCAATTGGGGTGGCGTGCGCGGGATCGAACGTCGCCAGATCACCCATCCGAAGCCCATTTTCGAGAATCAGCACCTCATTGTCACCAAGGCCTCGCAGGATAGGCCTCGATGGAGCAGACCCGAGACTGCGGACTGCGACGCCCGGAAGATCCGAGATCTTCTCCGCGAAAGTTGACCCGGAACTGTTCTGGAATTCGACCAGGGATTTAGACGCGGTTGACTGATACTGTTCGTCCGAAATCCGTGCGGTTGGCGATGCTGAGACCACAACCTCTTTCAGGTGGATCGCAGATTCCCTGAGGTCAATGGATACCCTTGCAACGTTGCCTATCACTTTCACAGTGTCGGTCACCGACGCATAGCCGGTCACACCGACGTAGACTCTGTAAATCCCTTTCGGAACACCGGAGAAAGTGAATTGTCCCTGGCCACCTGTACGTTCGATGCGATCGAGCTCGAGAAGCCGGACCGTCGCGCCGACTACGGGCGTCCCCGCGGTTTGAACCGTTCCAGTGATGGTTTGCCCTTCTAGCGTGGCTGGCCACGAGAGTATCCCGTGAAAAACCATGCAGGCTACGATTGAAGCGCTCCAACTCGCGTTCATGCGAGCCGCTCGTCCAGACATTTCAGCCTCATTCTGGGGATTTAACCGCGGGCGGCGAAGGACGCTAGCTGCATACGCTGCGACGACAGTTATAAAGGTCGTCGGACGAAATAAAAACATCGCCAATGGCTAGGGACGGAATCGAACCGCCGACACGCGGATTTTCAGTCCGCTGCTCTACCAACTGAGCTACCTAGCCGCTCTACCTGAACATTGGACAGGACAATTAACCCAATCGCGATCTTCTAATCAACTCGATCAAGGTTTGTCTTGTCGCTTGGTCGGGCGCCCCGGTGCATCGATCGCCTGGGCTAGCAAGCGTTGGAGCTCTTCATCCGTAATGTTGGCCCAATTGGGCTGGCGATATGGAAGTCGCCGACGGGCTGTGGTGTTCAACCCCTCGAAGCAGATCCAACCATCCTGGAAATCGCCAAGAAACCCTCGACCTCTCGCGCTCGAACGGCTCAGACCTGGTATGACTGGCCACGCGCGCCACGCACGGCCAGTAGCATCGACGAATTCGCGAACACTTGTGTCAGGCGTTTTGCTGTGCTCCCCAGTCGATTCCTCAAGGCTTTCGTCGGACTTGGGATTGGTGCTCCGTTTCCGACCCTCAGTCTCGCCGATGCTGGTTTGCCGCTCGCGCTTCTTGGATGCTCGACGCTGCATGTGACGACGTACCGAAATCGTCTGTTCGGCCGCGACCGCGGCAGCTAGCAGCGAATCTTCGAGGCGCCGGACTTCCTGGGTTGATTCCGTCGAAAGACCGTTCGCCTCCGCCTCACAAGCTTCATGGAGACGGCGTCGAAGTTCTTCTTCGACGTCCTCGAGAACGGGCTGAAGTGGATCAGGCTGCGGTGGTTGGAGAGGAGAAGATGGCATTGGTGAACCTGCGGTCTGAAGCAGACACTCTTGCAATACTGCTACCACTGTGCCGTAGCGCTTAGCGAGTGGGCGCCTTTCCGTGAACCGCGGTGATCACCGACTTTACTCCGCCGCGGACGTTGAAGTCACCGACGACGCGCATCCATTTGGGCTTGGAGCTGGCTACCAGATCATCCAGGATCCGGTTGACTGCTCGCTCGTAAAAGATCCCGTCGTTCCTGTAGCTCCATAGATAGAGCTTGAGGCTCTTCAGCTCGATGCACTTCGCCGCCGGAACGTATGTGATGCGAATCGTTCCGAAGTCG
>DASWBG010000153.1:0-9813 GCA_036390715.1 Gemmatimonadaceae bacterium
TCGTGTAGTCGCGTGTCACCTCGAAGATCATGATCACCGATGTGAGAGGCGTCCTGATGATCCCCGCGAACGCTGCTCCCATTCCGACCAGTGCATATGCGCCTGGTCCCGCGGTCGATGCGGGAAAGAGCAGGTGCGCGACCGCTCCCACCGATGCGCCAACCATCGACCCGATGAACAAGCTCGGCCCGAATATTCCGCCGGCGTTGCCCGATGCGTACGCGACCGATGTGCAGACGATCTTGAGCACCGCCAGCATGATCACGACTTTGAGAACAACATCGCCGTTGAGGACTCTCTCGATCTGGTCGTAGCCGACGCCGAGCACCTGCGGCACGAAAAAGCCGAAGATGCCGACGGTGAGTCCACCGGCGACGGGTTGAATCCAAAGTGAAGCGCGAGGCAGCTTTGCGAATCGAGCGCGCAGCCAGAGCAGAAGCTTGACGAATGCTACGGAGCTTAGTCCTCCGACGATTCCAAGCACCACATACGCGCCGAGCTCGGCGGGGCTTACGAGATGATATCCGGGAACGTGGAAGAGCGGGTTGTCGCCGAGAACCAGGTGGAGGACCAACCACGATGTCGCCGACGCGAGAACGGCGGAGCCAAGGATGGGTGCGTGCAGATCGCCGACGATTTCCTCGAGCGCGAACAGAACTGCCGCGATCGGAGTGTTGAATGCGGCAGCGAGCGCTGCGGCTCCTCCGACGGGAATCAGAGCCCGGACTTGAAGCCTGCTCAATCCGAGCCGTTGCGCGATGACGGACGCGAGTCCAGATCCCATATAGATCGCGGGTCCCTCGCGTCCGAGCGGAATTCCGGTAGCCAGCGAAATTACGCAGCAGACAAATTTTCCCGTGACCGATCGGAGCGAGATGCGGCCGTCGTGAATGAAGAGCGCCGCGCGGGTCTGCGGAATGCCGCTCCCACGCGCGAGCGGGAAGTACTTGAAGAGGAGATACCCGGTAAGGAGAGAGCCGAATGTTGGAACGAGGATTCGTCGCCAGCCGGCTCCGCCCGCCGGGTACATGAGCGCCGAGAGACGCCCGGTGAGGAGAATGAACGCGACGACGACGAGGCCGACGAGCGCGCCAATCACGAGACTAAGCAGCAACGCGAGGCGGTCCTCCTTGCGGCGGACGTCCTCGACCATCCTGACCAATCGCGCCGGCAGGGCGGAAATCTTTATGGCTGGCATTTTCTGAAGCTAAACGCTTCGACGCCGTGTCAAAGCGTTTAGCTCAGGCGCGGTTTTTATCGGCGTGGGTGAAGAAGCTACGCGCTAGGGCTTCGTCACCGTCAAACCGCTGACCAATCCCTCGGTGTTGTGTGCGAAGCGGATTCCGTAGATCCCATCGGTTGACTTGAGCTTTCCGGGGCCGACGACATCCGACTTGTTATAGGTACCGACCACTGTACCGTTGATTGCGCACGATACCTTGTCGCCCTTGACTGAAACCGCGATGTCCTGTGTCACCGGAGATCCCGCGCCGGCAGCCTTGTGTATCGCTGCATTCGACTCGCCGTGACCACCATTCAATTGAAACGGCGCGGGACCAAATCCGCGCATGATGAAGCTGCCGTTTCCGTACGCGGCGCAGTAGAGATAACTCTGGTTGGGAGTCCCCATGTCGTTGCCGCCGATGAAGATTCCGTAAGGGTGCGGATGATCGTTCAGGTTCATGTACTTGGGCTCCGTGAACGTCGCCTTCACGGTGTAGTCATGGCTCGCCATGTTCTTGAGACTCCAGTACGCGACCGCTGGTCCGGTGGTGACGTGCAGCGCGTTGCCGTCCTGGGCGAGCTTCGCGTTGGCGAGGAGCTGTCCCCGTCTCGCCTCACCGGGGTCTATCTGCCCTGACCAGTCTTTGACGGATATTCCGCCACCGGCGACCTGGCGTGCGGATTCATTCTGGGCCTTGCTGGTGCAGGCCAGCGAGATGAGAGCAGCAAGTGGCAAGAGGGAAGCGTAGATGCGGCGCATAGAGACCTCTGTTCGTTAAGAGAAAAAAGGCAAAAGAACGGCTACGAGCTGCCAGCTTTCAAGTTGTGAGTTACCAGTTCACGACGTCGGGACGTTACTCAACTCGGAACGTCGGGACATCACTCAGCTCACAACGTCGGTCCATCGATCAGAACAATATAGAAAAAAACATGGACGCCAATGGGGTGAGCTTATACACCTCATTGGCGTCCATTTGTACGTCTGCTTCAGGATGTTGCGGCCAGATCTCTTACCGCTCGCGCCAGTGCCTGAACTTTACCCGCATCACTGGATGTGCTTGCGTCGACGTCGAGCTGCGCGGCTAGGTGAGTCAGTACATCGCGGCGTTGAGTGCCTGTTGCGCTCTCAGCGGTTGCGAGCGCTTGCCGAGTGGCGGCCAACCTACCCGCGCTCAGACCGTTCGACCGCTGCAGTTGATCCGCAAAGGAACGCGCCAAGGCGAAGCTTGGCGGCCACACCAGCTTCGGCTGCCCCTGCGTGTTGAAGTAATCGAAATGCACCGTCTTGGCGGCGGCGATTTCGTTCGCCGAGAGGTACGGGCTCGGAAGCAGCTCGAAGATGTCCAGACCACGAGCGATTTCAGAGCTGACAATGTTGCCGTTGTACCAGTACGCGGACCACGATCCACCCATCGCCATTCTGGTCGAGTCCACCGGACCACGATCGAAGAATGCGATTTCCCTCGGGTGTTTTGGATCCGTCCAGTCGAACACCGAGATTCCGCCCTGGTACCACGCCTGCACCATCACGTCGCGCCCCGGGATCGGGATCAGCGAGCCGTTGTGGGCAACGCAGTTCTCTTCCTTCGTCTGCGCAGCCGGCAGCTTGTAGTAGTTCTGGAACTGCATCTTGTTGCCGGCGGGATCAGCCGAGGCGTTGCGAACCATTACGGGCGTGCCGTTCGCATCTGTGAGAGTAAAGATCGCGTCCGCGCCCCACTCTCGCCTGTCGGTGATGCGGCACTTCGGTTGGCCACCGCCGCCCCACTCATCAGAGAACAGGACCTTGGTGCCGTCGTTGTTGAACGTCGCCGAATGCCAATAGGAGAAATTCGAGTCGGCTACCGCCGCGATACGAACCGGATGCGCGGGATCGCGGATGTCGAGCAGGAATCCGTAGCCTTCACACGCGCCGCCGGCCAGACCGATCGCCGGGTAGACGGTGATGTCGTGACACTGCGTTGGCCCCGGGCGCGGCCCGGATCCGGCCGGCGGCTCACCGATCATCTTGGCGATGATTCCGGGAAGTGCAGTACGCAACGCCGCGCTGTCAGCACCAGTGGCCGGACCTGTTCCACCGCGAGCCTTTACGATGCTGTCGAGCATTGGGTTGATGAACTGAGGCGGCAGAACTCGTTCACTGCCGAAAATGAAAGCGGTGTAGCCGCCTTTCGCGCGGGCGGCAGCAGCGGCAGCCTTCGCTTCAGCTACGTCCTCGGCCGACTCGCCGTGTCTAGCTGGCGCGGTCAGGTCATTGAAGATGCGCGGAGAGCTGACAATCGCCGCCTGCTCGGGATGGGCGAGCGGGACCTTGATGACTTCGATGCGGAAGAGCGCCGAATTTGGATCCTTGTCGGGCGTGAGCCTGACGCAACCCGCCAGCTCGCTCGGCGAACGCACGCCGGCTGAGCCCGAGATGTAGACGTAGACGTTGTCCGGATCCTTGGGATCGTACAACACCGTGTGGGTGTGCGAGCCGCGGCAAGTCTGGACGTTGGCGATGTACTTGGGATTGGCGATGTCGCTGATGTCGAAGATGCGGAGACCGCGCAGCCGATCGTGGCTGACCGTGTCCTTTACGCCCTGCGTTCCGCAGTCGATCCGTCCACTGTTGCCCTCACCCGAGACGAAAAGAAGATTCCTGAAGACTGAAACGTCGCTCTGCGACGCCGGGCAAAGGTAGGCCGTCTTGAGAGTCGGCGCGCTGGGATTGGAGATGTCCCAGACCTGATAACCGTTGTAGCTGCCCTGGATCGCGTAGGGACCCGTGAACGCAAGATCGGAGTTCGTGATTCCCGCGAACTTCTCGGTGGGTTGCGTCGTCGACAGCAGTCGCAGGTTCCAGGAGGCGGTGGCAGCGTCGAACTTTCCAGCACGCAGACCAACCCGCGGATCTGGGATCGGTTCACCGGGGGACATGTTGGGGGACATACTGCTGTTGGTGCCGCCAGTCGACGAGATCGCTGGCGCGCACGCGGCGGCGGAAAAGAGAGCGATTGCGATGCCGAACAACGGTGCGACATGCAAGTTTCGCGGGTGATACACGGATGCCATTGTTGATACCTCTGGAGTGGCGGAATGGAACTTAGGGAGTTGCGACAACGGGTTGATCACTGCGTGGTAACGCCGAGCGTGATAGCGGCGAGCATTTTCTCCATCCGCGCGATCTCGGTGGTCTGATCGACGTTGACGTCCGATGCAAACTTGAAGACTGTCTCGTCCTGGCCGGCCGCGTAGGTGCCAAACAAATCCTTCACCATTGAGACAGCGCCGCGGTGGTGCTGGATCATGTACGTGAGGAACTTCCGGTCGAACTCCGGTCCTCTTGCTTCGTCAAGGTCCTTCATCTGTGCTTCGGTGAGCATTCCAGGCATCAGCATCACGTGCTCCATGCCGTCCATCGTCATTTTCATGCCCGTTGCGGCAGCCTCCGGTACGGGCTTCCGTCGATCACGCAGCCACCTCTGCATCGTTACGATTTCATCCTGCTGAGCGTTGATGATCCGTGATGCCAGTGTGAGCACGGAGGCGCTTGCTCCGTGGGTGGGAGCCCAGCGGGACATGACGATGGCCTGGGCGTGATGGCCAATCATTCCGGACATGAAGTCCACGTCCGCTTGGGTATAAGGGAGGCGGATGCTGTCGGCCCTTGCCTGGGCGATGTAAGCGGCATCGCTCTGCTGGGCGACAGCGGGAGTCGGAGGAGTCGCGGAAGTTTGCATTGCTCCCTGACTCGTGCTGCTGCATGCCGACGCGCCGGCGGCGGCCAGGAGAGTCGCGGTGATTCGGCTGATTTGTGAGGGCGTCATATCCTTTCTTCCTGCACGCTTGGCTGGAGCCGGGCCGGGGAAGTTCGACCCGAGTGAGATCCTGTATATGATACGTGTTGGTACAGGGTTCGGGGGAGGGTGAGCGGCACGCCCACCGATCATCCTCTACCCGTCGTACTTGAACGAGACTTTGACCTTGGCCCGGTAGCTCTCGACCTTGCCGTCCTTGAGCACCATGTCTAGCTGCGAGATCTCCGCGACACGCAGGTCGCGCAATGTCTTCGCTGCCCGCTTAACCGCCACCGTGGCCGCTTTCTCCCAGGATTCGGTGCTGGTTCCCACCAACTCGATCACTTTGTAGACGCTTTCTGCCATGTCAGTCTCCTTGTCGTCCTGCGTTTGGTCGCCGTCCTACAGCTATAGTTTGACCGCTTAGACTGCGGAAGCGCATCCTGCTTTGCAAGGGCACGCCGCCGTCGTGTACCCTTGTCGCGCCGCAAAAAAAGCGGAGGGGTCCATTGGGCCCCTCCGCTTTTCTTCACCATGAGAGCGGTGGTCAGGCAATCGTCGATAGCGAGTCGTACTTGAACGTCTCGACCGTCGGGTTTCCGGACATTATCGGGCGCAGCTTCCTGTCCAGCTGCGGGTAGGCTGTGGTTTCGTACCTGCGTGCCGAATCCATGTCGTCCCAAACGCTGATCGCGAGGACGTGCTGATCCTTCACCAGCAACAGCTCATCCTTGAAGCCGTCCTGCTTCTTCAGGATCGGAAGGACCTCGTTCTTGAACAGAGTATGGAACTCGTCGTTCTTGTTCGTCGCGATGTCAAATCGCACGCTGCGCGCGATTTGTCCCTTGGTGGTCTTGCCGTTGGTGGTCTGCATTTTGGAAATCTCCATCGCCCCGTTGGAATTCACCGGACCCCTGCGTGCGGGGAAATCACCGCAGCCCGGCGAGCGCCGAATGCTCGAACTTCTGGCGCTCAAATGCTGTCTCATTTTTCGATATGAAACAGCATAACACATTCAGTTTGCGAAATGTGAATTTGGGCGAAATTTCCTTGTAAGTGGCTGTGGCTGCAGCACTTACCTGCTGGGGTCGCTTACCTTAATCGCCCCATCGCAGCGCTAACTCGGCAAGGTCATCAGTACCGTAGTATCTTCGCGCGCAAAATCGATGAAGCCCCGCACCGGATCCGCGGCGAGTAACACGACGGCGATTTCGTTCCCGACGCTCAACTCGCGTCGTCCGCGTACGAGGCGTCCCTCGATGTCTCCAGGCGTGATCTTCAACCATGTCGCCTTCCGAGAAATCCCCGACACTACGGCGCGGAACGTCTCCCCTATGCGATCCCGTAGCATGAGAGCGGCGGCGCGCTTACGAGCCAATCGATCTTCCTTCGCGGGCTCGATGCCCTGAGTGAACTCGAAGTCGATGAAGCCGTGAACACTGTCGGTATTGACCAGCTTGACCGGAATCTTCATCCCGACGGACAGTGTCTTGTAACCCCGCACGACGCGTCCCTCGGCCGAGCCGTCGACTAACCGGACGTACGTCCCACTCTCGGACACGCCCGTGACCTGCGCGTCGAACATCTCCCCAATTCTTGGGCGAAGGCGATCTGCCGCCGCTTTCTTGCGTCGACTCCGCTCGAGTTTGCGCGACGCACCCTCTGTTCCGTGCTCGAAATCGATGTGACCGCGCACAGGATCGGCGACCACGAGCTTGAGCCGCACAGTATCGCCGACGTCGAGGCCGCGTCCGCCTCGCACGATGCGTCCCTCCACTGGCGGGTTCAGCAGTCGCGCATAGATCCCCTTCGGCGACGCAGCGGTCACGACCGCGGCGAAATCCTCCCCCACACGTTCAGCCAGCATCGACGCCCCAGCCACTTTGCGCATCGTACGCTCCACCTTTCGCGCCGCCTCGCCGCGCTCAGTGCAGCGACTTGCAATCTCGATGAGCTCGGCATGGGAATAGGGCGGTGCGCCGCCTGACGCCGCTGAGCGCAGCATCCGCTGCGTCACCAGATCGGCGAATCTGCGGTTGGGCGCGGTGGAGTGCACATAGTCTGCGACAGCGAGTCCGAAGTGGCCCGCCTCCCTGCGATCGCCGAGGCGACGCTCGAGAACGTAGATGCCGGGGCCGAGGAGCTTGACGACCGAGAGCGACAGATCGGCGAAGTGCTCGGGATCCGCGGCGCGCCGGCGCGCGAGAAATGCGCTCAAAGAAACGTTGTCGGGTTTTTCAGGTAGCACTTCACCTACATCTGCTGCGAGAGCTACGATGCGATCCCACCGCTTGGGTTCGCGCACTACTCGGCGTAGTGATGGCGATCCTCGCTCGAGCAGATAGGTGGCGACGGACCTGTTCGCCGCCACCATGAAATCCTCGATCATGTCGCGGGCGCGATTGCGGCGGTCGACGGCCAGATCGACGACCTTGCCCTTTACCACTACAGGCCTGGCCTCGACGCTCTCGAAATCGAGCGCACCCGCGATGCTCCTCGCTCGGCGCAGGCGCTGCGCTGCTTCGTCCTGAATGCGGAGCTGTTCACCCAGCTCGGGCGATGCACCGATGGGGCGTGGAGCGGGGCCTTTGCCATCGAGCCAAATGCCTACGTCATCGTAAACGAGCTTGGCCTTGTTGTGTACGAGCGCGCGATATACCGACGCGTTGGTCAGCGCGCCGTCGACGGTGACGTCGAATTCTATGACGACCGCGAGACGATCCTCTCCCTCGTTGAGTGAGGTGAGGTCAGTCGAGAGACGTTCGGGCAGCATGGGAAAGACTGCTACGCCGGTGTATACGGAAGTCGTGTTCGTGGAGGCATGGTTATCTGCGGCGGAACCGAGCCGTACGAGCGTGTCTACGTCAGCGACGCCGATACGGATTCGGATGGAACCGTCGGCGAGACGCTCTGCTACTTCGATCTGATCGAGGTCGCGCGACTCCCGGTTGTCGACCGAGGACCAAGGCAGGTGGCGCAGATCGTGACAGCCATGGGGCAGGGGATCATTCGATGGATCATTGAGTGCCCTGATCTCGCGCATCAGCTCGGCGGAGAACTCGGGCTCGAAGCCGTTTTGCCGCATGGCGGCGACCGCAGTGCTGCGGAGAGTTTGTGTTGGAGGCGCGCTCAGCATCAGCGCTTAGTTGCGATTATTGTCGCAAGCACCAACAAAAGTTGCGACTGCGGGCGGTCCCGAGCCGGTACCCTCGTCGTGCTTGAAGAACACGAACGCCTCTTTCCAGTCCTGGCCGGTCACGCGCTTCGCCCATTCGACGAGCGCGGCCTCGTCGTAGTCCAGACGATGCAACCTCAGATATCCCCATGAGGCAGTGCTGACAACGGGAACCTTGAAGTCCTCCTGTTCCGCCAGGCACATCGCGATGTCCCGCTCGCGCATTGCGTCGTAGACTTCTTCGTCGAACCAGCTCTCGTGCCGGAATTCGAACACGTACCGGCGATCGGAGGGAAGTAGTCCGAGAAATCCGCGGAACCGGGGCACATCCTTTTTCAGGTTGGGCGGGAGCTGAAACAGAATCGGTCCCAGCTTGCTGCCGAGCATCGCCGTGTTTTTGAGCAGGAAATCAACGAGATCGGCGGATTGTTCCTTCAGACGCGCGTGATGCGTGATTCGCTGGCTCGCTTTGAGCGCGAACGTGAAATGCTCGGGAACCTGCGCTGCCCACTCGCGCAGGACATTCTCTTTGGGCAGGCGGTAGAAGGTGTTGTTGATCTCCACCGCCGGAAACTTGCTGGCGTAGAAGCTGAGAAATCCATCGTCCTTGAGATCAGCGGGGTAGAAGTTTCCCTTCCACTCCTTGAACGCGTAGCCGCTGGTCCCGGCGAGAATCTTCACGACACTTTGCGCTTCGCTTCGGCCTTCTCCTTTTTGGGCTTCTCGCCAGCCAGGCTCGCCTTCAGCGCCTGCATCAGATCGAGCATCTTGGTATCGGCGCCCGGCGTGATGTCAGCAGTGATATCCTGTCCGTCGACCTTGCGCTGGATGGTCTCCAACACGCGTTCGCGAACCGTGTCCTTGTACTTGGCGGGCTCGAACGCCTCGTTCGACGTCTGATCGATCAACTGCTTCGCCAACTTGAGCTCGGCCTCCTTTACATCTCCGGGCGGAATGGTGACCTCGGTCGTCGGACGCACTTCGTCGGCGTAGTGGAGCTGCTCCATCACGAGCACTCCGTTACGCGGCCGCAGGAGCACGAGATGCTGCTGACCACGCGCGGCGTATTGGCCGAGCGCGGCACGTCCCGTTTCCTTGAGCGCGGCGGCGAGCAGCCGGTAAGCGCGATCGCCCCCCTTGTCGGGACCGAGGTAGTAGACCTTGTCCATGTACTCTCGATCGACGGTCGCGAGGGGGACGAATTCCAGTACGTCGATGGTGCTCGTCGCCTTTTCCTCGAGCGCCTTGAGCTCCTCGGCCGTGAGGACCACATACTGATCCTTGGCGAACTCGTATCCTTTTACGGTCTCGTCGCGCGTCACCACCTCGTTGTTGTCCTTGGGGCAGATGTACTGCTGCTTGAGGCGCGTGCCGCACTTCTTGTGCAGCATGTTGAACGAGACACTCGCCTTGGATTCCGACGCGGAATAAATGCTGACGGGTACCGAAACGAGGCCGAACGAAATCGTGGCTGTACCTATTGAACGTGCGGGCATGGGTAATTACTCAAAAAGGTAGGCGCGCGCAGTACCGGGGCTTATTATGGTATGCGTCACAAACATTTCCAACGTGGATAACGCCAACATCCCAATCCTCACGCAGGGCACGGATGACCGCAAGAGGTAACTCGGCCGA
>DASWBG010000154.1:0-10775 GCA_036390715.1 Gemmatimonadaceae bacterium
GCCTTCAGTGATGGCAGCATCGGCCCAGACATCGAGTCGGTGAATCTGCCGCAGCTCGCCGCGTTCTATGGAGGTCGACCGCCGAATGTTGCATCGGCGACACCAATTGACCAGGAACCTGACCGTGGCTCGAATGGTGCCGCGATCGCGCCTTCCAACACGCTCTCGCATCACGCGCTCCTTTTGATCAATCCGCACACTTCGTTTTTCTTCCGCGCCGAGGTGCAGGTGACGAGCCAGGAGGGCTTGAATGACTATGGCGCGGTGACGTGGGGACAATTCTTCGTCTATCAGGGCTTCAACGATCGTGCGGGCTGGATGCACTCGTCCACTGGCGCCGACAACATCGACGAATATCTGGAGACTGTAACCAGGCGCGGCGATCGCTTCGTCTATCGCTATGGGAGCGCGGAGCGGCCGGTGCTGGAGGAGAAGGCCGTCGTTCGCTATCGGACTCCGCAAGGAATGGCGCAAAAGGATTTCACGATCCTTCGCACCCATCACGGCCCGATCGTGCGCGAGCAGAGCGGAAAATGGGTGAGCGTGAGGCTGATGCAGCGGCCGATGGACGCGCTGATCCAATCGTTCACGCGAATGAAAGCGCGGGATCTCAAATCATTCCGCCAGACGATGGAGCTGCACACCAATTCGTCCAACAACACGACGTTCGCCGATGCTGATGGAGACATCGCTTATTTCCACTCCAATTTCATCCCGCGGCGCGATACATCCTTTGACTGGACTCGCCCCGTCGACGGCAGTGATCCTCGCACCGAGTGGAAGGGCGTACTGTCGATCGACGAATCTCCGAACGCCATCAATCCGCCGAACGGCTGGGTCTTTAACAGCAACAATTGGCCGTGGTCCGCTGCCGGTCCGTCCAGCCCGAAGCGGGCGAATTTCCCGGCGTACGTTGAGATCAGCAGGGAGGAATCACCCCGCGGGCGCCACGCCCTGAAAGTTCTTCCGGGCAAGAAGGATTTCTCCATCGCTTCACTCATCTCGGCGGCATACGACAGCTGGTTGCCGTCCTTCGCGCGGATGATCCCGGGGCTGCTCAAGTCTTACGACAATCTGCCGGCGTCCGATCCGCTGAAGGCGAGTCTCGCCGATCCGATCGCCGCACTGCGCGGATGGGATTACCGCTGGGGGACCAATTCCATCCCGACTTCACTCGCCGTCTTCTGGGGAGAGGATCTCTTAAGTCGTGTCGCCGCCGAAGCCCGCAGCGCCGCGATGTCGGCGGAGACGTACGTCATCGATCGCGCGACAGATGCGGAGCGTCTTCAGTCGCTCGCCGCCGCGACGACCAAACTCAACCAGGACTTCGGAAGTTGGCGGACGCCGTGGGGAGAAATCAATCGCTTCCAGCGCATCAACGACGACATCGCGCCCAAGTTCGACGACTCGGCGCCCAGCATCCCGGTTCCGTTCACGTCGTCGAGGTGGGGATCTCTGGCGTCGTTTGCCGCGCACGCGTATCCGGGAACGAAGAAGTGGTACGGCGCCAGCGGCAACAGCTTCGTCGCGGTGGTCGAGTTCGGCGACAGCGTGCGTGCGAGGGCGATCACGGCGGGTGGCGAGAGCGGCAACCCTTCGTCGCCCCACTTCAACGACGAGGCGCAGCGATACAGCACCGGCAATCTCCGTGATGTGTACTTCTATCCGTCACAGCTCAACGGGCACATCGCGCGAGAGTATCATCCCGGCCAATGAAGGTGTTCCTCGTCGATCGTTATGGAGGCCCCGATCGTATGCGGGCTGGCGAGACGACGGACCCGGAGGTGGGAGAGAACGACGTTTTAGTCCAGATCCACGCCGCTGGTGTGAATCCAATTGATTCCAAAATCAGAAACGGCGAGTTCAAGCTGATTCTGCCCCATCGCTTTCCGCTCATTCTAGGGAATGAAGCGGCTGGGATCGTGGTCCGTGTCGGATCTCGAGTGCGCCGGTTCAAGCCGGGCGACGAGGTTTACGCGCGGCCAAGAAAAGGCCGAATCGGTACTTTCGCGGAATTCATCGCGATTGCAGAAGATGACGTGGCGCATAAGCCGAAAGCACTCACCATGGAAGAAGCGGCTTCCATCCCGCTCGTCGGCTTGACCGCCTGGCAGGCGCTGGTTGAAAGAGCGAATCTGAAGAAAGGGCAAAAGGTTCTCATTCACGCGGGCTCCGGCGGTGTTGGAACCTTTGCGATTCAACTGGCCAAGCACCTTGGCGCGATTGTAGCGACGACGGCGAGCGCGGCGAGTTTCGACCTGGTGAAGCGCCTTGGGGCAGACACCGCGATCGATTACAGGAAGGACCATTTCGAGACAATCCTCAAGGATTACGATGTGGTTCTAAACAGTCTCGACGGAGAAACGCTGCACAAGTCTCTGCGAGTACTGAAACCTGGGGGAATACTCGTCTCGATTTCCGGTCCGCCCGATCCCGATTTTGCAAAGGAGATTGGCGCGTCCCGGATCGTGAGTCTGGCAATGCGTCTCCTGAGCTATCGAATAAGAAGGAAGTCAAAGCGCCGTCACGTCCGCTATTCATTTCTGCTCATGCGAGCAAGCGGAGACCAGCTGCGAGAGATCAGTTCTCTCCTCGACTCCCGGATCATACGCCCGGTTGTGGACCGGGTCTTTCCATTCGAATCGACCAAGGAGGCTATGGCTTATGTCGAAACCGGGCGTGCAAAAGGCAAGGTAGTCGTCAGGGTGAGATAAAACGGCCTGCGTGGGCGAACGCATCGAGCGTGTGCGCTGGCGTCGTTGACAACGCCAACGCGCTGCCGGAGTAGGCGGATGCACGTTTTCTCTTGCGCGAATCGGTGGCGAGGCAAACCTTGCAAAGCCCCTCCCTCCGGTCAGGCCCCTCATAATGCGAGTATTCCCACAGATTCTGGCAGCCGCGGCTGCCAGCGCGGCATTGATCGCCTGTGGCGAAGCCACGCCTCCGCCCACGCCCGAAAGCCTGGTGTTCGCAACCCACGCCGTGAGCATCGTCGCCGATGACTCTGTCACGCTCGCCGCGACTGTAACGATGTCCAATGGCTCGCCCGGACCTCAGTCATTGATCGCTTACTCCACGTCGGTCCCGACCGTTGCCACGGTCGATAGCAAAGGGGTGGTCAAAGCGATTGCAGCTGGAACGAGCACGATCTCCGCCCAGGTCGGTTCGTTGCACGACGAGCTTACGGTAACGGTATCATGGGCACCAATCACTACCATCACTTTCGGCCGCGATACAGCAACGTTGCTACTCGACGATTCGCTGTCGACGTCCGTGGTTGTAACCAATTCCCACAGTAAGGCGGCGCCAAATGCGGTAGTGACCTATAGCTCGTCCTCGACCGACGTCGCCACCGTGGATGCAAAGGGTCGCATCCGCACCTTTGCCACTGGCGCGGCGACTGTTACAGCGACCGTCGAGAACCTGCATTCGAACATCAATGTCACAGTGGTCCCGCACTTCACGCAGATCGCAACCGGATCTCAGCACACGTGCGGGATCACCGGCACCCACCGCCTGTATTGCTGGGGCTCGGATATCAACGGCAATCTCGGCGTTGGAACCAATACCAGCAGTTGCCCCCAGATCAACGGCGGTTGCAGCGTCGTACCGGTTCCGGTAACTGGCGCTGAGAGATTTGTCTTCGTGACGGCCGGTGAATTCCATACGTGCGCGCTCACCAGCAGCGGCATCGCGTATTGCTGGGGAGGCAACTACTACGGTCAGGTCGGCTCCGGCACAGTCGGTGGTGCAGTAAGAGTTCCGACCGCGGTGATCGGTGGCCACACTTTTAGTTCCATAAGCGCTGGCCGCATGCACACCTGCGCCATCGACACGGCCGGCGATAGCTGGTGCTGGGGCTGGGACTCGTGGGGCCAGCTGGGCGCAGGCATCACCGGTGGCGACCGATGCAGTTTCTTCGGCACAAACGAGCCGTGCAGCGGAACGCCGCTCAAGGTTGCGGGCACCGTTCGCTTTGCCGAGGTGATGGGCGCGGAGAAGATCAGTTGTGGACGTGACCTCTCCGGCGCAGCCTATTGCTGGGGCGCCGAGGTAGGCGGCACCGAGAGCACAGATTGTCAGGCCGGACAAAACGCCAACTGCACCCGCACGCCGCTGCTCCAGGTCGGGGGCGCAATCTTTCAGCGAGTCGGGATGGGAGGCGTGTACCGCTGCGGACAGAAGTCCGATGGAGTCCCTTGGTGCTGGGGCGCTGACTACTACGGAAGCTTCGGCAACGGGAGCGCTTCCCTGTACTCGCCGGACACCCTGGTACGCGCCGCCGGTGGGAAATCTTACAGTCAGATCACGTTCGGGAGCGCTCACATGTGCGGACTGAACGGAGACGCCGTGGATTGCTGGGGCCAAAATTATTACGGGCAGGCCGGCGGCCCGATCGGGAGCGATCGCTACAATCCGGGTCCCATCAACGGAGGAATAAGCTTCGCCAGCGTCACTTCCGGGCCGAACGCCTTCACGAGTTGCGGTATTTCCACCGCCGGCCGAGCGTACTGTTGGGGAAATGGGACTCTCGGGAACCTTGGTAACGGTACCCTCACGTCGAGCGCGGACCCGGTTCTAGTAAAGTTGGTACGCTAGGCGTCGCAAAATCTGAAGAGGCAGTCGGCGAGGACGCTCGTAGTACCCACGCCTTTGGTTAGGCCACCGTCCGCGCGGCCAGCAAACATTTGCTTGCGGAGTTGGTGCTAACCCGTAGATTGCTAGATGACGTCTACGCGTAGCTACAGTCTCGGAATCGCACTGATCCTATTAGCCGCTGCCCTTGCAGCGTGCGGAGGCGATTCTTCCACCGCACCCCCCCCGACAACGGGAACCCTCGAGTTCAACGTCGTCACGACCGGCGTCGACATCGATGCCGATGGCTTCCAGCTGGATGTCGACGGCCAACCCAGAGTATTGCCCGCCAACGGAACTATAAGCTTTTCAGCGCTACCCGGCGCCCACACCCTGTCCATTAGTGGGTTCGCTTTCAATTGCGATTTGACCGCGGCCCCAGCGTCGTCGGCGAATGTGGTTCTGGCGACAACCACTCGGGTCGATGTGCAGGCGACGTGCACACCTTACCTTCGCAACGCCATCGTGTACACCAGCGCGGAGTTCGGCAACGCAGTCATGGCGATGCGATCTGACGGCTCACGGCGTGTGCAGTTGACGCCCAATCAATCGTTTTACGCAGCTCCGACAGTGTCACCCGACGGGCAATCGATCGCTGTTGCCTGGGGCGGCCCCTGGGACGGGATTTACGCGCTGGATCGTTTCGGAAAGGGACTCACAAAGTTGATCGGCGGCGGCAACTTCGATGGAGTGCCTGCGTGGTCACCCGATGGGACGAAGCTCGCCTTTCGGCGACTCGTTCACGGTCCCTACGGCGACGTCGGCCGAATCTTCGTTGTCAATCGCGACGGGACAGGCCTTCGGCAGGTCACGCCCGACGACGCCAGCAGAAACCCGTTTGACAGCGATCCATCCTGGTCGCCGGACGGAACTCGCCTCTTGTTCTCGCGAAGCGGCGAGTTGTCGTTCATCAATGTCGATGGTACCGGCCTCACCTGGACGGGGGTAGTCGGGGATTCGCCGTCGTGGTCCCGAGACGGAACTCACATCGCCTATCAGAGCATCAACGGGGGAAACGAGGGGATCTGGGTGATGGACATGAGCTTCACTCCCCACCAACTCACGACGCCGGTTCAGGCGGATCAAATGCCTCGCTGGTCGGCTGATGGAAGTCAGTTGGTGTTCGCCCGCGTGGAGGGCGGCGTCTCCCAGATTTACAGCATGAAAGCGGACGGCAGCGGCGTAACGAAGCTCAGTACGTCGACGATGGGTAACACTTGGCCAAGCTGGAGCCCGAGTTTCTAGTCGCAGACGCCCTGCAGTGTCTTTGCTCTACCGACAACGGGCATGAAGCGGGGCGCGAGCCCCGACAGCGGGACTTGCGCTCGCGCCTCTATGCTATCGGTCCCCCTCCCCGAAGGGCGGGCTCGCGACGTTATCGATCTTCCAGACTTCCCCGGCGAGTGTGACGACGTAGGCTGTGTTGCCGATGAAGTTCAATGAGGTCGGCCGGTCCAGCCCACCCTTAATGGTTGTGACGGTGCCGTCCCCATTCACCTGCACAAGCGCGCCGGTGTTTGGCACGGCGGGAGTAGCCGGAGGGCCACCACTCCCGATGCCTTGCGAGAGGGCGAATAGCGTGCGTCCGCGGCCGAATTCCACGTCGACCATTAGCGGCGCCCCGTGAGCGATCTCCGTCGGAGTCGGCGACTCGAGGCTGAACGTGACCACCTTGCCGTTCTCCGGGAGGTGGGGAATCGGACCCGCCTCGGTCATGTACACTATGTTGCCCCTCACGGTCAGTCCGGTGGGGACGATGTTGCCCAATTGCAGCAGCGTACTGATCTCGCCGTCGCGGTTGACGAAGAGCACGCGGTTGTGGTGTCCGTCGGTCACCAGGAACCCGCCACGAAATGGTTCCAAGCCGAACTGGACTCCGGTTTTGAGGCCGATGGGAAAGTCCGGAGGCGGCAGATGGGCCGCCGAGAACGCGCCGATGTCTGTGATGAACGTGAAGCTGCTCGGACCGTCCACGCGGTATATGCCGACGCTGGTGGGGTCGCCAACGTTCGGGCTGACGAAGTTCGAGCCGACGATGGTGACCAGCGCGTACGCGGTCCGCTCGACGAAGGCGACATCGACGACGCCGCCGGCACCAAGAGGCGAGATCGGCAGACCACTGGCGAACGTCGTGACACTGCCGGTCTTCGGGTCGACGCGCGAGATCCTGCCGACTTCGGACTCGGTCACGTAGAGCGCTCCGTCAGGACCGACGGTGCTTCCGCGGGCGCGGTGTAAACCCGTCACGAGCAGACTGGCAGTCGTTGAGGCGTGCTCGAAGGTCGCGCCAGGCGGGGAGAGCGCGGTTCGAGACGGAGTGGTTACCCCGTCCGAGCAGGCGAGTAGCCCTGCCAGGATCAAAGCGTTTGCTCCGCGAAAGAGTGAAACACTGTGCGGTGAGAGCGACATAGCGGCCTCCGGTGCGGGATGATGGTTGTTCCCTTCACCCTTTGAAACGCTATCGCGCCCCCAATCGGCTCATTCTGCTTGCCTCGCGCCCGCAGAACACGTATGGTGGAGTGCCGCCGCCTAACTGCGGAGGAATGGATGGCACCTGCCTCATCCGAGGTCACAGGTCTCCTGCGCCTCTGGAGCGCAGGCGACGAAACTGCTCGCGACCGGCTCATCCCCCTCGTGTACGACCGACTTCGCCAGCTCGCGCATCGTCGCCTGGGTTTCGCGCCAGTCGAGAATTCGCTCAACACGACCGAACTGGTGCACGAGGCTTACATCAAACTCGTTGATGCACCGCGCATCGATTTGCCTGATCGCGCGCATTTCCTCGGGCTCGCATCGGAGATCATGCGCAACCTGCTCGTCGATAGAGCCCGCGCGCGCCTGGCGGCGAAGCGCGGCGGCGGCCTGAAGGCATTGGACATCAGTGAATTCGACTGGATCTCCGACGAAAACCTGGAGACCGTCTCAGAGCTCGACGCTGCGCTAAAGCGTCTCGATGCACTGAATCCTCGGCAGGGTCAGCTGCTGCAACACCGTTATTTCGGTGGCTTGACTCTGGAAGAGAGTGCGAGCGCAATCGGATTGTCGCTCGCAACGGCGAAGCGCGATTTGCGCTCCGCCCGGGCGTGGCTGGCGCTCGAGCTCAAGGGTATCCAGCTCACGTGAACGCGCAACGGTGGGGCGAAATTCAGGCAGGCTTCGACGCCATCATCGAGCTGGCTCCAGCTGACCGCGCGAGCCGCCTCCAGTCGCTGGCCACTAGCGATCCCGAAATGCACGAAGCGCTTCAGTCCCTGCTGCGCTCCGATGCAGCGGCCAGTCGCGAGCTGGCGCCTGTTGCTGCCGCTATCGCTGCCACGACCGGTGGTCACTCCGATCCACTCGGCCTCGTTGGCCGCACGATCTCTCACTTCGATCTTCACGAAGCACTCGGCGCTGGGGGTATGGGTGTCGTCTACCGCGCCTATGACCAGCGCTTGCGCCGCGCCGTAGCGCTGAAGTTTCTGCTGCCCCACTACAATCTCGACGCATCTGCCAAGGCGCGATTCCTCCGTGAAGCTCACGCAGCTGCTGCGCTCGATCATCCGAATCTGTGTCCCCTTTACGAAGTCGGGACGACCGACGAGGGTTGGCTCTTTCTTGCCATGCCGCTCTATGAGGGCGAAACGCTCCGAGCGCGATTGACGCGGGACGGCTCGATGATGACGAGCGACGCTCTGAACATCGTGCGACAGATTGCCGAAGGACTTAGGGCCGCACACGCCGCTGGAATCGTGCACCGGGATCTGAAGCCTGGCAACGTCATGGTGCTGCCCGACGGTACCGTTCGAATCCTCGATTTCGGACTGGCGAAAGCGCGCGATCAAACTGTGACTGAAACCGGCGGCGCCTTTGGGACCGTCTCCTACATGTCGCCGGAGCAAGTGCGTGGTGAGAAGGTCGACGGACGTGCCGACCTCTGGGCTCTTGGCGTCGTGATGTACGAGATGCTAACGGGGCGAAAGCCTTTTGGCGGCGACGAAGAATTCGCGATCGCGCACGCGATTCTTCACGATCAACCCGACCTTCCCACAACGCATCGGCGAGATCTGCCGGCGGCGCTCGAAGCACTCGTTCTCCGACTGCTGCAGAAGGATCCGGCGAAGCGTTACGCAGACGCATCAACACTCCTCCGTGACCTGGAGCGAGTAGGAACGCTCACCGCCGGAACGATCGACGCAATGCGAACGCGTTGGCGTCGCAGCAGTCGCAGAATTGCGGACACGTTAAGACCCGTAAGCGGGCGCTTCTTGCTCGCGATAACCGCTGTCGCTGTTATCACCGCGGCGTACTTGCTCTCAAAAGCGGCACTCGCGCCAGCGAATCGCGGAGTCGCGGCAGCCGCGGCGGTGCAGCGGTCGATCGCGGTACTCCCCTTTAAGAACGTCGGTGGAGATCCCTCCAATGCGCCCTTCAGTGACGGAATCGCCGACGAGCTGACTACCGCTCTGGGCAAGATCGACCAGCTAAACGTCATGGCGCGGACGTCTGCGTTCAGCCTCACGCGCAAAGGCCTTGAGCCCCGGGAGATCGGCCGTCAGCTCAACGTGCAATACGTTCTCCAAGGGAGCGTAGAGACAGCGGCGAACCGTCGGCGGGTGAAAGCGAATCTGATCGATATATCCAGCGGGAAGGAAGTGTGGTCGAATAATTTTGAGAACGATGCGATGAATCGTGACGTGTTCAGCGTGGAGGATTCGATCACGCGGTCAATCGTACACCAGCTCCTCCCGCGCATTCCGTCGGCTGCCATCGTTGCTTCAGTAAAGCACGCAACCGAGAACCGCGAAGCCCGGGATCTATACCTTCAAGGGCGTTATTTCTTCGAAAAACGCGATTCCGCGAGCTTCCCCAAAGCGCAGGATTATTTTCGGCGCGCGATCCGCAGCGATCCGTCATACGCCCTTGCTTATGCCGGGCTCGCCGACGCGTACAGCCACCAGTCGGGTTTTGGGTTCGCTTTACCAGCGGGCAACCTTCCCAAAGCCAAGCAATACGCAGCGCGTGCGCTCGCGCTGGATAGCACGCTGGTCGAGGTCCACACCGCGCTGGCTTTTATCGCTTTATTCTTCGATGGAGACCGGGCGAGAGCCCGTCAGGAGCTCGAGACGGCGCTCCGGCTGGATGACCGCAACGCACCCGCGCACCTTTTTCGCGCGTGGTACTTCGTGTCAACAGACAGCGCGAGTGCCGCGATCGCCGAAGGACGTCGCGCGGTGGACCTCGACCCATTCTCCGCACTCAACAACACGCGACTCATAAGCTTCCTGGTCCTCGGCGGCCGTTACGACGAGGCACTCGTGCAGGCGCGCAAGACCTTTGAGCGCGATCCGAATTTCGCCGGACTGGGCCAGGAGCTGGCGCGCGTGTATACCCAGCTGGGACGATGCGACGAGGCGCTGGCGGTGTTGACACACACCGCGGATCAGCCAGTTCCTCTCTTGCGCGGGGTGCGAGGCTACACCTATGCGAGGTGCAATCACAGGGCGCAGGCGGTGGCCGAGCTGGATCATCTCCGCAGTCAGATCAGAGACGGAGACTACGCCTCACACTATTCCCTGGCCGTGGTCGAGGCAGGACTGGGAAACAAAGACCAGGCGCTGGCAGATCTCGAAAAAGCGGCCGTCGGGGGCTTGATCTTAACAATCGAGCTGGAACCAGCGTGGGCGAGCCTTCACTCCGACCCTCGCTTCATCGCACTGACTCGTAAGATGGGGTTTCCGGGGTGAGCGATACCCGCATCCACACTTCATTCAGATGGATAATGATATGACAGACGACGGGAATCGAAGCTCACGTCGAGAATTCGTGGTGAATGCCGGACGATTTGCATCGGCTGTCTCGCTGACGACGTTGATGACTCCTGCCGCCGCATTTGCTGGGACCGTCAATGATTCGCCGACATTTACAGCGGCTGGAGAGTGGGACCTCTCGTGGCTCGCGAGCCTCGCCAGTGCGAGCGATCGCGCGGTGTTCGACTGGCCCAGCCTCGGCGATCCCGCCGATCCGCAGGTGCTGTATTTCGTCGCGCGCTATCTGGACAATTGTGAGGCGGCGTACGCATCCCGGAAATACGAAGCGCGCGCCGTGCTCAACATCCGCACTCAAGCGGTCGCGGCCGCCCTCAACGATGCGAGCTGGGA
>DASWBG010000155.1:0-4479 GCA_036390715.1 Gemmatimonadaceae bacterium
CGGAAGATCCCAGTTGTGATCCCAGTCCCAGATCAGTGTGTGGATTCCCGCGCGGGCGAACCGTGGGCCCAGGTGATCGCCGATGACGCGCGCTCTAGCCGCAGCATCCAGTCGCATCCCGGAATAATCAGCGGGCTCGAAATTCGGTTCGTTCTGCAGCGAGATCGCGTAGATCGGCACCCCTTCGGCTTCGTAGGCGCGAATGAATTTTACGAAGTAGTCGGCGAATGAATCGTAGAACCTCGGCAGCAGCGTTCCCGCGATGAGGCTATTGGTCGATTTCATCCAGCCGGGCACGCTCCACGGGCTCGCCATCACCTTGAGGCTCGGGTTGATCGCCACCGCTCGGCGAATCAATAGCAGCTTTACCGCACGATCCGTCTCGATCGAGAAATGCTCGAGCGTGGAATCGGTTTGGGACGCGGGCACGTCGTCGTAGCTGTAGTGGCGCATGGAAAAATCCGATGCGCCCATCGGCACACGCATGAAACTCAATCCGATTCCATTGTCGCCGCCGAAGAGATCCTGAAGCAGCGCTTCTCGATCCGACACTGACATTCTGTTGATCAGATAGGCCGAAGCATCTGTCATGGCGGCGCCGAAACCGATCATTTGCTGATACGACTTGTCGGGGTCGACAGCAATCACGGGGAGCCACGGAGAAAACACCGTATTGTAGCCAAGACCAATGTCGGGCTCGCGAGCGAGAAGCTTGGTCTGGTCGCCTGTCGTCAGCCACACCTGGATTGGCCGAATCTCCTCCATCCCCCTGGAGATTACGACTTCTCTCGTAGGACCCGGCGTCCAGGTCTGCTGACTACAGCCCGCGAGGGCTGCGAGAGCGACGTATTTGGCTCGGGTGCATCGGAACGTCATTTCGTGCATTCGGTGAGGGTTACGCGCTCCGAATTCCTTCCCAGCCTTCAGCCGCAATGATCGGCACCATGATAAGTGCTGCTCCCGGATCCGCCCACCACCAACCGAAGGCGGCATTGAGCGCAACACCAGCCAGACCGATAACAGACAAATATGCGCAAAGAGATGTCTGCGCGGCCTCCGCCTCGAGTGCGCCGCTTCGCATTGCTCGCGCAACTCGCTTCTTACTGCGCGCGAGAACCGGCATCACAATCACCGAGAGAGCGAGGACGACGATACCAAAAAGACTGCGGTCCGGTGCCTCGCGCTGCCAGAGTGTATTGGCGGCATCAGCAAGGACGTAAATCGCAAGCGCCAGAAAGCAGATAGCCACGATGCGTCTGGTCCAGAGCTCGACGCCCGCCCTCTTCACCGGATCGAGATCAGATCGCAAGCGCCACTGCGCTGCGAGGCTGGCCATGACCTCGATCACGCTGTCGACTCCGAATCCCACGAGAGCCACGCTTCCCGCCAACAAGCCGGCGATAAGAGATCCGATCGCTTCGAGGCTGTTGTACGCGATCGTCGCATAACTCAACCGTATTCCGCGACGAACGAGGGCGACACGGTCCATTTCCGATAACTCAGGTCGCGTCGTGTCTGTCCTCACTGGCTAAGTAAGTCTTTAGGACGTAGAGTCGGGGATCCGGGCGCTGCGCTGTTGGGCGGCGACCGGCTCCCACCGCTCGCCAGTCGGGAGACTAACGCCGATAATTCCCCCGATCAGGGCGCCAAACGGTGGGCCAACGAAAAAGTCGAGAACCCGAAGCTGGCAGACGTCGGTGTCAAGCGCGTGACAGGGTCGTGCGTTGTCCAATACCGCGATGATGAGGCCGGCCAATGCCCCAAACACAAGGCCGTGGCCGAAATGTCTTCCTCTCGAGGATCCGCGATGAACTTCAAGGCGACTGATTTCGCCAATGCCGTATCGCAGTCGAACACAGTTTGCGCATCGCTCTATAATGAGCGAGTCTGCGGTAAGCCTGCTCAGATGCCCGACAATCGGAAGGCTGTCTGTTCCCACCACGAATCGAATAGTAGCGCCGGATGCAATTGTTGATGGCGCAACCGCGCGAACAGGGGGGATACCCGTTTCCACCGGAGGCGGTCCTCCGCTACACGCTACGACTGTCATGCCAAGGAACAAAGGGAGGGTGATGTTCATGCCACACGTTGCTTTCCGGATGAACCGCCCGACCATACGTACTCTGACGTAGGCGTCATGAGGCGATCCTCCCCCCTCCGGACAATTCCTACCCGATCCTCTCCCCAGAGACTGCGTCGAAGAAGTGAGCCTTCTCGAGATTGAACGCGAGCACAATCTTCGACCCGAGCGGAGGCAACGATTGCGGGGAAACCCGAGCGGTGATGTCATGCCGCCCCGCGCGCGCGTAGATGAACGTCTCGTTTCCGAGCGACTCCACCAGATCGAGCCGCGCCGTTGCGGTTGCGGGCGCCGCGCGCGGGCCGGCTACAACTGAAACGTCCTCCGGGCGAATCCCCATCGTGATCGCCTGTCCCCGCGCCGAGCCGAGCGGAGCAGACACGCGCGAGGGGAGATTGATCTCCCACTCGCCACCTTCCGCGACGAAGCGCGACGGGCCGCCGCCTTCTATGGTCCCGTTCGCGAAGTTCATCGCCGGGTTGCCGATGAATCCCGCCACGAATCTGTTCCTCGGCTTCTCGTAGAGATTCAAGGGCGTGTCGATCTGCATCACGTGCCCCTTGTTCATCACGACGATCCGGTCGCCCAATGTCATCGCCTCGACCTGATCGTGTGTGACGTAGATCATCGTCACCTTGAGCTCCTGGTGCAGGCGCGCGATCTCGCGCCGCATCGAGACTCGCATCTGGGCGTCGAGATTCGAGAGTGGTTCGTCGAACAGGAAAACCTGCGGCTGCCTGACGATCGCGCGGCCGAGCGCGACGCGCTGCCGCTGACCACCGGAGAGCTGGCGCGGCTTGCGATCGAGGTAATCGTCCAGACCCAGAGTTGCCGCGGCGATCCCGACGCGCTTGTCGATCTCCTCCGCCGTCATGCTCCTGAGCTTGAGCGCGAATCCCAGGTTCTCTCGCACCGACATGTGCGGATAGAGCGCGTAGTTCTGGAACACCATCGCGATGTCGCGCGCCTTCGGTGGCACGTCGTTGACGACGCGATCGCCGATCTTGACGGTGCCGTCACTGATCGACTCGAGACCGGCGATCATTCGAAGAGTCGTGCTCTTGCCGCATCCCGATGGCCCGACGAGAACAACGAATTCGCCATCCCTTACATCGAGATCGACGCGATCGACCGCTACCTGCTGCGCCCCTTCACTGTAAATTTTACGGACGCCATTGAGCGTTACACGCGCCATGCTTCCGTCCTCGCAATCGTAAATCGACCAGCTGAATGAATAGCGCCTACCGGTTCCCCGATGATTTCCTGTGGGGAACAGCGACTTCCGCGTATCAAATTGAAGGATCTCCAACCGCCGACGGCGCCGGCCGAAGCATCTGGCACCGTTTCTCGCACACTCCGGGCAACACCTGGCTCGATCAGACGGGCGATGTCGCCTGCGACCATTACCGGCGCTACAAGGACGATGTCGCGACGATGGCTGAGTTGGGGGTGAATGCTTACAGATTCAGTGTTGCCTGGGCGCGCATCTTTCCGCTGGGCACCGGCACGGTCAACAAGAAGGGTATCGATTTCTATTCGCGACTCGTCGACGAGCTGCTGAAGCGCGGGATCAAGCCGAACGCGACGCTCTTTCACTGGGATCTTCCCGAAGCACTTGACGACCGCGGCGGTTGGCTCAATCCCGACATCGCGAAATGGTTTGGCGATTACGCCGCTACGATGTTCGAAGCCCTGGGCGATCGTGTCGAGATGTGGTCGACGCTCAACGAGCCGTGGGTGGTGACGGACGGCGGATATCTGTCGGGTGTGTTGGCGCCGGGTCACTCGAATCTGTTCGAGGCACCGATCGCGACCCACAATCTTCTCCGCTCGCACGGCACGGCGGTGGAGGGATTCCGCTCCACCAAGGCCGCGAAGAAGGGCAAGATCGGTATCACGGTAAATCTGGAGCCGAAGTATCCTGCCTCGGATTCTCCGGAGGATCTCGCGGCGACCCGCCGTGCCGACGCGTACATGAACCGCCAGTTTCTCGATCCGGTGTTCCTGGGGAAGTACCCAGAAGAGATGCGAGAGATCTTCGGTGAAGCATGGCCGGACTGGCCGGACGAGGACATGGGGTTGATCAAGCAGCCGATCGATTTTCTCGGAGTCAACTATTACACGCGCAAAGTCGAGCGGTATCACCCTGACTTCCTTCCGCTCAAGACGAAGCACGTCCCACAGCCAGACCACATACAGACGGAGACGCACTGGGAAGTGTATCCGGAAGCGCTGACTAAGGTGCTGCTCTGGGTCACCGAGCGTTACGGCAAGCCGCCGGTTTACATCACGGAGAATGGCGCCGCGTTCTACGACCCCCCGCACACGATCGACGGCAAGATCGAGGATCCGCTGCGCGTGGAGTACTTCCGCCAGCACCTGCGCGCCGCGCACGAAGC
>DASWBG010000156.1:0-6858 GCA_036390715.1 Gemmatimonadaceae bacterium
CGAATTCGCGCCCACTTAGCCGCTATGCGCTCCACGTAGTCATCTCGATAGCCCAATCGACAGCACGAATCGACAGCAGACCCATTTTGGCCAGAATGCAGAAGCCCCGCCTACGGACGTATCCGTAAGCGGGGCAATAAGCCCTTCACGGGCGGCGCGAGGTGGAGCCCCTCGGCCATCCGCACCAAATCAGCAAGCGAATTCGCCTTCATTTTTCGCATAACCTGACCTCGGTGTGCTTTTACGGTGATCTCACTGATGCCGATCTCGCCACCGATTTGTTTGTTCAACATCCCCGTGACCACTAGAGCGATCACCTGTCGTTCGCGATGAGTTAGGCAGGCGTAACGGTCTCGGAGCGCCTGCGTCTCCACCTCGGAGGCCAGCGCTGCCCCACTGCGCGCGATGGCGCTCCGGATAGCGCCCAGCAGCACGTCGCTGCCGAACGGCTTGGTGAGGAACTCCACAGCTCCCGCCTTCATCGCCTTGACCGTCATTGGCACGTCGCCGTACCCAGTGAGGAAGATGATCGGCATGTCAATTCGGTCGGCGGCAACGCGTTCTTGCAGATCGAGACCACTGAGGTCCGGCAGATTGACGTCGAGTATCAGGCAACTCGGAGCAAACTCTCGAGGCCGGGCGAGGAATTCCTCGGCGGACGCGAACATCTCCAGCTCCCAGCCGTCGGAACGGATCAGCAACTCCAGCGATTCGCGCACCGAGACATCGTCATCGACGACGAATACGATCGGTTTTGCGCGCGAAACAAGCGAAGAGATCGACGAGGATAAGCTCGCTGACAGCATGCGTGCCCCTAGTGATACAAGGTGTGGAGCATCGCTCAGGCGACCCGAAGCGCCGCGTTGAGCGCCGAAAGTAGAGCGGTGTCGCTGAATGGCTTGAACAGGCATTCCACCGCTCCGCGTGCTATCAAGGATGGGCGGACAGTGTCGTCTTTTTTTGCCGTGATGAAGACGATCGGGATTCGCCGTCCACGGCGCTTCAGCTCCTCCTGGAGCTCGGGCCCCGACATTCCAGGCATCGCGATGTCGAGGATCAGAATCTTGGTAAGACGAACGAAATCGGACGTGAGAAACTCGTCGGCCGAGGAGAACACCTGGACCGCAAATCCCATCTCGTTCAACAAGTCTGGCAGCGACTCCCTCACAGACTCGTCGTCATCGACGACGGAAACGAGTGAACGCGTGATGGTCACGAAGTTACTGCCTCAGAGCTTCGGGGAAGAGAAAATGAAAACGTCGCTCCCGGACCGTCGTTCGGTGCTGCCCACAGACGGCCGTGATGACTCTCTATAATTGAACGACTGACAGATAGCCCAATGCCCATGCCGTCAGCCTTCGTTGTGTAAAACGCCGCAAAAAGCTGCTCGACGGTCTGCGGCTCGAGGCCCACACCTACATCGTGCACGGTCAGGGACACACGATCCTCTTCGTCCAACTCGGTTCTAATCGTCAACTGTCGAGGGCGATCCTCGACGCCCACCATCGCGTCCGAAGCATTCCGGAGCAGGTTTAGGATGACCTGCTGGAGCTCGACACGGTCACCTCTGACGGGCGGCAGATCATCGGCGAGCTCTGAGTGAACGATCACCCGGTTTCTCTGAAGCTCACTCAATGAGAGCGCAATGACCTCTCGGGTCGCCTCGTTAAGATCCAGCGGCTCCAGCGTGAATTCCTTCTTGCTGAATAGTGCACGCAAGCGCGTGATCACCTCAGAGGCGCGGTTGCCATCGCGAATCGTCCGCCTTGCGGTTTCGCGCGCACCGTCGAGGTTCGCAGGATCGACATCCAGCATCCGAAGGCACGTGCTGGCGTTAGTGACGATGCCCGACAGCGGCTGGTTGACCTCATGTGCGATCGCCGCGGTAAGCACTCCGAGGCTGGTGATTCTTGCGACCTTCGTAAGTTCCGATCTCGCCTTCGCGAGGGCTTCTTCCGACATTCGGCGTTGCGTCTCGTCCTGCACCGCGCCCATATACTCAAGCTGTCCTCCGGCATCGCGGCTCCTGTGCGCGATAGCGTTCACATATTTGACCGAATCGTCCGCCATCAGTAATCGGAGCGAGTATTCGAAATCGGCGCCGCCGGCGCGCGCCCATGCGATGCTTTCGTTCATCGTCGGCAGATCTTCCGGATGGACTCGAGTATTGATCCGTTCGATCGTCACAGGGGTGCCCGGCTCAAACTCGAAGATGCGATAGAGTTGTTCGGACCATGTGATATCGTCCGTGGCCACCTTCCAACAGAAACTGCCGGTTAGGCTGAGGCGTTGACCCTCCGCGAGAAATGCCTCGCTACGACGCAACTCCTCCTCAGAGCGGAGATCCTTCGCGGCTTCGGCTTGCTTGCGCGCCGTGATGTCCTGGAAAATCACCAGAACCCTGCGCTCGGAATGACCCGGAAAAGACAAAGGATGTGCGTCCAGGATTAGTGTCCGCTGACCCTTTGCCGTAACGACGTGAGGCACCTCCACGGACTGAAAACCATGACTGTCCGCAAGAATCTCTTTGAGCTGCTCACGCAACGGCGCAAGTTCAAACGCGCCATTTCCGAGATCGTTGAGTGGGACTCCTTGAGTCTCATCACGAGAGACCCCGAACATTTTGTAGAAGGCACGATTGCCCGACTGGATCCTCTGGTCGGCGTCAAGCACGACGAGTGGATCGGCGACCGTGTTGATGATCGCCTTGGTGCATTCGCGTTCGTAGATAGCGTGATCGAGGCTTGCGCGGAAAGGAGTCACATTGGTGAACGTCAGCACGGTACCGTTGACCTGGCGATCCCCTTTTGTGTAGGGAGATATCCGAACAACGAACCACTTGTCCGCTTCGCGAAAATCGATTCGGGAGTCCACTCCACTGATGATGACCTGGCTGCACTGCTGTTCAAGGCGGGGCAAGCCGGCGAACACCGAGATTTCGCGGGGCGCTCGACCGATGTCCGATGGCGAGAGGTCCAGCACATCTGCCGCCGCCCTGTTGAAGCAAGCGACCACAAAGTCGCCTCGCACCACGACGATGGGAACTGCAACGGTATCAAGGATGTTGATCAGATCCGTATTAGCCGTGTTTGCGGCCGGGTCGTCACCATTGACCCCTTGGAAACCGGTCCAGCCGCCACTGAGCGTAGCGCCCTGCGTCGTCATATCACGCCACACTTGAAGCAGTGTACAGATCGCGGCTCCGTTGCAGGACGGGATCGGCAACTGTCGGTAGAACCTGACGCAATGCCAGCAGCAACGCTTGGGCGCGGGGCATGTGGAATGGTTGCCGATAATCGGAGAGCAGTCGACTCTCGAGCGCACGGGCTTCGGCCGGGCCGACCGTCTCCCGGAGCGCGTCGGCTACGGCGCGCTCCAGCCGAGCGTAGTCCTCCACTGGAATAAGGTGAGAGTGATTCGTCCCGAGCCTGGGCAGCATGTGCGTGTGAACTTCGCCGTCGAAGTTGTCCATCACGAACGAGCAGAAGAGCGCGATCTCATGCTCTTTGCCGAGCTGATCGAACAAGTCCTCGAGAGCCATGCTCGCGGCAACGTCCCCCCGCTCCCACAGGACATTTACCATCTCTCCCCACCAACGCACTTTTTTGTAGCGCCCTCCACCATGCGCCTGCTCGATAACTTCCCCGGCGAGGCCGAGGAATACGGGCGAATCCGGCATGGCGTCCCGTATGAAGCGGGGAAGAAATTCGTCGGCGTCAACCACCGTCAGCTGGCCCCGTTCCCGTGCTGCTTCCACGTCCACACCCTCGGCCTCGAGGCGTGGGCGGAAGGCGTTCCAGTGAGTGAGCGTTGGCACCAGGATGAGGCCCTCTCCGTTCGCGAGGGCAGCGCCGGCGAATCGACAAACGGCGCGGTTGAGAAAATCCTGGTCCTGATACAACTGCACGATGTGCTCGTGTGAGGCAGCGTCCGCTACCACTCGATCCCAGGGCTCAGATTTCGGCATTGGCACCAGCGTTGGTTGAGGATGTATCCGTTCGCCAACGCAGTTCATACCACTCCGAGAAGCGCATCCACGACGCGCCTCAGATCGACGTGGCACATCGGTGCGTTCTAGCCTCGTCTCCATGACAACATGGATGCAAGGTTGGACGAGCGGTGTCCACCAATACTTTGGTGTTGGTCTGCATGTGATGTCAAGAAACGTCCGTTCGTCGACTGGGACGAGCCCACACGCTGCGCCGGCCGATACCAAAGTGTCGCCGAGACCATCGTGTAATACCGTGAGTGCCGTGTGCTCAGAGAAATTGTTCTCCGAGGTTGGCACCTTGGCATCGCGCCAAAGTGGATGCCTACCGCGGAAACTCTTTCACATGGAGCCACGCATGACAAATGTGGACACCGTGACCGGCATGACGAGTGAAGCATGCCGAGCGCGCGGCAGCACCGCGCGTCTCATCTGGATCTGCACTCTAGGCCTCGCTGTGTGCACGTCACCTCCGACGCTCGCGCACGCCCAGGCCGCCACCGCGAGTCGCGAGCCTCGCGCCACACTCAATGGGAGCAAGAAAATGCCAGAGCTAAATACCCTCGATGCGCCTGGCACGGCGCCGGCGGCCCGCAAACCGACGGAAGACACATCGATCAGGCCGTTCCGTGTGCAAGTGTCGGATCAGGCACTCGCCGACCTCCGGCGTCGGGTGCAAATGACGCAGTGGCCCGAGAAGGAAACCGTCACCGATGCATCACAGGGAGTGCAGCTCGCGACGATGCGGGCGCTCGCCAGCTATTGGGCGACAGAGTACGACTGGCGCAAGGTCGAGGCGAGAATAAACGCTGTTCCAAATTTCATCACTAGCATCGACGGGCTGGACATTCATTTCATTCACGTTCGGTCGAAGGAAAAGAATGCGATGCCGATCATCGTCACTCACGGGTGGCCCGGTTCGATCGTCGAGCAGCTGAAGATTATCGATCCACTCGTCAATCCTACGGCATACGGCGGAAGGGCATCGGACGCTTTCGATGTAGTGATTCCGTCGATACCAGGCTACGGCTATTCAGGCAAGCCGACCACCACGGGCTGGGACCCTGCGCACATCGCGCGAGCATGGGTCACGCTCATGAAGCGCCTTGGTTACACAAAATTTGTGGCACAAGGCGGCGATTGGGGGGCGGTCATCACCGAACAAATGGGTGTCCAGGCAGCTCCGGAATTGCTCGGCATTCATGTCAATATGCCAGGCGCGGTTCCGGCCGACGTTGACAAGGCGGCATTCACCGGTGCGCCTATGCCTACCGGTCTCTCACCCGAGGAGAAAGCTGCTTTCGACCGGCTGGCATTCGTCTACAGCAAAGGCATCGCCTATGGCTACCAGATGGGGTTGCGCCCGCAGACGTTGTACGGAATTGCTGACTCCCCCGTCGGCCTGGCCGCCTATTTTCTGGACCACGATGCGTGGAGCTACGCCCTGATCTCACGCGTCTTTGCCGGCGAAGCTGCCGGCCTCACCCGTGACGATGTCCTCGACAACGTCACGATTGCCTGGTTGACGAATACGGCGATTTCCGGAGCCCGCCTTTACTGGGAGAGCAAACTCCCGTACTTCAGTGTCAAAGGCGTTTCCATCCCGGTTGCCGTAAGCTCCTTTCCGGACGAGATCGATCTGTGCCCGCGCAGTTGGGCAGAGCGGGCGTATCCCAAGCTTATCTATTACAACAAGCACGACAAAGGCGGACACTTCGCGGCTTTTGAACAGCCCCAGCTTTTGGTCTCCGATGTGCGCGCCGCGTTCAAATCGCTGCGCTAACTAAGTCAAGGGATTCGTGGGCGACGGTACGCACATTCTGCGTGCCGTCGTTCACAGACACGCGACAACCTAGGGGGAGACTACGTGGAGAATCCACTGACCTCGAGCACTTCTTTCATATCGCGTCAGCACCAGCACGCCTATCGGGCGTGAGGTGCGCGCACAGCAGCAAAACTCTCGGCGAACGGTCGCTCCTGATCCAAGATCAGGAGAGGGATGAACCCATGCTAAACGTCTCGCTTCTGGAACGAGCGTCATAGAGAGTCGCCGCGCTCCACCGTCACAACTCTCGCGGCCCGTCAAAGCGCGCACCGCCATGCATCAAGGTCAGGTTCGTTACGCGCGCGCCGTCCATAGTGAAGATGAATCGGAGCGCCTGTAAAGGCGACGCCAAAGGCGTCGTTTCGGAGATAGAATCCGCGATGCCGTGTTTCTCAGTGCGGATTCCGCTGCGGCGGCGGCGCGCCGCTCCGGGCCCTCTGGATCGCCGCAAGCGCGGCCTCCGCCTCGGCCGTTCGCGGATCCAGCCGCAGCGCCGCACGGAACTCCGCTTCCGCCAAATCGAGCTGGCGGCGCTGCGCGAAGAACACGCCGAGCACGATGTGATTGCCCGGCCGATCGGCGTTGTAGCGCTGGCTCGCAACGAACTCTGCGGCAGCGGCATCGAACGCGCGCCGCTGATCGGCGCTCTTCAGTGAATCGGCAATCGGCGCAAGCACCCAGGCCGCGCCCTGGCGCACGGCGCGAGTGCTGTCCGCGAGCATCGGCACGCCGAGTGCGAGCCGCTGCGGGGCGCCGAAGTTCTCCGCGATCTGCAGCGCCGCGAGGCGAACGAGTGGCCGGCTGTCGTGCGCCCACGCGCGTGCCGCCTGGAGCGCGATCGAGCCCGAGTGCTCGGCGAGTCGGCTGAGTGCGGAGGCACGCACGAGCCATGGCTCGGTGGAGTCGTTGGCTACACGGGCGAGTGAGTCGGTCGCTCTCATGTCGTGCCGATCATCGGCCGCGAACGCGCCGGCGAAGCGCTGAAATCCCGGGAGCGGAGTCGGATACCAGACACGGATCTGCGCGGCGGCCCAGCGTGCGGCGC
>DASWBG010000157.1:0-7021 GCA_036390715.1 Gemmatimonadaceae bacterium
GTGAGTCAGCATGTCTTCAACAGTCGATGTGAATTGATCTCCAGCGCTGTTCCGGTAGTTGATGGATTTCTCGAGTAAATCCGGAGTCAGGCGTGAGACCAGGTCTCTGAAGGCAGCGACGTTTTCCTTGCCAAGCCTTTCACATTCGTCGAGCGTCAGTACCGGCCACACATCGACCCGTCGGGTTGTCCCATTGATACGGGAAAGCCACACGTGCTCCGATCCAAGAATGTGTGAGTAGAGCTCCAGAGCGCGTTTCTGCGGGTTCTGGGCTGAGCGGAGGCTCTCCAGAACTCTTGCGTCGGCCCATTCGACGTGGTGGAACAACCTGGTGAAATAATCCTTCATCGAGTCAGACATCGCTACCGGACGACCTTCCGTTCCTCACTGTCCGCGCAGAGCGACGAACTCATTTCATGAACTCGACCGGCCGTCCGATCGTCCACGGAATCTTGGCAGCATCGAGACCCGCATTGAGCGCAGGAATGCGGCGCTGCAGCAGCGCGTTGATTCGTCCGACCTCACGCTGGAGGTCCGACGATGCGAGTGTCAGTGTCCCGTGTTGAAGCTCGGTCGGCTGCGAGGTAACGTTCCCGATCTCTTCAGCGATGTTGTTCACGCGTTCCTGAACCGAGGGATTCTCTACTCTCTTGTCGTCGCTGACCGGCTCGCCCTCGGGATCTCCGCGTAGTTTTTTCAGGATATCCGAGATCTCACTATCGATGGCGTCCGCCTGCTTCGAGACACTGTCCGGAGCAGTGTTGCTCTTGAGCGCCGTCTTCACATCGGAGACCTGTTCTTTTAGCTGTTCGGCCGTTCGAACCGCGGCCTGCACCGTCGCCTGAAGCCGACCCGTACTCCGGCGCATGTCATAGAGAGAGCGATAATCCGCGTCGCTCATCTGCACCAACGGATCAGACCTGACGTCGATAGGAACCTCGTATTTGATCGGATCCCCTGATCCTCCCTTCACGCTCAGTCGCGCGGTGTATCGGCCCGGAAGCACGAATGGTCCCGAAGGATCCCGCTGCCTGAACGGCTGCTCTCCAGCTTGATTGGCCGGACGGCGAACGGTGTAAGGCGGCGCATTTCGAAGGTCCCATGTCACACGGTGCATTCCCCGTTTCTTGTTCGCGGTGAGCTCGCGCACGCGGTTACCTCCGGCGTCGTAGATGCCGAGGTCGACATCTCCGCCCTTCGGCAACGAGTCGCGCAGGAAATACGTGATGACTGCGCCGAACGCCGGGTTCGGGGCCGAGTACTCACGATCGCCAAGAGCGCCGGCCCCGCGTACACCACCGGGAATCGAGCCGTTTGGGTTGTATTCCGTCGCCGATTTTACCGGAAAGAGATAGGTGCCCACCCTGTTTGCTTCGCCCAGCTTTTCAAGCGGTGTGATGTCGTCGATGATGTAGATACCGCGGCCGTGCGTGCCGATTACCAGATCGTGCTCACGAGGGTGGACCACGATATCGTGCACGGCAACGGTTGGAATGTTGTACTTGAGCTGCGTCCACGAACCGCCGCCGAGAGCCGTGTAGAACACTCCGAACTCCGTGCCCACGAAGAGAAGGTTGGGCTCGGCGAGATCTTCGCGTATCACCTGCACCGATCCGCTGGCGGGGAGATTGCCGCCAATCGGGCTCCATTTGGCGCCGTAATCGACGCTCTTCAGAACGTACGGCTTGAAATCATTGTTGCGGTGATTGTCGAGCGTTGCGTACACGGTTCCTTCATTGAACCGTGAAGCGACCACTCGGCTTACGTACGTCTGGTCGGGGACGCCGGGGAATTTCGTGATCCTGTTCCATGTCGCGCCACCGTCGCGCGAGACTGAGATCACGCCATCGTCCGTTCCAACGTAAAGCAGACCCTGTTTGAGGGGAGACTCGTCGATTGTGCTGATGTTGCCGTAATCCGCCGTGCCTTGATGTCGGGCGATGGCATCGCGCGGCCAGATCTTTCCCATCACCAGCAAGCTGTCGCGATTGAGCTGACGCGTCAGGTCGGGGCCGAGCCGCGTCCAGGCATCGCCACGGTTAGTGCTCTTGAAGAGATAGTTCGCGCCGAAATAGATCGTGTTGTGATCGTACGGCGAGATGAGCATCGGCGAGCTCCAGTTCCACCGATATGGTTTGGCGCCAAAGTCAGGGATTGGTTTTATGGTCTTCTGCTCTCCGGTGCGGACATCGAAGCGGACGATGTCACCGCCCTGAGATTCGCCGTACACCGTGTTCGGGTCGACCGGGTCTATTTGGGCGTAGAATCCGTCGCCGCCTGTGGTTCGAATCCAGTCGGCGTTGGTGATGCCCTGACGATTACGCGTCTGGCTTGGCCCGCCCCAGCTGCTGTTGTCCTGCAACCCGCCGTACACGAAGTAGAACGGCTGACGCATATCCGTTGCGATCGCGTAGTACTGCGATATGGGGAGATTCGGAACAAAGTCGACCGTGCGGCCGCGATCGTGACTGATGTAGACTCCGCCGTCACAACCGATGATGAGATGGTTGGGATCAGTCGGGTCGATCCACATCGCGTGGTGGTCCGAGTGCGCGCCGCTCGCGGTGCTTCGGAAAGTCCGCCCACCATCGGTTGAGACCTGGAGCGGCACTCCCATGAAATAGACGCGATCGGGATTCGTGGGATCGACGCGGATCTGCCCCATGTACCATGGATAGGAGAATCCTGTCCCCATCTTCTGCCAGCTCCCGCCCCGATCGTCCGAGCGATAGACGCTTCCTTCGGTGTTTCCCTGCGAAGCGCCGTTCCCGGTTACCTTCGTCTCGATTGTGGCGTAGACGATGTTTGGATTCGACCTGCTCACATCGAGGCCGATTCTTCCAACATCTACCTTCGGCAAACCCTCGGTGAGTTTCGTCCACGTGTCGCCACCGTCGATGCTCTTCCAGAGTCCGCTACCAGGGCCGCCTCCGACGTAAGTGTATGGGCGCCGCTCGCGCTGGAACGACGCGGCGTAAATCACATTCGGATTCGTCGGATCGAAGATGACGTCGGTGAACCCGGTGTGAGTGTCGATGTTCTTGACGTTCTTCCACGTGCGGCCACCGTCGGTAGTGCGGAAAAGTCCGCGATCACCGCCGGCTCCCCATAGTGGTCCCGCCGCCGCGACGAAGACTATTTCGGGATTCGTCGGATGGACGATGAGGCGGCCAATGTGTTCCGATTTCTTGAGGCCCATGTTCGTCCACGTCTTTCCGGCATTCTCCGACTTGTAGACACCATCTCCCCACGACGAGCTACGCTGGTTATTCGCCTCGCCGGTGCCGACCCATATGATGTCGGGATTGCTCGGCGCCACGGCGATATCGCCAATCGATGCGGATCCCTGGTGATCGAAGATGGGCTCCCAGGTTGTTCCGCCATTTGTGGTCTTCCACACGCCGCCGGATGCCGACGCAACGTAGAAGAGCTCGCCGAGACGTTCCCCGATTTGCGACTTTGGCCCTTCGGGAACCGCGAACGCTACGACGCGCCCGCTCGTTACGGCCGGGCCGATCGAGCGCCAGGGCAATTCGGCGAGACGCGCCGAATCCGCATCGAATACGACGGGTGTCGTCTTGGCGGCAGGAGCCACCTGAGCTGGAAGCGTCGCGGGAAGAGACGCGAGAAAGACGATCGCGAGAAAGGAGCGCGAGAGCGGGCGGGGCATCGTGTAGGGGAGTGAAGGAGACGAGGATAATTTCATTCACATCGCAGACTTTTGCCAACCGATCCCGCCTAGAATCTCCGGGGATGGAACCTCGTTTATGGATTCGAGGGCGAGCTCATTGCCGCCACATCGACATCGATGTTGACCGTCGCGCCGTTCCAGGTCTGCGTCACGTCATACATGCCTTGCCATATACTCGCCCAGGTGAAACCCACCTGCTGCGGAGACTTGTCGATCGAAAAGCCGGACGGGCTCGTGACCCAGAAAACGGCCGAGCCCATCGCATTCATATCGGTGTAAGCTCGGCGCACTCCTTCGTAGATTGCGGCGCCATTTGCCTTGTCGACATAGATACCCGGCCTGAACCTGCCGTCGGCCAGAACCTGTTGTACCCACGCGCGATAGTACGCATCCATTGACGCCGGTATTGAATCCATGTGTTCGATGTCGAGATAAATCGCCGTGCCGGTCGGAAATCCTTCCGAAGCAGTCTTCGTCACGGCGTCGATCGCGTCGGTGCTGCCTTGCTCCGTCGTGAGTAGCGTGCGCGAGCAGGTGACTGCACCGGATTCCAGCTCAGCGAGCGTCGGAGGAACCATGATACCGGCACGCGCGCGTGGGAGGGAATCGGCTTGCGTCGGTACGACACGATCGAAGACCAGTGGAAGTTCGATGTTCGGTACTCCATCGAACGTCTGCTGTCCTACGTACAGTACCGCGAGTCCCCAACCCATCGATGTAAGAGTCGCGCGCTTTCCCATCCACGATGGATCTCGATGACACGGAGCCTGCAGATAGTAGCCGACCCATTCGTAGGGCGAGGATGGCTTGAGCCACGCGCTCATTGTTGCATCGCCGGGATAAATGCTCGTATCGAAACCAGGATGAGTGCTGCCGTCGCCCGGAATTGGATTCGGGCTTGTAATCCCGTGCTCAGTGCAGCCCGCGACTGATAGCGCCACGATTGACATGGTGAGCCACCATGTCAACTCTCCTTGCCGCCAGACCTTCCCGCATCTACTCTGAGTCATGCGATCGAATGTCGTTGTATTTGCGATCGGGCAGTTGCTACTCCTGTCAAACACCGCAGCCGCCCAGAAAGATTCCGTATCGCATCCTGTCCGGGATCGGACGCCTGCGCGAGCATGGATCGTACCGGTCGGGATCGCAGCGTCAGCGGCGCTCGACCCCGAGATGCGGGAGTGGACGCTCCACACACACTCTCGATCCCTCGATCATTTCGCGAAATTAGTAAATCCCCTCGGGACGGCACAGCGACTTGTCCCGGCAATGGCGCTCACATATGTCACTGCATTGCTGACTGGCCGTGAATCGCTCGCCACTGGAACCTTCAACACTGCCGCGGCATATGTCGCATCCGACCTCGTCGAATCAGCGCTCAAGCCAATGGTCGGTCGCGAGCGGCCGCACGTCGAAGGGAATTCACATCGCTTTCAACCCTTTACCTCCAATGGTGACTGGCATTCATTCCCATCGGCGCACGTTGCGCACGTCACGTCTATCGCACAGGCAATCTCCATGCAGACTCAATCGGGCCCCGTCACTGCTCTCTGCAGCAGCCTCGTCGCCCTCGTCGCGTGGGATCGTGTGTATGAAGACCAGCATTGGACGAGCGACGTGACCGCGACGATCGCGCTCAGCTCCATAGTCAGCGGTGCCACAGTCAGATGGCTTGAATCACATTGGTCACGCTCACGCGATGCCGAGCAAAGCGCCAGATAGGAGGACGCCGCCAGGGCCACGTGCGCGCTTTCCCGGTCACACGCTGATCCAGTTCGCGCGACGCCGTCTCCCGTTCATGGTGGAATCGGCGGAGAAATACGGAGACATCGTCTTCTTCAAGGTGGGCAACGAGCGGATCTACCTGTTCAACCATCCGGATCTCATCCGCGACGTGCTCGTCACGAATCAGAAGAACTTCATCAAGAGCCGCGCGCTCGTGCGCGCCAAACGTGTCCTTGGAGAGGGACTCCTTACCAGCGAAGGCGAATATCACCTTCGCCAGAGGCGCCTGGCGCAGCCGGCATTTCACCGTGATCGCATAGCTGCCTATGGGAGATCGATGGTCGAGTACGCGGATCGGACCCGCTCGAGGTGGACCGATGGCGGCATGCTCGATGTTCACGACGAGATGATGAAGCTCACTCTTGCGATCGTGGCGAAAACGCTCTTCAGTGCCGACGTCGAGAACGAGGCCGCCGAGATCGGAGAAGCTCTCACGACCGCGTTCGCCGCATTCAACCTCGGCATTCTTCCTTTCAGCGAGCTGCTCGAGAAGCTGCCGCTGCCTTACATCAAGCGGTTCGAGGCAGCACGCTCACGTCTCGACGAAACGATTTACCGAATCATCAACGAGCGACGGGCGACTGGCGAGGACAAAGGAGACCTGCTTTCGATGCTGCTCCTCGCCCAGGATACGGAAGGCGACGGCGGAAGGATGACCGACACTCAGGTCCGCGACGAAGCTATGACGATCTTCCTCGCGGGTCACGAGACAACCGCCAATGCACTGTCGTGGACGTGGTATCTGCTGTCGCAGCATCCCGACATCGAGGCCCGATTCCATCGCGAAATAGATTCCCTCGGCGATCGCCTGCCGCGGCCCGACGATCTCGCAAATCTGCCGTACACCCGGATGATCCTCGCCGAGTCCATGCGCCTCTATCCGCCGGCGTGGGCCGTGGGACGGCGGGCAATCAACGACTTCGAGGCGGGCGGCTATCGCATCCCGGCGCGCTCGATGGTGCTGATGTCACAATACATCATGCACCGCGACCCGCGTTTTCACCCCGAGCCCCTGCGTTTCGATCCCGAGCGATGGCAGCCGCAAATCGCGGCGACGCGTCCGAAGTTTTCCTATTTCCCGTTCGGCGGCGGGACGCGTATCTGTATCGGGGAGCAGTTCGCGTGGATGGAGGGGATTCTGATCCTTGCGACGATTGCGCAAAGATGGAGCCTCCACTACCTCGGAAGCTCTCCCCCGGCCATCGAGCCGAGGATCACATTGCGTCCCGCTGGTGCTGTGAGGATGCGGATCGAAAAACGTTGACCAACATTCTGACCGGATCGCCAGTATTTATAGTAGCAATGCAGCTCCGCTGGCATTCCGTCACCTCATTCACATCAATGAATAGACTTTCGTATCGCCGCGTTCTGTCGGCGGCATGCCTGATGCTCGCGCCGCTCATTCCAGTCTGGGCTCAGCAGACCTACCAGTCGCCACCCGCCGATCTGGTGAAGATTCTCGAAGCACCCGCGAATCCGATCACATCGATCAGTCCCAACCGAAGGTGGGTTCTCGTCACGGTGAGCGACCCACGCGCGATTACG
>DASWBG010000158.1:0-3905 GCA_036390715.1 Gemmatimonadaceae bacterium
TTGGTCGACAGCCCGACATCCACCGCGCCCTTGACCTGTTTCACTTGCTCGGCGATCGCTTCAGCAGTCGTCGCCAGTTGCTGCGAAGTGCCGCCGCGCATTTCGATCTGAATCTGCTTCTGCGCCCCCTGAAAGTCGTTGGTGAACACGGACATAGTTGCGCCACCGATGCGCCCGACTTCCTGGCGCAGCTGGCGGCCGAAATCCTCGGCGCCGATGCTGCGATCGGCTTTGGGGACCAGTCGCACGTAGATATTGCCGTTGTTCACGTCGCCCGTTTGTCCACCGAGCGTCGTAAAGGTGAAGCGGACTTCCTTGTGCGTGCGCGCAATCCGGGCAGCCTCTTCAGCCTTGATTCTCGTGTACGCGAGATTCGACCCCGGCGGAGTCTCAAGAGAGATGTTGACCTCCGACTGATCCTCGGTCCCGAAGAAGCTCGCACCCACGAGCCCCACGGCTGGAAGTATGAGCGAGATAACGAAGGAGGCCAGCGCCAGCAGAACCACCGCCACCCGGTGGTCGAGCGCCCAGGCAATCAGCCCCTTGTAGCGCTGCGCCATGCGGTTGAACCAGTTGTTGAACTTCTCGAGCGTGCGCGCGATCGGATTACGGTGCTCGCCCGCCTCCACCTGCGGATCGGCCCAGTATGCCGACAACATGGGGTCGAGCGAGAAAGACACGAACAGCGACACGAGCACCGACGCTGCGATCGTGAGAGCGAATGGCTTGAACCATTGTCCAGCCACTCCATACATGAACGCCACCGGTACGAATACCGCGACGATCGAGAACGTCGTGGCAGCGACGGCAAGACCGATCTCATCGGTGCCCTCGTGCGACGCAGTCATGTGATCCTTACCCAGCTGGATGTGGCGCACGATGTTCTCGCGCACCACGATGGCATCATCGATCAGAATTCCAATCGCGAGCGACAGACCGAGCAGCGACATGGTGTTGAGCGTGAATCCGAACGCCCACACGGCTATGAACGACGCCATCACCGACACTGGCAGCGCCAGACCCGTGATGACAGTCGACCGCCACGAGTTGAGGAACACGAACACCACCAGCACAGTGAGAAGCGCTCCGATGCCAAGCGCCTCTGCGACGTTGGTCACCGATGCTTTGACGCGGACACCCGAGTCTTTTACGACGTCGATCTTCACGCCTGCAGGCAGGGTCTTCTGGATCTCCGCCACCTTTTTGCGAACGTTCGCGCTGACATCGGTCGTGCTGTAGCCCTTCGCTTTCACAATGTTGATGCCGACTGCCTCGGCGCCGTTGTAGAGAGCGAGCGAGCGCTGCTCCTGTGTGCCGTCGATCGCATCGGCCACCTGACCCAATCGCACGATCTGACCGTTTCGCTCGGCGACTACCAGGTTCATGAAATCCTGCGGGCCCTCGAGACGTCCTTGCAGGCGAATCGTACGCTCATCCAGGTTTCCGTTGAGACGCCCAACCGGCGCGGCAAGATTTTGCGCTTCCAGCGCCTGGACGACCTGACCAACGCTGATGCCGGCTGCCTGAAGTGATTGGGGCCTCAGCTGGATCGTCATCTCGCGCTTCACACCGCCCACCAACTGCACCTGCGCGATGCCCGGAATTCCTCTCAACTTGCTCGTGATGTCAGGATCAGCGAGTCGTGTCAGCTGTGCCGGACTCAGTGCAGGCGATGCGATCGTCATGGAGACGATCGGCTGGTCCGATGGGTCGAATCGTTGTAGCACCGGCTCCTTCATCTCGACCGGGAGATCGGCGCGGATTCCGGATATGGCATCACGAATGTCCTGCGTGCCCACCTGAGGATCTTTCTCGAACAGGAATAGCGTGATGATCTGAGCATATCCGTCGCCGGCCGTCCCGTAGATCTTGTCGACGCCGGAGATTCCCTTGATCGCGTCCTCGACCGGCTTCAGGATCTCGCGCTCGACGCCTTCCGGCGATGCACCCGGATAAGGAATGAACGTGAGCACAACCGGCTGCTGAATGTCGGGGAATTCGTCGGTCTGAAGCCTCCAAAACGCGAAAGCTCCAAAGACGACCAGTGCCACCATCGTCACGACGGTGATCATCGGACGCTTGATCGCAAAATCTGAAATGACCATAAATCAGCTCCCCTTGCCGTTATTCGCTGCCGGACCAGCCGTCGGTGCCGAGACTCTTATGAGGGTTCCCGGAGTAATTCCCTGAGCCGCACCCAGGAGCAGCGTGTCGCCCGCCTGAAGGCCCGACAATACCTCGATGGTCTCGGAAGTCTTATCCGTCAGCCCGATCTGTACCTGAACCTTCTCCACCTTTCCCTGTTTCACTCTCATAATGAATGGACTTGTCCCGCGTATGTCGACCGCGGACTGGGGAACAACGAGTCCCAGCTTTGTCGCGGTGGACATCCGTCCGTTCGCGAACAGACCGCCGACGAGCGAGCGACCCTCGTTCGGAATCGAGACGTAGATGCGCACCTGGCGAGTGGTCGGATCAGCGGTTGGGTTGATGCGAGTAATGCGCCCCACGAATTGGCGACCTGGATATCCGCTGACCGTGAAATTCACCGGCACACCGATACGGATAGATGCGAGCTGCTCCGCCGGTACCGATGCCTCGAGCCTCATGCTCGATGGATCAACGACTGTAAACAGCGCAGTGCCTGGCTGGACGACATCGCCCGCCGAGACGGGGCGTTCGCTAACGACTCCGGTGAAGGGCGCCGTGACGGTAGTGCTGCGATACGCCTTCTCGGCAGTCGCCAGCCTCGAGTTCGCATCTTCGAGTGCTGCCTGCGCCGCGATCGATGCCCGACGCGACTGGTCGATATCCCGTTCGGCAATCGCCCCCGCGGCGAGAAGCTTCTCGTTTCTAGCGAGATCTTTTGCTGCCACATCAGCCGCGTTGCGCGCGGAGACGAGCCCGGCGCGCGCCGAGGTGTAAGCGTCCTGAATTCCCGACGCATCAATGCGCGCGAGCACGGTGCCGGCATTCACGGCCTGGCCCTGATCAGCATATGTCTGGAGAACGCTGCCAGAGACCTGCGCGCGAAGCACAGCTTCACGGTCGGGCTCGAGCGTTCCGGAGATGGAGGGGCCGGTCATGATGGATCCATTGGCGGCAATGGTGATGTTCTCGGGCCCCACAACCATGGTTTCCAATTTCGCCGTTTCTGCGGCTGAGACCTTATCGCTTTTGCTGCACGCATTGACCGCTGTCATCGCGGCAAGACCCAGCAAAACAGCCGCGCTCTTTCTCGAAATACTGCTATTTAGCTTCATGTATAACTCTCTTCTGAGTGCTTACTGTGGTGGAATGCCGGTTGTTTGCTGTCCCTGCGTCTGCACGGCTTGTGTAGACGGAGTGCTTTGCTGCGACTGCGTTTGTTGCGTTGCTGCCGACTGGGTCTGAGCCTGGGTCGTTCCGGTGCTTTGCAACGGAAGATCAGGAAGGAGTGCCAGCTTCACTCGTGCGACCTGCAGATTTCTCGCTGACAACGCTCGATTCGTGACCGCCTGCTCGAGCAGGATTCTCGAGTCGTTCAACTCGAGCTGCGTCGAGATGCCCTCCTTGTATCGAACTTCCGCGATCGCATACGCACGCGCTGCCTGCTCGGCCGTCCCCTGACTGGCCTGCCACGCCGCGCGAGCCTGGAGAAGATTGTTGATCGTCACCCTGGAGTCGAGCGCGGCGAATTCGCGGACCTGATCGTACCGGGCCTGCGCCTCGCGCAAATTGGCTTCTGCCACCAGTTGATCGCCTTTGATGCGGCCACCGGTGAAAAGCGGGAACTGCGACGCGACGCCGATGGTCCAGTTTGTCCGGAAACTTCCCGACTGGGGAAGCCCCGTCTGCGGGAACGCGACCTTGCCATACTGCGACGTCAGAGAGAGGGTGGGAAATCTTTGGGCTTTCGCGACCCT
>DASWBG010000159.1:0-6156 GCA_036390715.1 Gemmatimonadaceae bacterium
GCTTGCGACGCGATTCTCTCGCTCCGCTCACGCGCGCCCTCGGTTCTCTCGCTCCAGGAGTGGCACGCCCGGATTCCAAAGGAAGCCGGCGTCTAGAATGGCCAAGCCCTTCATTCACGAGTCTGCCTACGTCGACGACGGCGCGCAGATCGGCTCGGACACAAAGGTCTGGCACTTCTGCCACGTGCTCGGCGGGGCCGTGATCGGAGAGCGCTGCTCGCTCGGACAGAACGTGGTAGTGATGAACGGCGTCCGGATCGGAAACAACGTCAAGATTCAGAACAACGTATCTGTGTACGAGGGCGTGGTGCTCGAGGACGATGTGTTCTGCGGGCCATCGATGGTGTTCACCAATGTCGTCAACCCGCGTAGCCATGTTTCGCGGAAGAACGAGTACAAGCGCACGCTGGTACGCCGAGGGGCGACGATTGGCGCCAATGCGACGATCGTAGCTGGAGTCACGCTCGAGGAGTACGCGTTCATAGGCGCCGGAAGCGTGATCACCAAGGACGTTCCCGCTTACGCGCTGATGGTCGGCGTCCCCGCCCACCGAGTCGGTTGGATGTGCCAGTGCGGCGAGCGGCTGCCAGACAAGAGTCCCGAAGCGTGCAAGGTGTGTGGCACGAGATACCGCCAGGAAGGCGAACAGTTGAAGAGAGTTCCCAAGTGAGCTCCGAGAAGACCTTTCGGGTAGCGCTCGTCGGATGCGGACGAATCAGCAAGAACCACTTCGAGGCGATCGACGAGGTCGACGGACTCGAGCTGGCAGCCGTTTGCGATGCCGATCCGGAGCGGGCGGCGCAGGCCGGCGCCCAATGGAAAGTCCCGCACTACGCGTCGTACGAAAAGATGCTGAAGGAGAGCAAGGCGGACGTCATCACGATTGCGACTCCGTCAGGGTTGCACCCGGACCAGGGAGTCGAAGCGGCACGCGCGGGCAAGCACGTGGTGATGGAGAAGCCGATGGCAATCTCGCTTACCGGCGCCGATGCGCTCGTGCATGCCTGTGACAAGGCCGGAGTGCAGCTGTTCGTCGTCAAACAGAACAGGCTCAATCCGCCGGTCCAGCTGCTCAAGCGGGCAATCGACAAGAACCGCTTCGGTCGAATCTACATGGCGAGCTGCACGGTTCACTGGGCGAGGCCGCAGGAGTACTACGATCAGGCTCCCTGGCGCGGGACGTGGGAGTTCGACGGCGGCGCCTTCATGAACCAGGCATCGCACTACGTCGATCTGATCCAATGGGTAATGGGGCCTGTTGAGAGCGTCATGGCCAAAACCGCAACGCTGGCCCGACGGATCGAAACCGAAGACTCGGGGGTCGCCATACTAAAATTTCGCTCTGGGGCGCTTGGCATGATCCAGGTCACGATGCTCGCCTACCCGCGGAATCTCGAGGGATCACTCACGATTCTGGGCGAAAAGGGTTCGGCGAAAATCGGCGGCACTGCTGTCAACAAGATCGAGCACTGGGAATTCGCTGAGTATGACGACGACGACAAGCAGGTGGAGGCGGCGAACACCAATCCGCCAAGCGTGTACGGCCTGGGCCACCAGGGTTACTATCGGAACGTCCTCGCGGTGCTCAGAGGCGAGGCGAAGCCCGATACCGACGGGCGGGCCGGCAGAAAGTCGCTCGAATTGATCCTTGGCATCTACGAGTCGGCCAAGACTGGCAAGGAGGTACCTCTGCCTCTTCGAGCGCAAGTCTGAGCCCGAAACGCTTATCTTTAAAGGCTTTCCCACTCTAATTCTGTTCCAGACGCGGATAAATGCCAGTTCCACTTCTTGATCTGAAGGCGCAGCACGCGACCATTCGCGATTCCATCGTGAATGCGATGACGAAAGTCATCGACGAGCAGGCGTTCATCCTGGGCGAGCCCGTGGAGCGGCTCGAGCGCGAAGTCGCGCTGCTTTCGCATACGACGCACGCAATCGGAGTCGCAAACGGCACCGATGCGATCCTGCTTGCACTCCGGGCACTCAACATCGGACGTGGGGATGAAGTTCTGACCACGCCATTCACGTTCTTCGCCACAGCGGGCGCCGTTCACAACGTCGGCGCCCGTCCCGTGTTCGCGGACATCAATCCCGACACCTTCAATGTCTCGACCGACGCCCTCGCCGCCGCGATCAAGCCGTCGACGAAGGCGATCATCGCAGTCGACCTGTTCGGGCAGATGGCGCCGATCGAAGCCATTGTGGACGCCGCTGGGAATCGACCAGTGATCGAGGACGCCGCGCAGTCGATTGGAGCGCGGCGAAAGATCGACGGGAAATGGGTGATGGCGGGCGAAGCCGCAGCGGTAGGCACATTCAGTTTCTTTCCGTCGAAGAACCTTGGCGGCTACGGCGACGGCGGGATGGTCGTCACCCAGAACGACGAAATCGCCACCCGCATACGACGGCTCCGCGTGCATGGCGGAATGAAGACGTATTATCACGAGGAGGTCGGCTACAACAGCCGGCTCGACGCGTTGCAGGCGGCAATTCTGTCGGCGAAGTTGGTCAATCTTGCTTCATGGAGCGCGGCAAGGCGCAAGAACGCGTCGTATTACAACGCCGCGTTCGCGGATGTCGAGGGTGTGCGAACGCCTACCATCGATCCGGCAAACGAGTCGATCTACAACCAGTACACCCTGCGCGCAGCCCACCGCGATGCGCTTCAGACGCATCTCAAGGACAAGCAGATCGGGACGGCGATTTACTATCCGCTGTCGCTGCACCTTCAGCCGTGCTTCGAGTATCTCGCGTACAAGAGGGGCGCGTTCCCGGAGAGCGAGAAGGCGACGCAGGAAGTGATTTCGCTCCCGGTTTACCCGGAGCTGAAGCAATCGCAGCTGGACGAAGTCATAGAAGCCGTACGTGGATTTTACGGCCGCTGACAATCAGACACACTCCTAAACAGGGCGCCAAGTGCAACTAAAAGATCAGCTTCTAGCGAAGATCGAAAACAGAACCGCATGCATTGGCGTGGTGGGCCTCGGGTACGTCGGGCTGCCGCTGGCACTGGAGTTTGCGCGGGCCGGCTTCAAGGTGATCGGCTACGATGTGAGTGAGAGACTCATCAACCAGCTGATGTCCGGCAAGTCGCACATCCAGGATGTGCCGAGCGCGGAGCTCGCACGGCTGGTGAAGGAGGGGAAGTTCGAGGCGACGAAGGACGAAGCGCGGATGCAGGAGATGGATGCGGTTTCGATTGCGGTTCCGACCCCGCTTGCCAAGACGCGCGATCCCGACATGGGCTACGTGATCGCCGCGGCTGACGCGATCGGCCGAAACTGCCGGCCTGGTATCGTAGTTGTCCTCGAGAGCACCACGTATCCCGGAACGACCCGCGAGCTGCTGCAGCCGAAGCTCGAAGCGGCCGGTCTTACAGTGGGCGAGGACGTCTTTCTCGCGTTCAGCCCCGAGCGCGTTGATCCAGGCAATCCGATCTGGAATACCAAGAACACTCCGAAGATCGTCGGCGGCATTACACCGGCGTGTACCGAGGTGGCGGTCGCGCTTTATGCGACCTGTCTCGATACGATGGTGCCCGTCTCCAGCACGGAGACGGCCGAGCTGGTGAAGCTGCTCGAGAATACGTTCCGGTCTGTGAACATCGGCCTGGTGAACGAGATGGCGATCGTTTGCGACAAGCTCGGCGTCAACATCTGGGAAGTGATCGAAGCCGCGGCGACGAAGCCATTCGGCTTCATGAAATTCACGCCGGGCCCCGGAATCGGCGGACACTGCATTCCACTCGACCCCCACTATCTCGCCTGGAAGATGAGAACGCTCAACTACAAGACGCGCTTCATCGATCTCGCCAGCGAGATCAACAGCGAGATGCCCGCGGTAGTGGCGCGCAAGGTCACGCAGGCTCTCAACGAAGACAGGAAGTCGGTCAACGGGAGCCGCATTCTGGTACTTGGCGTTGCTTACAAGAGGGACATTGACGACATGAGAGAAAGTCCGGCCCTCGATGTGATTCGGCTGCTGGAGCAACAGGGAGCGGCGGTGTTCTACCACGATCCTTACGTTCCAAAGTTCCGCGAAGACGGACACGAGCACTCGAGCGTCCCCCTCACCGACGACGAAATAACCCGCGCCGACGCAGTGGTGATCGTCACCGATCACGCCAGCGTCGATTACCAGCGTGTGGTCCACCTCGCGAAAGTGGTCGTCGACACCAGGAATGCCACGGCCAAGCTGGCAAAGGGGAAGGGGCGCATAGTCTCCCTCGCATCGCCAAGCCCGTACGCGATCGCCTAGCGCGACCGCGCTGCAACCAACTCACACCCTGGTCTCGTGGACATATCGGTAATTGGCACTGGCTACGTTGGGCTCGTCGTGGGCGCATGTCTGGCTGAGACAGGCAACAGCGTGTGCTGCGCTGATATCGACAAAAGCAAAATCGATGGTCTCAAACTGAACGTCATGCCGATTTACGAGCCCGGCCTCAAAGCACTCGTAGAACGGAATCAAGCCGAGCAGAGATTGACGTTCACCACGGATTTGCAGGAGGCAATCGCGACGGCAGAAGTCGTGTTCATAGCGGTTGGCACGCCGCCGGGCGAAGACGGATCTGCCGACCTGAAGTATGTCCTGCAGGTCGCGTCCTTGGTCGGGCAATACATGGCTCGTGAAATGGTGGTTGTGACCAAATCGACCGTGCCGGTCGGAAGCGCGACAAAAGTGAGCGCCGAAATCGCGAAGAAGGCAAAGTTCCCCTTCTATATCTGCAGCAACCCGGAGTTTCTGAAAGAGGGCGCGGCAGTTGAGGATTTCATGCGACCGGACCGGGTGGTTCTGGGCGTCGAGAGCGAGCAGGCGCGCAAGGTAATGACCGACCTCTACGCGCCGTTCGTGCGAACCGGGAAGCCGATTCTGGTGATGGACATCGCGTCGGCGGAAATGACGAAGTACGCGGCTAATGGAATGCTGGCAACGCGTATCTCCTTTATGAATGAGCTTGCCAATCTGTGCGAAAAGCTCGGAGCCAGTATCGACCTGGTTAGAAAGGGAATTGGAACCGACTCACGCATCGGTCAGTCCTTCCTGTTTGCCGGCCCGGGATACGGCGGATCCTGCTTTCCGAAGGATGTGAAAGCGTTGGTGCGGACAGCGTCAGAGTGTGGCTCACCGTTACAGGTGCTGGCCGCAGTCGAGTCGGCAAATGAACGACAGAAGCAGGTTTTGGTCGGGAAAGTGAAGCTCGCGCTGGGAAACACTCTGACCGGCCGGCGGATAGCGCTTTGGGGTCTCGCCTTCAAGCCGGGTACGGATGACATGCGCGAGGCTCCATCGCTCGCTCTGATAGACGCGCTGCTCAAGGAGGGTGCATCGATCTGTGCGCACGATCCGGCCGCGCTCAATCATGCGCGAGCTTTGTTTGGCAACCGAATAGATTATGCGGAGACTAACTATGAGGCGCTCGCGGGTGCGGATGCGCTCGTGGTGGTCACTGACTGGAACGAGTATCGCCACCCGGATTTTGCGCGGGTGAAGCGCACGCTCAAGCAACCGGTCATCGTCGATGGCAGAAATCTTTACGACGTCGAGAAGATGCGGGAGCTGGGCGTGCGGTACCATTCGATCGGACGCCCATCCGCATGAACGCGCTCGGCCGCAGAGGGTAATATCATACGGATGTTCAAGCCAAGATTGTTTTTGCTGGCCCTGCTGCTCGCGGCACCGCTGGCTTGCAAGCCCCCATTCGATCCGAAGATCTACCCTACAGCCGACAAGCTGTACGAGGTAGCGCTCGCCGAATACAAGGCGCGGCGCTACGACAACGCCGCGAAAGCGTTTGAGAAACTGACACTAGATCTTTCGGCGCGCGATCCGCGCCTTCCGCTCGCGTATTACTACCTGGCGCAGTCGCAGTCCCACAATCGAGAGTATCTGCTCGCGGCGGGAACGTACAATCGTCTCATCGACGCCTTCCCACAGGACACGCTGGTTGACGATGCGTTCTACCTCTCTGGGCTGGCGTACGAGCACGAGTGGAGTCGTCCGCAGCTGGACGCCACCTATGGCAAGAGCGCGCAAACCGCGTTCGAGTCGCTCCTCGGCAGCTTTCCTGATTCACGGTATGTCCCGCTCGCCAAGAAGGAGCTCGACAAGCTCGACGAGTGGTTCGCGGAAAAGGATTACGATACGGGTTACCTC
>DASWBG010000160.1:0-7937 GCA_036390715.1 Gemmatimonadaceae bacterium
CATGCTGGCCTATCTGTGCATATGCGAGACGTGTGATGCACCAGTCCTTTACGACGGGATTGACCCTTTTGAGATCGATGGGGATTGGCCGTCACAGGTCTACCCAGTGCCGGCAGGCTTCGGTACTGAAGTTCCTCTACCGGTCCGCCGGATCTACGATCAGGCGTCGAAGTGCAAGGACAGTGCGCCGCTGGGGTTCGTCATCCTGATCCGAAAAGCTCTCGAAGCGATCTGTGATGATCGTGGCATTGCGAAACCGAAGGGACGGGAGGGCGACCTTTTCCACCGTCTCCAGAAACTCCGTGCGAGCGGCGATATCCCTCCCACGCTCGCGAGGATGACGGATGTGATCCGCACGTTGGGAAATGCTGCCGCTCACGAGGCACGGGACGAGATCACCGTACCAATGACATGGCCGGTCGACGAGTTTTTCAGGGCCATCGTCGAATATGTCTACATCGCACCCGCGAAGCTGGATAAATTCGAGAAGAGCCTTGAGCGCCGACATGCTCACGATGGCGACGGCGGCTAACTTTTGCGCTGGAGTGGGCTTCGGCCCGCCGTCTGATACGCTTGCTCTCACGTTTCCTTGAGTGGGCCGAAGCCGCTCAGCTTGAAACGTTAGCCGTCCAGTGTGGAGAGTTGCGAAGTGACGGAATGCCGGGGGAGTTGTGCGACCCGCTGAGTTGGCTGTCGGCAACTGCTACTTCAGCGTTGGATACCAGGATGGTGAGTTGCTGGTTCCATCCATCCAAAGCCTCCTCTACGTCGGCACGGAGCATGACGAGGACGATGGCCGCCGCCTCTGGTTGTTCCGCGAGCCTCGCCTCGAACCCCCGCCGGGTCGAGCGCAGGAACCAGAAGATGAGTTGGCGGTGTGGGCGTTTCCGGATGAGCAACTCTGCCACATTCTCGATCTCGCTGGGCTAATGCGGATTCTGAACGAACTTGCTCTCAAGCATCCCCTTCACCCTCTGCCGCAACAGCCGGGGCCCGCGTCCGAAGGGGACCTCGGTGATTTGCCGACTAAAGTGGTGCAGTTCATTCGCAGCCCTCTGCTCCAATCGGTGACCGTAACCGTCGGCTTCACGGATGACGGAGCGTCCCTGACTCGGCGGGACGATGGATCAGTCGAACTCATGTTGTTTCCGCATCCAAGGCTGGACCCGCTGCAGGAATCCCGTCTTCGCGCTCTGTGTCAGGCTGCGGGCTTGTCGCCGAATCAGGACTATCCGTGCGACCGCGGCCGAACGCGGGTGCTGGCATATCCTCTGGCACCTCTCACAGAATCCGGTATCGTTGAATTGTTGTCGCACATCTTTTTGCAGGCCTACGGCATGCGGAGCGGCGACGAGCTGACGTATAAGTTCACGTCGGAGCAGAATGGCCTTGCTTCGAGTGGCGACGTCTAGGTTCCAGTTGAACTGCAACACTGACGGTCCGGGCAGCATAACGAAGTAGCGCGCATGACCAAGACCCGACTCACCAGAGGAGTGTTTCCATGAGAAAACTGATCGTTTCTACGTTTGCGTCGCTCGACGGCATCATGCAAGCACCCGGCGGACCGGAAGAAGACCCCACTGGCGGGTTTGCCCTTGGCGGTTGGATGTTCGCCTACCGGGAGGACGAAAGCATGGACATCGCAGCATCAGGTTTCGACGGCAAGGATCGTGAGCTGGTGCTCGGGCGCAGGACCTATGAGATATTCGAAGCGTACTGGCCTTATCAGCCGGATGACCATCCGATTGCGAAGACGTTCAATGCAGCGAAAAAGTATGTTGCTTCGCGTACGTTGACGGTGCTCCGCTGGAACAACTCGACGCTGCTCCACGGCGATGTCGTTTCGGCAATTATCGCTCTCAAGGCCCAACCGGGCCCCGACCTGCAGATGATCGGCAGCGGCAATTTGATTCAAACGCTCCAGTCCGCCTCACTGATCGACGAGTACAACGTGTGGACTTTTCCAGTGGTGCTTGGGCGTGGCAAGCGCCTCTTCAGCGAGACCGCCAAGCCATCGGCGCTGCGGCTCGTTCGCTCTCAGGTTTCGACCACCGGCGTTGTGATGAGTACCTATGTACCAGGCGGCGATATCCGGCTCGGTTCGTTCGCGAGTGCCGAGCCGAGCGAGTAAGGAGTTGGTCCGACGCAAAAAGATGGCGAATGAGATGTGGTGGCGTGGCACTGCCGGCCGTTATGTCGCTTGTGCCGAGCCTTCGCTCAACGAAGAGCAGAGCGCCGGCAGCCCAGCTCCACGCGCAGCAGCTGACGCGGCGCAGCTTCGGCCCGGCGCTTCCGCGCCTCGTGGTTCGCAACTTCAAGCCACCGCGTCGCGCAGCATGTCCGTCGAGATGCCCGGCGCCTTCACGTTGCCGAGTAGCGTGAGCGAGAGCGACTCCGGATCGACGATGGTCTCGGCAACCTTCCGGATGTCATCGCGTGTGACCGCGTCGATATTCGCGATGATCTCGTCGGCGCTGAACTGACGGCCGAAGTAGTACTCCTGCCGCGCCATCCCGGACATTCTGCTCACCGTAGACTCGAGCGACAGCAGGATCGAGCCCTTCAGATGCAGCTTGGCCGAGGCGAGCTCCTCGGCTGTCGCTCCTTCGAGCTTGATCTTGCGCATCTCCTCGAGCGTGATCGCGAGGACGCGCTTCAGATTCTTCGGGACGCATGCCGCGTAAACGGCTTCGTATCCGCCGTGCAGATATCCGTTGTGATACGACAGCACGCTGTAGACGAGGCCTTCCTTTTCGCGAATGCGCTGGAACAGCCGCGAGGACATCCCGCCGCCGAGGACGGTGTTGAACAGCGCTGCGGCGTAACGCTCGTCGCCCTGCTGCGGATAGCCTCGCGATCCGAGGCAGAGGTGGACCTGCTCGAGCTCGCGCTTCTCTCGCAGGATGACGTGCTGTTTCGGCGACGGGGCGCTCCACTCGCGGCGCACGGGATTGCGCGTGTCGACCGGGAAGCTGCGCTCGAGAAACGGCACGACCTGTTCGAGGCGTACGTTGCCCGACGCGCAGAAGATCAGGTTCGTCGGATGGAACGTCTCGGAGTAGTGCGCCACGATCTGTTCGCGCCCGAGCCGGGCCACCGTCTCTTCGGTGCCGAGGATCGGGCGGCCGAGGGGATGATCGGGCCAGAACGAAGTGACGAAGATCTCGTGCACGAGATCGTCTGGAGTGTCCTCGACCATCTTGATCTCTTCGAGGATCACGCTCCGCTCCATCTCGATGTCCTCGGGCGTGAAGCGCGGTGAGGCGACGATGTCGGTCAGCAGGTCGAGCGCGGTGTCGACCTGCTCATCCAGCACGTGCGCGTAGAACGAGGTGTACTCCTTGCCGGTGAACGCGTCGACGTCGCCGCCGAGGATGTCGATGACCTGCGCGATCTCGGAGGTCGACCGGTGCTCGGTGCCTTTGAAGACGAGGTGCTCGAGGAAATGCGAGGCGCCGCCGTGCTCTTCCGACTCCACGGCCGATCCACTGCGCAGGTAGTAGCCGAGCGACACCGACCGCACATACGGCAGTGTCTCGAGGAGGACCGTGAGTCCTGACGGCAGGACGTGGCGCTGGACGGGCATGCAGCGCCTATTTGATCATCAATGCGTTGCGACGGTTGTTGATCTCGGCGTCGAGATCCTGCGTCGTGTAGCTCCACTGATCGTACGACTCGGCGCCGTTCACCCTCAGGTAACTCTTGCCGGTCTTGTTGGGACGCACGCCCATCATCGGCCCGCTGAAACCGCCCGGCTTGGCCGTGTCCGTAGCGTTGATCGGAACGGTCGTGACAGGCGGGGGCGCGACACCGGAGCGGCCGCCGCCGAGGAGCTGGTCGACGGCGGGGTTCACGCCGGTGCTGGTCGCGGCCTGAGCGGTGAATGGAATGGGGATCCAGTCCATCTTCCCGGTCAGGGCGTCGGGTATGCCGCCTTTACCGCGCAGGAAGCGCGGATTGCGCGCCTTCTCGAGCTGATCGAGGCTGACAGGCTGCACTTTGTTCTTGTCCTGAAAGGCGCGCATGGCTCGCGCGTACTGCCGCATCGCGAAGTACGTCTGCAGGTCGTGATCGCGCGCGACGGCGAGCGACCACTGCCGCGGGATGGTGAACGCGATCATGATCGAGATCACCGTCATGATCACGATCAGACCGGCGAGCGTGAAGCCGGCCTCAGAGCTCCGTGTAGGGGACGCCATCGAGAGTGTTTCCGGGAGCCTTGGTTTTCACGTCGGAGACGCCGGGAGGAACGGGTGAGCCGGTCGCGTCGGTGCTCTGCGGATCGTCGGGGTCGGGCGTATCCATCACGGGCTCCCAATCGGGAGTGTTGGTGATCGGATCCTTCGGGATCGTGCGGATGTACTTCGGAACGAGCTCGTTGAGATCGCCAGGGAAGCGCTGCTTGTCCGCGTAGAAGTTGTCGATGGCCTCCCGCATGTCGTGGAGGTCCTTCTTGAGCGCGGTCTCGCGCGCCTTCCGTTGCGCTGTCCTGACCTGCACCACAGCGATGCCCGCGAGAATTCCGATGATCGAGATGACGACCATCAGCTCGATGAGCGTGAATCCGTGCTGGCGTAGACGGCTCACCATTCGTTGTACCTCGTCTTGCCGTCGAGCGAGAGCGCGGTCGACTTGGAGTGAACTTCGAAGACGTTGTTCTTGTCCGACGACGACGTGTCCGGCTCGTCGGTCGTCGACAGCGTGTTCCACTCTTTCTTTCCGGTCATCGGATCGATGAGATCGCGTTCGCGGATGACCCTGATCGTGCGGCCGTCGCTGAGCTTGATCCCTTTGAGCAGCTCGTCCAGATCCTTCGGGTAACCCTCGGATCCGAGCGCGGGCATCTGCGCCGGACGGATCGGCGAGGTCGGAGGGATGGTCATGATGTCGTGGTAGCGATCGATTGCGTCGGTGATCTTGCGCAGATGCGAGCGCAGCTCGATCTCTTTCTCGCGCCGCAAGCCGAACCGGGCGACGGGCGCGGCCGTGGCAGCGAGAATGCCGATGATCGCGATGACGGTGATCAGCTCCGCAATCGTGAATCCGCGGCTGTTGCGATTCAGAACGAACATGGGTTACTCGACTCGCGCCCTTCCGCCGGAGATCGCGCCCATGACGACTTCACCCTTGGCGTTCTTCAACTCGGGCGCGTCGACCACGAGCGCGGCGTCACCCGTGAGAATGCCTTGAAGACGGAGAACCAGCAGCTCGCCGCCGCTGCGGAAGACCAGCGGCTTGCCGTCGGACGAGGTAATCGTCACGAATCCGTTGTTCGCATCGATCTTCACGACGGGTGGAGTCTTCGGATCGATGCTCATCGCCGGGCCGAACATGACGTCTTCGACATTCAGCGCGTGCGGGTCGTACCGGAACGACATGCCCGTCGTCGTCAGGCCGTCGAGGTCCATGCCGACGACGGTCCACAGCTTCTGGTCGCCCGCTTTCATCGTCAGCGTCACCGGCTGAGGCGAAATACGCGGGGCAAGGCGCATCGCGGCTTCGTCGCTCATCGCAGGCTGCTCGATGGACGCCGTGGCCGCGAGTTTCACCGGCGATGTACCGGGCTGCGTCGCGTCGCTGGACGGTCCCTGCGGCACCGGCTTCGGCTTGTTGAATGGATCCGACGGAGGGGTTCCCGCCGGCGGGACGTAGCCCGGCGCGGTGGGCGGCGGCGTGGAGACGTTGCCCTGCGCGTCGGTACCCGTGTTCGTCGTCGCGCTCGTGCGGCCGCCCGTAAACGAGCCGCGGTTGTTCGGCGTGAACGGATCGTTCGAGATCTGCGACTCGATGCGCGGCGACACTCCGCGGAACGTCAGGTTGTTCGTCGTTCCGACCCACATCGGCGCGACATCCTCGTCGGTAATGTCGGCGATGCGGATGATGTGCGGCGTCATCGTCAGCACGAGGTCCGTGCGCGTCTCGTTCCGATGATTCTGATTGAAGAGGCGTCCGATGAACGGCAGGTCTCCGAGGAACGGAGTCTGGGCCGTGGCGTCTTCCTTGTTGGTCTGAATGAGGCCGGCCAGGAAGTTCGTCTCACCATCTTTGAGGCGAATGGTCGACTCGATCGTGCGCGTGGCGAACGTCGGCTGGGGCGCCTGATTCGGCACCTGGACCGGCGGGCCCTGGTTCGACACTTCGACGGTGAGCTTCAACGTGACCTCGCGGTTGTGGTGCACGCGCGGCTCCATCGAGACCTTGATGCCGACGTCCTGGTACTGGAATGACGTGACCGGCGAGAACGTGCCGCCCGTCGTCGGCGCGATGCTCGTGAATGTCGACACCGGAACCGGAATGCGCTGGCCGATGTGCAGCGTCGCCTTCTCGCCCTCGGAGATGCGCAGCTCCGGATTCGCGAGCAGCTCGCTGTTCGAGATGTTCTTGATCAATGCGTAGGTCACCGAAGGCATCGAGAAGCTGAACGCGCCCGGGCCGAGGGAGCGAAGCTGATCGAGGGTGACGGATGCGCCGCCGGTGAGCGAGAGCGGCTTGCCGTCCGGACCGGTGACGGTCGGAACGACGGAGCCCGGCGCGGAGACGGCCGGACCCTGAATGGCGATGCCGAGATCGCGCAGGCGGTTGAGATCGATCTGTACGAGCTCGACGGCCACGACCACTTCGGCCTTGGCCTTGTCATTGGCCTGGATGATTTTTTCGGCGATGCGCACCTTGTCGGCGGTGTCGCGAATGGTGATGGCGTTGAGCGCCTTGAGCGGGAACACGTTGCGCGCTTCGATCATCGTGCGCACGACGTTCGTGACCTGCTCGGCGTCGCCGTTGGAGAGGTAGAACGTCTGGATGACGAGGTCCTCGTAGTCGCGGCGAGCCTGCGGGTTGTCGGGAACGATGATGATGGTCTTCTCGTCGAGGACTTTGTAGAAATTATTCGCCGCCTGCATGACGCGCTCGAGCGCCTGCTGGGCGGTGACGTCGCGCAGCTCGATCGAGATCTTGTCGTCCTTGACCGCCTGATCGAAGAGGATGTTGATCCCGAACGCGTTGCCGAGTGCGCGATAGATGTCTTTGACGGGCGTCTCGCGCGGGAACGACAGCGAGATCGGCTCGTTCGACGCCGGATTGAGCTGCGGCGGCTGCGCTTTGCTCATGTTGTTCTTCGCCGAACGGCGCTTGATCTCGTCGATCGATATGCCTTCGGTCTGTGCGCGCGACGCGTCCTGCAGGAGCTGCACGACTTTGCCGAATTCGACGGCGGCGTACTGGTTCGTCGGATCGAGTCTGACCGTCAGTTCGAACTCGGTCGCGGCGAGCTGCAGGAGACGCTGCTGCTCGTCACCGTTCGCGCCGTTTGCGGCGGCGCGAAGGCTCTTGCCTTTTTCGAAATGCGCGCGGGAAGCCTCGCGCTTGGCGCGGTTCAGTGAGAGCTTGAAACGGGAGTTGTCGGCGTCGATCTGCAGCGCCTTCTCGTATTGCTCGACCGCTTTGTCCCAGTCCTGGTTCTGCTCAGCGGTCTGGGCGCGCTCGTAGGCATTGTAGCTGGCGCACGAAGCAAGCAGCGCAACTGCGACGATGGGGACGAGCGCTGCTCTCATCATTTTCTTCATCATGAGGTCCTGAGCTCTTGCTCCTTCTGTGACGCGCGACGCGATCGAATGTCACTGCTGCCCGAGCGGGATGCGCCGCTTCTCATCGGGGGGAAAACCGACGAACCCGATCTCCACCGACTCGATGCCGATGCCGCGCAGGATGAATCGGCCGGCGATGACGTCGCCGACGCGGGCGTTGACGATCTCGCCGTTACCGTTGAACGAAGCGATGGGATTCGTGGCGCTGCCGAACGTGCCGATGTACTTGTACGTGAACGCGGGCGGCACCGGTTTGGGTGGCGGCGGCGGTGGCGGAATGATGACCGGCGTCGTCTGGCAGGCATCGCCGATCCCATTGTGATCGAGGTCAGCCTGATCCGGGTTGTATTTGTC